>JBEIEO010000010.1:0-25048 GCA_040382895.1 Halobacteriovoraceae bacterium
GCTCTTTTTGATACGCAAAGTAGGTGAATCGAATCGAAGACTTAACTCACGTTTTGGGGTCTCCCTCTACGCGATGTAGTCCATGAGATCGAAGCTCGATTTTCGGTGTAGCCACAAATAGCCACGTGGAGACAGTTTGAGACAACTCCAGACAGGTTTGTAGTTCGCCGATAATCGCCAAGTGATTGTAAATAAGTCGCTGAAATGAAAGATGAAATGAAAAAAGCCGCATTGTGTGCGGCTTTTTTCTGAAATCCGATGGTGGAGGTGGTGGGAATCGAACCCACGTCCAAAAGACCTTCCAGTAGAGAGTACTACGTGCGTAGTCTGTAAGTTAGTACGGACACTATTTTTGATTTTTACTGAACCAACAAACAGTCGTTGCTTTTAAAGAGTAACAACACCTGATCTCTTCGCGGTTTAGATTTCGGACGTTCCGCCAACGTCTTTACCAGCTTTTTGTTATCGGTGCTGGCCCCTCAGGTACCAATTAGTCGTAGACTAATTAAGCAGCCATTGCGTAATCGTTGCCGATTAACATGTGATCGACTTTTGAAGAGGCCTGTCGATCAACCTCTGCACGCACTCAATCCTTCTAGTCCCCTGTCGAAACCTGGGCACCCCCGGATAAGTTCTGGCATAATATCAGAAAAGGCTGTTGATAACAACCTTGAATGTTTTCAGGTGCTTAATTGTATTTTTACGTATTTTTACGCATTAAAATTGTATTTTTAGTGTATTTTTACATAATAATTCCTATCTATTTCTACATTTTTACGTAAAATACCGATAAGAAGGCATACCTTTCAAGGACCTAACAATGAAATCGCTATTTCTCAATGAAACCATCTTTTCGCAGATCAATCGTCGCATTGAAAGTCTTCGTAGCGTAAAAGACAAGGCCTCTGTGCGCGAAGGTTGGATCAAGTACATGCGACAAGCGTTGGGCCTCACCTTGAGTGAACTCGCCAAACTCACTTCCCTCTCCACTGCGACGGTTGCGCAAGCTGAACGCCGTGAAATGGAAGGTCAGGTCTCGCTTTCAACACTGAAGAAGATGGCCGAGGCCATGGACTGTGAACTCGTCTACGCCTTCGTTCCGAAAAAAGATCTTCGCACCATGATTCATGATAAAGCTTTTGAAAAAGCTGCGAAGGCCCTCAACATCGCCGATCTGCATATGAAACTTGAAGATCAGAAAGTCAGTGGAGATGAAAAAGAGCGCATTGAACGGCTCGCTAAAAAGTTCATCGAAAAAGGAGACATCTGGTAATGTCTCTCTTCTTCAAAACCCGCGACGGTCAAACACCTATCGATCCATCCATCATCAAAGAACTCAGACATAAACACGTTAACGACATGAGTGAGCTCTACGAACTCGAGAGCGAAAACATCGCCCAAGCTATCGTGTGGTGCCAGAGCACCGAGAAAGATCATCTCGACTACACCGTGTGGATCGAACTCCACAAGCACATGCTCAAAGACGTCTGGAAATTTGCCGGAAGTCTGCGCACCATTGAGCTCGCCAACACTGACTTCCACGCACCTTTCAACGTCCGTCCAGCGCTTAGAGAACTCGAGCAGGACCTTAAAACCTGGATTGAGTTCAAGACCTATACTCCCAAAGAAATGATGGCCATGTTTCACGAAAAACTTCTCACCATCCATCCCTTCCGTGATGGGAATGGTCGATGGTCACGAGTGCTGACGGAATTTGTCTGCGCTCGTCTTGAAATTGAAGTCCCGACCTGGGGAAGTCGATCGATCGCAGAAGATAAAGCAAGACGAGATCAGTACATCGAAGCGATCAAAATCGCGCGGCATGAGTTGAATTACGATAAGCTCATCAAGGTCATGTGGGCATAGGTCCTTACTTAATCCCGAGGCTACAACTCATGGCATGAAGACGAAGAAGTCTGGGTGTTGAAGCTCAAGCACGTGGGTAATGCAGAAACATCAAAGGAAAACTAAAAGAGTCCAGTTTATCAGGGGTTACTTTATAGAGGTAAAAAAGTAAAATTTAGCTCTATGATCGCCTCAAAAATGCATGAAAAGATCAAGGCCTGGACCGCTAAGCTCGAGCAATTCGCTGACCGCGCCTGGTATCCGCCGCTGATTGGTCTCCTCGCCGCTCTCGATAACATCATCATCATTATCCCGAACGATGGCATCCTGATCGCGAGTTCCATGCTCATCCCTAAACGTTGGTTGATCTACGCTATCTTCATCACTCTCGGCTCAACTCTCGGTGCCTGGATGCTCGCCACTTTGGTGGAATCTCAAGGCCTGCCGTTTGTGCTGGAGTATTTTCCCGGTATCAATCAAACTGCCATGTGGATCAAAACCGATGAGTACTTTAATAAGTATGGTCTGTTAGTGGTCTTTGCAGTGGCCGCTTCCCCGTTGGTGCAACAACCCATCGTGATACTTGCGGCCTTGGCCTCAACTCCTGTGTTAAAAATTTCAGCAGTGATCTTCGCTGGTCGCTTAATTAAATTCTTAGTCATGGCCTACCTTGGATCTCACTCACCAAAATATTTAAAAAAGATCTGGGGTATCAAAGACGATTTAAAGGATGCAGGAGTAAAGCTTGATTAGTAAGTTGCCGGAGTTTGAGAGTCGTTGTGAATCTCTGTCTTTAAAAAAACTCGATCACCTGATGTATGCCTACGAGGTCGGTGCGCCCAAGACTTTAAGTCTCGGTGCCATCGTTCATGGCAATGAAATTGGTGGTCTTGAGGTGATGCTCGAGCTTCTCTCCGATATGAAAAATGGTCTTAAGCCTCTGGTGAATATCCGTTTTGTTTTAGGTAATCTCTGGGCCTATGAGGCCAACAAACGATTACTGCAAAAAGATATGAACCGCTCCTTTTTATTGGATCAACCCCAAAGTCAGGAAGAAAAACGAGCGGCCGAAATCCTAAAGCATGTGCAAGGCTCAGATGTGGTGCTGGATCTGCATCAAACCATTGAACCAACCAAGTCGCCCTTTTTTGCGTTTAACTTCTCTGAAAAAAATTATCTCTTCGCCCGCTCTCTCTCCGATATGCCGGTGGTGTGCTATAAAGCCTTCAGTGGACTCTCTAAAGGAGTAGGGCTTGCCAATGCTGCCACCAAGATGGGCATGGTCGGCATGACCATTGAAACCGGTGAGAAAGGGATTTTTGAAGAGCAAACCAAACTTGGTTATGAATTAGTATTAAAGACAATTTCAATTTTAGAAGGCAAAGCTTCAGTGTTAACTACCGCTCCCGTGGAGAAGGTTTTTACCTGGGGTAATACCGTTAACAATCCGGATTTTTCTTTGCATCTGGTGAAACAGTGGCGCAACTTCGATGAAGTTTCCCAAGGGGAACTTCTCGCCAGAAGTTCAGAGCATTCAGTCATCTCACCTATTTCCGGTCCGGTGCTTTTTCCTAAGTATGGCGAGAATCAAAAGCACTCACTGGAACTGGTCAGAGTGCTGAAACCTGTACATCAATGGACAGATCTCGATTAATCATCTCCTGCTACAGATCTTTAGTGTAACCATTTAAGAGAAGACTATGAAAACCACAACAAAACCTTTCTCTCAACTTCTCAAATCAATGTCCCTTAAGGGCAAGCCTGAGCTTGATAAAGAGTTAGTGGAAGCACAGGTCAAAGAACTCCAGTTGCGCATGCTCAGGGTTCAGCAAGGGATCTGGCATAAAAAAGGTCGGGCCGTGATTATGCTGGAAGGTTTTGATGCCGCCGGAAAAGGTGGCTCCATCAGAAAGATCACTGAGATGCTGGATCCTCGTGGTGTGCGCGTTATTCCTATTGGTGCTCCTTCTGCTAACGATCAGGGCACTCACTGGTTATACCGCTTCTGGAAAGAGCTCCCTCACCCAGGGAGTATCACCATCTTTGATCGCAGCTGGTACGGACGAGTGTTAGTGGAAAAAGTTGAAGGTCTCACTCCCGCCGCTCGCTTGAAAGAAGCGTACCGGGAGATAAATGAATTTGAAGCTCAGCTCATTAATGATGGAATTTCGGTCATTAAAATCTTTCTCGCCATCACCAAAGATGAACAGCTGGCGCGCTTCGATTCCCGGCTAAGTGATCCCTACAAACAGTGGAAGATCACCATGGATGATATCAATGCCCGAAAGAAATGGGATCAGTATGTGAAAGCAGTCGATGAGTTACTGGTCAAAACCAACACCAAAACTTGTCCGTGGCATGTGATTCCCGCAGATTCAAAAAAATTCACCCGTCAGGAAGTGCTAAAGATTGTCACCCATGATTTAAAGTCCTTTGAAAAGTGGATGGAGCAAGCGGCCCATCGTTATGAAAAAACCAAACTCGCAAAACTTTTAAGTGAGACTTAATCCTTAGAGCGCGGTGGAGAATACTCGAATTTATGAAAAGCCTTCTCTTTTTATCCTGTCAAAAACTCGATGGCTTTATCCTGGATGAAAATCTGGCGGTCAAAGAACTGGAAAGCCATGGTTATAAAGTTTCAACTCTTCCCTGGGATGTGGATGCCGACTGGAAAGCCTTTGATCTTGTGATCATCCGCACCACCTGGGATTACACTCAGCGCCCTCAGGAATTTCTAGAGAAAATTAAGCTGATTGCCTCTCAGACCAAAGTCGTAAATAGCTATGAGGTGGTCAAATGGAATTATCATAAAGGCTATTTAGGAGAGCTGGAAAACAAAGGGATCAAGATCGTACCGACGGTGTTCTTTTCCTATCCTGGAAGCTTTGAGCTACCGGCAAGCTGGAAATTCTCAAAATTCATTCTCAAGCCCTGTATTTCGGCCAGTGCTTATAAAACTATGATTGTGAGTCTGGATGATTTGCACAAAGGATCTTACACTCAAGAACTTTTCCCCGGAGACTGGATGCTGCAGCCGTTTCTGGAAGAAATTAAACAAGGAGAAATTTCTCTTCACTACTTTAATAAAACTTTTAGCCACGCCATCCTAAAAGTGCCAAAGCCAGGGGATTTTCGCGTGCAGGAAGAACATGGTGGAGATATTCAAAGTTTTACTCCCAGTCAGGCACTTCTTGATCAGGCCAAGGTTTTGATTGAGCAGGTACCGTTTGATTTACTCTATGCCAGGGTAGACCTTGTGCCTTACCAGGGTGAGTATCTTTTGATGGAACTTGAGTTGATCGAGCCTGCACTGTATTTCCGCACCAGTGCTGAATCGGTGGTGAATTTTAGAGAAGCGATTAGCGCTCTTTGTGGGAATTAATTTTCTCGGCGTGCTCCGGAAAATAATCTCTTAAGAGCTGCAGGTACTCTTGGTTTTTTTCTTTCGGCCTGGCGGCTCCAAGAATCTCATCCAAAGCCGAGCTCTTGACTTCTGCATCTTCTAGGCGCGAAAGATTTCCTAAGGCAATCATTATGGACATTTCGTTATCTTCCACCGTGCCGTCAGGGCGAAAGCTTGCACTCTGAATAATCCGCGAAGCAAAGATCTCAGCTTTGTCTTCTTCTGGAATTTTAAGCGCCAGAGTTATATTCACCATAAAGGCCCGCAAGGCCTCTTCATCGGATGTGGTCTCACCCATCAGTTTTTTAAAAGCTTCCGCGGTGGATTTAGGATCCTGACTTAGCTTTTCGAGCATCTCCTCGCGTCTAGCAATATTCTCTTCATTAAACGCCGGCATACTTTGATGAAAGTCATTAAGATCAAACATGGCCTGAGATTTTTTTTCGGAGAGCCCAGCGGAAAGAAAACGCTGATGCATCTTCTCTTTGATGGCCTGAATATTTTCATCGTTGATAGCGCGCGGATTTGAATAGCTTTGTAGAAAAGAAGGCTGGCGGCTCAGAGAACGAGGATCAGCTGCTGGAGCATTCAGTTTTATTTCCTGTGCCAGTCCACTTTGCGGCTTATCCTGGGTGCGCAGATAATACCCCACCACAGTCAAGAGAACTCCAATAAAAAAGAGCACTTGGTACTTCTTCATGCTCCCTAGTTTAGCATAGTTTTACGGAAAAAGTTACAGTACCACTTATATTTAACTTAAGTTTTGCTATACATAGCGCCCATGAAAAACATTCTTTGGTTGCTAGTAGTTGTCTCTAATATTTCTCTAGCTCAGAGCTTTATCGCTGAATATCCGGTCAGACCGATAGCGAGGCTCACTCCGGGTGAATTGTGTGACCGTCCGGCACGCTATCGCTATCCGGAAAACATCGCCTACTGCGAGCGCGACGTTAGCACTCAACAAAAAGATGAAGTCTTCCGCGCCTACCGTCAGGCGGGATTTAAACTGAGCTATGAGCAGCGCTCGAGTTATAAAATCGATCACTACATTCCTCTGTGTGCAGGGGGATCAAACAATAACGAAAATCTATGGCCGCAGCATCTTTCGATCTACAACATAACGGATTCGATTGAGAAGTTAGGCTGTGATAAAATGGCACAGGGCCGAGTCACGCAGAGGCGATTTGTTCAGTTGATTATGATTGTGAAAAATGATCTGTCCAAGGCCAATGCTGTTCGCCTGGAACTGAGCCGCTACTAAGAGGTCATTTTTTAGTAAACTCAGCTTCAATCACATCGCCCTTATCACCTAAGGTAGTATTCGGACGAACCTCTTCGTCAGTGTAGGTCGCGCGCGTGCCTGACTTGAAAGTGCGAAAGTGCACGCGGCTCGATCCCAATCCCCATTTCTCAAACACTTCTCCACCTAGGGCCACCATCCAGCTGATGATGACAAGAATCGGATTGGTATGAAAGTAAGCGACCGTAGCCAGAGATGCTACGAGTATGCGTGGACAAAAAATAAAAGCTAACCACCAAACAAATCCACCGGTGGCCACCGAGGAAAATAACAGGGTCAGGCGTGGAAAAATAGTAATAAATATAAGAAAGAAGATGCCGCGCTTATCCCAGAAGTTAACTGTGCCAAATTGCATATTCATCACGTCCACCATGATGGCGGTGGCCACAACCAGGATAAAGAAAAAAGCGAAACCACGGATAAGGAGATTCTTCATAGTGTGAATATATCAAAAACGCATCGAGTAAAGATAGACTTTAGAGGAGTATGTTTGCTAGCGTCTAGGGCATGAAAACACTAGCTGCATTAATCCTATTTACCCTCTCATGTTCCCTCTTTTCCATGGACTATGGCATCGATCGTCTGGACGAAGCAGAAGTGGCCAGACTCTTTGAAGGAAAAAATCTGGCGGTTCTCACTCATGCCGCTGCTAAATCCAAAGATGGAACCCATCTGATCGATTTTCTCCATCAGAAATTTACTCTAAAGAAAATCTTCGCCCCGGAACATGGTCTGCGCACCATGGCCGATGACTGGGTGGAAGATGGTATCGATGAGGCCACAGGTTTGCCGGTGATCTCACTTTATAAACGCGGCTCCAAAGCTCCAAAGCCAGAAGATCTCAAAGGCATTGATGCCATCGTGATCGATCTGCAGGATGTGGGTGTTCGCTATTATACTTATTTTTCCACCATCGCTGAAGTCATGAAGGCGACAGCTCCGCTTAAAGTGGAAGTGATCCTTCTGGATCGTCCTAACCTTTTAGGGGGTGAGATCATGGAAGGAAAAGTCCTGGATCAAAATCTTGCGGGAAGTTTTACCGCTTATCATACAGTGCCGACTCGCCATGGGATGACTCTTGGGGAACTGGCCCAAATGATAAACGCCGAAAAAAAGATCGGCTCAAAGCTCACTGTGATCCCAGTGAGTGGCTGGAAGAGAGAAAATCTTTTAAAGAGTTCAGATCGCCCGTGGCTTGCTCCTTCCCCTGCTCTGGTGGATATTGAGCAGGTAGGCCTTTATGCTTTGTGGGGGACTCTCGAGAATTTCAATCTCGCGGTTGGACGAGGCACCACCAATGAACTCGCTTTCCGAGTCATCGGTGCTCCGTGGATTTCAAAAGCTGAATCCGTTCGGCTCTCCAAAAATCTTAATGCTCTTGGGTTTAAAGGTATGACTTTCAGTCCTTTTGGCTGGAAAGTGACCCGAGCTCTGCACGCTGGTAAAGAGGCCAATGGTGTGAAGCTTACCTGGTCAGGGGATGAAGTGCGCACAGATGAATTTACTTACAAAGTAGCATCAGTACTGATCAAAATGTTTAAAGATCGCATTAACTCCAATCAAATGGCCCCACAATCTTATGGTTCGCAAGGCATGATCGATGCGATTCGCAGCCTAAAGCCTTGGGATTCTTATAAGCTCATTATTGATTCAGAGTTAGAGAAATTTCGCACTCGCAGAGCTGAATACTTACTTTATTAATGACTATCGACACTTCAGCTTAATCGGCTCGACTTGCAGCCCCTGGCAGGATTTCTTAATGGTCATCCTTAGAAAACTGATGAGAATTGGCAATGGTGAGTCCGTCGACCGCATAAGCGGAATAGACACACAAAAGTGCCAGCAAAAGTAGAATGTTTTTCATCTCCGAGGTTATAAACCAGTGCCAGATGGGATCATAGCTTGGAGGTAAACTTTACTCAAAAACCATCTGATCCCGCTTACGGGCCAGGCGGCAAACGGCATTGATAAGACCTACGTGGCTGTAAGTCTGTGGAAAGTTACCCCACTGTCCCCCATCTTCAGAGCTTAAATCCTCTGAGAGAAGCCCCAAATGATTAGCGTGCTGGACGATATTTTGGAGAGCATCCTCCGCTTCTCTCAGGAAGCCCAGACAAATCAGGGCCTCAATATACCAATAAGAGCAGATGGTAAAACACGCATGGGTATCGCCAAAATCATCCGGTGTACGGTAACGATAGATTAGGCCCTCCGGTGACATCAGTTCTTTTTGTAAGCGCTGAAAGTGTCGGGTCGTTCGTCGATCACCGGGCTGAAGGTAGTTCATAGTGATCAAAAGAAATCCCGTGGCATCAAAGTGCTCCCGATTCTGATCGGCCATGTAACACTCAAATTCTTCGACATAGCACTTCTCAATGTTAAGTTCGCTCGCCTTGATAATCTCCATGGATTTGTCCTGGAGTTCAGTATCTTTGTAGTACTCAGCGATCTTATAAGCAGCTTTCGCTCCCGCCCAATGAAAAATATAAGTTCCCAGGTGTTTCGCCTGTCGTCCCCTTAGTTCCCAGGTTCCCGCATCGGGCTCATCCATCTTGCGTTCAATTTCTTTTAAGAGATCTTTGATGATAGTCAGATCAATCGCCTGTTCTCGATGAATGATTCGCTCATCCGTATAAAGCGGAAGCAGACTCAAGATCACTTGCCCGTAGGCATCGAATTGCTTTTGATAGTAAGCTGCATTCCCCACTCGCACAGGCTTATTATCCATGTAACCGGCCAGATCCACTTCTTTTTCATTGATCTCAGCAATGCCGTTAATCCGGTACATGGGTTGCAGAAGATCCACATCCAAAATGATATTGTGGATGAACTGCAGATAGCGTTCGGCTTCTTCGAAGTGTCCCACACTGTTCAAGGCACCCAGACTAAAGTAGGAATCTCGCAGCCAGCAGTAGCGGTAATCCCAGTTTCGACCTGAGCCGGGATATTCCGGCAATGAGGTCGTCCCAGCGGCGATGATTGCTCCCGTGTCTTCAAACTGATGGAGCTTGATGGTGATGCTGGAGCGGATGAGCTCTTTTTGAAAGAGATTCGGAATAAAAGTTTCTTTTACCCACAGGCGCCAGAACTCCCGGGTTTTATAATAGAACTCTTCATAGGTTTCTTTTAGAGGAGCATCATATGGTTCTCCGCCGGACAGAACCATATAAAGGTCTTCGGTCAGAAGAAATGATCTTTGCTCCATAATAAAAGTCTTAGGAGCATTGGTGGTGAGGCGCAAACCAATATGCAGTCCCCGATAATGGATATGATTACTGCCGGCAAACTGTTCGGCGGTCAGACTTCCGTAATCTCCCCGTGGATCACAGATGATTTTTATTCGTGGCTGTCCTTTGATTCTTTTTATCTTTCGAAAAAACTGCAGCGGCTTATGATAGCGCCCGTAGTGCTGAAAGCGCGGAGCAAAGTCGATGACTTCAAACTCTCCATCTTCACAGGTAAATTTCGTGGTCAGAATCGCGGTGTTCTCGACGTATCGCTGAGTCGTGAGAAAAGGATAGGTCGGACATATCTGAAAGGTGCCGCCTTTTTTTTCATCCAAGAGCGAACCAAAAATAAAACTTGAATCCATGTAGGGCCAGCATAACCACTCCACTGCGCTATCATGTCGAACATACGCAAGATAGTTACAATTGCCGGTGATGCCTAAGTTATAGCGATGTGCCTTTTTCATCAGAACATTTTCTCATATAAACTTGTAGGGAATCAAAACCCATATCGTTAGTTTTTCCATGACGGAGAACAAATCATGCCAAGATGCTTGTTAGTCAGTAATCGTTTACCACTCGCGTATAATGAAAAGTCTCAAGAGTTTGTCCCGAGTTCTGGAGGACTTGTCTCTGCTATTAAAGGACTGGATGCAAAAAAAGTGGGATACGACTTTGAGTGGATGGGCATCATGACCGATGACATTAATGAAGAAAAAATTAAAGAATTAAAGAAAACTCCATTTGGTGATTTAAAGTGTCACCCCATCATTGTGGGCGCGCAAATCTATGATCACTACTACAACAACTTTTGCAATAACGTCCTGTGGCCTCTCTTTCATTACGAACGCTCCTTAGTTCAGTATACTGACTTTGGCTGGAAGGCCTATCAGGAGGTGAATGAACTTGTGGCCAACGCCATAATTGCAGAGGCCAGGGAAGAAGACACCATCTGGATTCACGATTTCCACTTTCTCCTGGTTCCCGGTATCATCAAGATGAAACGGCCGGAACTCAAACTTGGTTTTTTCCTTCACATTCCTTTTCCTAGTTCGGAAATTTTTCGTGAGCTCCCTCAGCGCAAAGAAATTCTTTTATCACTTGTTCAATGCGACCTGGTGGGCTTTCATGATCTTTCTTACCTGACTCACTTCAAGAGTTCTTTATCGCGAGTATTAGGCGAGGCGACCTATCATTTTAATGAACGCCGTTGGGGTGTTTATCCCATATCTATTGATACGGAAAACTTCATTGCCCTCTCAGATGCACCTGAAACCAAAGAGTTTATCCAGCGCTACTACAACAATAAAAAAGATATGAAATGGGTACTGGGTGTAGATCGACTGGATTACATCAAAGGCTTAGTCTTAAAGCTTCGCTCCTTTGAAGAGTTCCTGCGAAAATTTCCGGAAGAGCGCGGTAAAGTGCAGATGGTGCAGATTGTGATCCCTTCCCGCACGGATGTTCCGGAGTATCAGGATCTCAAACAAAGAGTCGAACAACTTGTCTCCAGCATTAATGGTGAATTCGGAACGCCAACTTACATGCCGGTTCATTATCTTTTTCACTCAGTTAGTAATTATGAGCTTTCGGCCCTCTATCAGTTATCTGAGGTCATGCATATCGGCAGTCGACGGGATGGGATGAACCTCGTGAGTCTTGAATATGTCGTCTCTCAGAAAGAAAATCACCCTGGCACACTTTTACTGAGTGAGTTCACCGGGGCCCACTCGACGTTAAGTTATGCTGTTTCCATTAATCCCTGGAACGTAGAAGAAACCGCTGTGAAAATTCACGAAGCTCTCTATCAGCCCGAATCACAACGCCGGAGCGAAATGATGGCGATGCAGGACTTTCTTAAAAAATACACCTCCTCGGAATGGGCCCGGTTCTTTTTGCGGGACCTTCATCGTGAAGTTGTGCCAACAGTTAAAACTCTCACTCTTTCAAAAGACGGGCGTTTTCCTTGGATGAGAGATCTGAAAGGCAAGCGTGTGATGTTTTTCTGTGACCTCGATGGAACACTTGCTCCGATCTCAAGCCTTCCTTCGCAGGTGCGACTGCAAGAAGAAACTCAACGGCTACTGAGCGAAATTTCCCGCAACAATCATCTGCAATTTGTTGTGGTGAGTGGACGAGATCGGGATTTCTTGCATCATCAGTTTGTGGATCATCATTTTAAATTTCCACTGGCTGCCTGCCACGGAGCTTACTCCTATAGTCCAGAAAGCGATGAATGGACCAATCTGATTCCACATGATTCCACTCGCTGGAAAGATAGCATCATGGAAATTCTCAAACTCTATACCTCCCGTACCCCGGGAAGTTTTATTGAGGATAAGGGTCATGCCATTACCTGGCACTACCGGAACTCTCCCCCTGAGTTTGCGGATTTTCTGGCCAATAAACTTTTTATTGAGCTGGAAGAAACTCTCACTTCACTTCCGGCCCAGGTTACCCGTGGAAAGAAAGTCATCGAAGTAAAATCTCTTCACGCCTCTAAAGGCTACTTTGTTCAGCATTGGCTTGAGAAACAAGAGTATCAGCCGGATGTGATCATTGCTCTGGGAGATGATAATACCGATGAAGATATGTTTCAGTTTCTTCAGGAAAAATCAGGTATTGATTCTTACAGTATCAAAGTCGGAGAAGATAAATCCCGGGCCCAGTACTATATCCGTGAGCAGACCTCCGTGAACCTCTTTTTGAAGAACGTCCTCAACAGCGTCGGGGGATAAAATGGACGAAATCCGGGCGAACCCGCATTTTATCGGGTCAGTGATTGCTCTGGTGATGTATGTCTCTTTGTTCTTCATCAAAAAAATCTTTTTCTCCCAATTAGAGAAGATCATCAATCGCACCAGTAACCGCGTCGACGATGTGCTGGTGTATTCCTTTGCTCATACTACTCATATTTTCATGTTAGTGTGCTCGGCCTATATGGGCTTTCAATTTATGCCGGAGCATCACATTTATCCCACCTGGTCGTGGCGGATCTTTTTTGTTGTGATGATGATGCAAGTGGGAATCTGGGGTCTCTACGGCATCAAGAAGTGGATGCAGCTTTCTTTCAATCGAAAACGTAAACGTGACCCGGCTTCGGCCAGCTCCATTAATATTGTGGAGCTGATGCTCAAGTTCACTTTTCTAGCTATTGTTTTTATGTTTACTCTTCACAATATCGGCATCCAGGTCACCACCATGATCGCGGGTCTGGGGATTGGCGGTGTGGCCATCGCCCTGGCCATGCAAAACATTCTGGGAGATCTCTTCTCTTCTCTTTCCATCATTTTAGATAAGCCCTTCGTGGTGGGAGACTTTATCATCCTGGGAGAATGGTTAGGAGAAGTCGAACACATTGGTTTGAAAACCACCCGCATCCGAAGTCTTGGAGGCGAGCAGATCATCATCTCCAACTCAGATCTGTTAGGCTCTCGTATTCGCAATATGAAGCGTATGCATGAGCGACGGAGCAATTTTTTTATTTCCCTGCCTCATGAGTCCACACCTGAAGAGATCAAGCGCGCCGTGGAAATCATCACGGCCGTAGTACTTTCGAAAAAACAGATCCGTTTTGATCGCTGCCACTTTTTTCGTGTAACGACTCACTCACTTGATATCGAAGTGGTATATTTTGTTCTGACCGATGATTACAACATCCACATGGATATTCAGCAGAGTATTCTGCTGGATGTGCATCAGGTCTTTCGCGCTGAAAACATTGATTACGCTTACCCGGTTCAGAAAACTCACTTCTTTACTCTCCCGCCCCATCAGCATCAAAATCGCACTACTCTTACATAGCGTGGTGCCTTTTGATACCAGTTCATCCGCACCATGCGGCGCGTCAAGTGCCTGAAACTGCTTGTTCGTAAGTTGGCATAATTCTTGATGAAAAAGCATTAGCAATCAATTCCATGACGGAACCACAACGCGACTAACCCTTCTGATAGGAGAAGAGACACATGAAATTTTTAGCCCTTTTGTTTTTAGCATCCCTGAGCCTGCCGGCCCTTTCTCAGACTTGCTATGTAGACATGGTTCACCGGCCAACGGGTCGTGTGGTTCGATCGTTTACTGGATTCGGCGATTCAAGCTGTATCGAAGGGATGAAAGAGTGTCGCAAATCTATCCGTCTGGATTATTCTTCTAATCCTCAATACCCGAATGGAAGCTTAGATTGCGTACGCGATAACGGTGGCCACAATCCTCAGCCAAATCCACACCCGTACCCGAATCCAAATCCGTACCCGAATCCAAATCCGTACCCGAATCCAAATCCGTACCCGAATCCGTATCCTCAACCGCAACCAAATCCTTATCGTTCGGTTGAAGTGAATCAATTGATTCTGGATCTGGCCGGTGCTTCTTATAGCTCAGAGATTCAGACTAAGATTGTAGAAGCTTTGGTGTCTCGTCTCCAGAGTTACTCACTGAGCTCACTGGTGCGAGTGTGTTCTTCCACCAGAAGCTGGCAGGAAAACGCTGCGTGTTTGATCGATGGTGTTCGACGTGCTCCTCGTGAGATCGCTGATGAATCATCTGCTATCTACGCTGTAGGACCTGCGTGTACAATCACCACTTCGTGGCAGGAAGAGAAGAATTGTTTCCAGGCCTCCATGAGAAATAATCGATTGCCTTCATTGGGCTACCTTGGTCAGAGCTGCGCCAACATGTATAACTCAGAGAGTTCGGCTCGCTGTTACCGTTCAGTCTTCGGCATTCAGTAAAATATTAAATTCAGGGCCCCGATCGGGGCCCTTTTTTTTGCTTCTACTTCCTGTTACAATTTCCTCATGTATTTCCTGCTCATTTTTTTCACTCAACTCGCTCTGGCAGAGTTCCCTGATGTTCGTAACCTAACGGAAACGAGTTTCACCCGGGACAACACCTACTGCCGCTTAAAGAATAAACGCGTGGAAATTCAGGTGCGCAGCCAGTCCCCTTTGACTGAAGCCAAAGAAAAAAATTACGGCGAATTCATCTTGTACTACCCCGAAGAAGATAAACCGGAAGTCCTTTCGATTGGTGAAGATAAAATGCATTCCTATCGTCTCTTCAAAGGACAAAATTCCGCTTGTTCTAAATCATTAGGCTATTTAGTGGGCAAAGATCAACTGGCCGTTTTATTTCTGAAGGAAAACTCTCCTAAGCATGACAAGTTGATCATTCAATACTTCGATGTGAATACCACTCGTCCGGTGAAACTCCTGGAGACGGATTATCCGGTAGACAAGACTGAGATGATCGCCGAAGGTTTTGCCTTCCGGGTGACGGGAGATCGCCAGGATCTGGAGATGGGAAAAGTGACCATCAGTTCCCATGCCTTCACTTATCAGGACCGTGACTTTGATGTGTGGATGACTCATACCCCGAGCGGGCCGGAATATTCCGGCACTTTAAGTTATCAAAAATCTCCCTGGAAAAATTTCTTCAAAAATGAAAATGATTTTTTAATCGCCACAGGTTGGGATGCAAAAGAAAAGAAATTCTCCAACGTGCACTTGTACCTGGCAGTCAATCATCAGCTCAAAAATCAGTGTATCTATCTGGCCAAAGAAAAGACCAAGTTCAAAGACAATGAACCCGGTTGGCGCTGTCGTTAGACAATGTAGGCCGAATAAATTGAAAACAATTCTTCAAGCTTGCCTTCGTATTTGAGATCCATCCACGGATGTCGATCAGCGATGATACGTTTGGTGAATTTTCCACGCACCACGATTTTGACCGGACGCTTGTAGGCCACTTGCTCAATCTGCTTTAGGGTATGATCGATGTGCTCCACCTGACCATAGTCATAGATGAAGTACACATCCGCTTCCGGCAATTCAAAATCTTTAGCGAATAAATCCTGCGTTTGAAGTTGCACGCGATTAAAGCCCAGATCTTTGTAGATGCGATTCCCCTCATCCACTCGCGCTCTGACGTACTCATAGCCGGTGAACTGATTTTTGATATACAGACCACCGATGACCACACCCATGCGTCCATAGGCCGCACCCAGATCGATAATGTGCTGGTAGGGTTTAATTTTTAGTAATTGCAGAATGCGGATGATTTCTGAATAAGGAGTTTGCAGTGTCTGTAATTCTAGTCCTACCCAAGTCTGCACACCATTGTGAAGTGATGGTCCCCAGGTTTCATGAGAGCCTTCTGGTTCAAAACCACGGGCCTCGGCCACCAGCATTTCTTCGATGTACTTCACGCGAAAGCCCAGGATCTTATCCACCATATTGGCATGCTGCCGCCGAATCACATCGTTGGCCTTGGGAGTCTGATAAAAATCGGGATAATTAACAAGACGTTTTTTGTCGGCAATAGAAAGATTGGCAACTTCCAGCTTCTGGAAGTCTGAGAGTGATTTAAATTCCGTCCTTGGAAAAAACTCTAACTGAAGCAAACGCAGTCCTTGGTTTGTGCTTCTATTTTACCTTTTCAGGATTATAACCGATTTCTTTAAGAAGGAATACGACCCGGTCGTCGGTAAGGTTTTCTACCTCTACCAGCTTGGTCTTGAGATCCACTTTCACCTTCACGGTAGGATCACCCTTCGTGAGTTCCGTGGTGATGGCCTTTTCGCAGTGGCCACAGCTCATGTCTTCAACTTTAAACTTACCCATGAAAACCTCTAGTGGAGATTATTTTTATCCCGGTCTCTTGGTTGTGCCGCTTTCTGAACCTTATCCAAAAACAACCGCAGCCTCTGGACCCCGGAAATTAAAGCCTCTTCCGAAGTATGCTGGTGATAAATGATATCTACGTGTTTAAATATCTTATGACTTTCTTTGTGGATGATATCCACCTCCGCATGAAACTCTTCACCCACATGGTGAATAGTTACCCGACCTAACAGGTAAGGATTATTTTCGAGGTCGATATATTTTTCCAATGGAAAGTCGCTCATAGGGTTAAATGGAATCACTTAAAGTGCCGAAAAGTCAATTAAGACCACATAAAGGAGAACAGATGAAACTATTGCTATTAACCGCTGTATTCGCCCTCTTTACTACTGCTTGTGCCCATAAAAAGAGCTGTGCTGAAAAATGCGCAAAGCCCGTCAAACACGATAAAGAGCACCACCACGTAACTGGTCAGGGCGATCATGAGCATGATGAAAAACATCATGGCGACCACGACCATAAGGCCCATCATCCGGATCATGATAAGACTCCTCATGGACATGACAAAGAACATCAACACGTTGATGGCGCTAAAGATCATGAGCATGATGAAGCACATCACGGTGACCATGACCACAAGGCCCATCATCCAAAGCATGATGAAGACATGAAGAAAAAGAAGAAGTAAAATGGAAGGGCCCCTCAGCGGGCCCTTTTTTTTGGAGAACGATGAATCACTTTAAAGTCTTTCAGGATGCACTCGAGAAAACTTTCCCCAGCCTCACGGTCTTCTCTGACCTCAACTGGGATGATGTGGCCAAAGAGTATATCGCTGCCCATGATGAGCGTCCTACAGACCTGGATGATTTTACTTTTAATTTTCCCCAGTTCTTACAGGATAAAGCATCTGATGGTGATTGCCCCACCTATCTTTTTGAGCTCGCCTATTTTGAATTACTGCAATCTCAAATTCTGGAAAACGAACTGATTCTCCCGAAAGAAAAGGGACTTCATCTTAATCCCAGTTTAAGTTTTCTGAATTTAGAATTTGATGTGGGTATGATGATGGATGAAGCCACCAAAGGTTCCGTACAGATTCTCCAGCGTCCTCACGTACTTTGTCTGTACTCCCATCCGACTCGCGGGCTTCACAATATCGAAGTGACAACACCGATTCTGGAAACTTTGCAGTTACTGGAAGAAGATTCATTAGAAAACCGAGAGGCAGTTCCGAAGCATTTACAAGAAACGCTACAGAAACTCATCGATCTCGGTGTGATCGTCGAAATTACCAATTAAAGCCCACACCTGCGTTCAAAATGTTGACCGTGTCTTTTTTATTATAATTCCAATCAGTGGTGAGATATGTGTAATCAGCTTTTAGCTGAAGCTTTTTATAATAGAAAATAAATCCTGTCGAAGCAATCACGCCACGGTTTTGATAATCAAAATTCTCATCCACTAAGGTGCCGGCATTATTCGTTACTGTACCTGAAACATTCTGTCCGTACGCAAAATAATTTACGTAATGAAGAAGGGAATCTGCCCAACGGTAACCGGCCATGACTCCGGCCTCGCTTTGCCCCATGCCGTATTCGATTTTATCCACACCACCGTCGAAAATATCGGAGTCGGTATCCGCATCTTTTCTTTCTTCTCCCGTTCCGCCAACAGCCGCATTGATGGAAAGAGAAAAATTTCCTTTCTTCGCCGACTGACGGGTATCTCCCAGAATCTGATACTTGGCACCAAACAAAGTGGGCGACATCGTAAGAGATGGAATGATGTAAACATCCATATATTTAAAAAGACCTACTTCCCCACTCACTCCTACACCATAGGTGACAGCGTCATCATGCATAGGTACTTTGGTAGAATTCTGACGAAAGTCCATCTGATACTGCTTGGATCCCTGCAGGCGCGCCAGATCAATAGATCCGTGCCCCAGGCCACCATGAGATTCCGGTGATAACATCCGGGGACCGGTGGTCTTTAAATAGGTACTACAAGATGACGAAACCAGAAGGCTTGAAAAGAGAATTAATTTTTTCATGCCATGATTCTACATATATTAGACGAAGAGAGAATATACCTATGGGGCACTGTCAGTTTTTGAGAGAATTTCGGCCATGAAAAACCTAGTTTGGCTCCGTCGCGATTTACGTCTCCATGATCATGCTGCCCTCTCTGCCGCTCTTTCCGAGGGTGAGACCACCCTGGTTTTTATCTTTGATACGCACATTCTGGATAAATTAAAAAATAAGCATGATCGCCGAGTGACATTCATTTATCAGTCGCTGATGGAAATCGAAGAAAAGCTTCAAAAGAAAGGCTCTTCGCTGCTGATCCGGTATGGAAAACCAGAAGAGTTGATCCCCGCTCTGTGTGAAGAACTAAAGATCAATAAAGTCTTCACCAATAGGGATTATGAACCTTACGCTAAGAAACGTGATGAGTTAGTTTCAAAGAAACTTAAAGCTCAAGGCGTAGAGTTTGCGACATTTAAGGATTCGGTCTTCTTTGAAAAGCATGAAGTGCTCAAAAACGATGGCACCATCTACAAAGTCTTCACCCCTTACAAGAACAAATGGCTGGAGAAATTTGCGGCCAATAATAAAATCATTTCAGATCATGAATGCCCTATTAAAAATTTCTCCAAATTTGAGAATCCGAAAAATATTCTCAAACACAACTGGTATAAGGAAATGGGGTTTGTTGAAACGAAGCCTCTTCTCACCGGCGGAACGACTCAAGCGCTCAAGCGTCTCAAAGATTTTGATGAGCGCTTAAATGCTTACAAAGATGCCCGGAATTTTCCTGCCATTCCTGGAACCAGTAATCTTTCGGTTTACATCCGTTTTGGAAATTTATCGGTGCGAGATATGATCCGCGCCGGTGTTGCCCGCAGGTCCGAAGGTGCAGAGACTTGGGTCTCAGAAATTATCTGGCGCGATTTCTATCACATGATTCTAGACACTCACCCCTACATTGAGAAAAATTCCTTTAAGAAAGATTACGATCAGATTAAGTGGTTGGGTAAGCCAGATGACTTTCAGGCCTGGTGTGATGGCCAGACAGGCTTTCCCATTGTGGATGCGGCCATGCGCTGCCTGAATCAGACTGGGATGATGCATAATCGCCTCCGTATGGTTGTAGCCTCATTCTTGTGTAAAACACTTTTAATTGACTGGCGCCAGGGCGAGCGATACTTCGCTGAACATCTGCTGGACTTTGATCTGGCCGCCAACAACGGTGGTTGGCAGTGGTCCTCGAGTTCCGGTTGTGATGCCCAACCGTATTTTCGGATCTTTAACCCCTATTCTCAGAGTGAAAAGTTTGATCTCAAGGGTGAATTCATTAAGCAATGGGTGCCAGAATTGGCCCGGGCCAGCGGCGATGATGTGCATAAACCAAACCCTCTGCTTTTTCCGGATTACCCTCGGCCCATTGTGAGTTATGAGAAAAACCGATTGCGCTGTTTAGAGATGTATTCGGTGGTTAAAAAAAGTTGAATGCTGCAAAGCTTCAAAAGTCTTAATAAGCTAAAAAATGTCTTATTTAATTCAACGATTTATCGCCTGACATCTGGTGCAAATCTGCTACTCTAAAAGCAATTAATTCTTAGACTTAAATCCGATTTTTTTCAATTTTGAAAGGAGTTCTTTTGTATGGTGACAGCTGCTGTTAATCACTACTTCAGATCTTCCATTGGCAGAAAGCAATTAGTGGCCATAACCGGCTTACTACTTTGCGGATTCCTGGTGAGCCATCTTACCGGTAACCTTCTGCTGTTGGTGAGTTCCGATGCGTTCAATCTTTACGCCCACAAACTGGCCTCGTTGGGTGGACTACTTTATGTGATCGAAGGTGTTCTGGCCGTGATCTTCGCTCTCCACTTAGGCTTAGCTGTTAAGCTTAACATCGAGAACGCTAAGTCGCGAGGTAAGTACAGCTTGAAAACTAAAACCGGTCGCGGAACAACGTTCATGTCTCAGACTATGCCAATCACTGGTCTGATCCTTCTGGCATTTATGATTACTCACTTGATGAATCTTAAATTCGGAACCTACTACGAAACAACCGTTGATGGTGTGGTAATGAGAGATCTTACCAAAACCACGATCGAGTATTTTCAGTCTGTCGGTGCGGTGATTTGGTATGTCGTGGCCATGGCCGCTGCTGGTCTTCACACCGCTCACGGTTTTGCTTCCGCATTTCAGTCCATGGGCTGGAATCACGGAAAATACATGAAGAACGTTAAACGTCTTGGTTACCTATACGCCATCGTTATTGCCGGAGGCTTTGCCTTCTTAGCAATCTGGTGTCATGTGAAGGGAGCATAATATGGCCATTAATTTAGATCCAAAAATTCCAAGTGGTGATCTTAAGGATAAGTGGCAGAAGCATAAGTTTGATTCAAAACTTGTGAACCCTGCTAACAAGAGAAAATTCTCTGTCATCGTGGTAGGTACCGGTCTGGCCGGTGGTTCAGCTGCCGCCACTCTGGCCGAGCTTGGTTACAACGTGATGTCGTTTTGTATTCAGGATACGCCACGCCGAGCTCACTCGATCGCTGCTCAAGGTGGTATCAACGCCGCTAAGAACTATCCAAACGATGGTGACTCAGTAAAACGACTTTTCTACGATACCATCAAAGGTGGAGACTATCGTGCTCGTGAAGCCAACGTTTATCGTCTGGCCGAAGTTTCAACTAACATCATCGATCAGATGGTTGCTCAAGGTGTTCCATTTGCTCGTGAATACGGCGGATACCTGGATAACCGCTCTTTCGGTGGAGCTCAAGTTTCAAGAACATTCTACGCCCGCGGACAAACCGGTCAGCAGCTTCTCTTAGGTTGTTACTCTGGGATGATGAAGATGGTCTCTAAGGGCAAAATTAAGATGTTCAATCGTCGCGAGATGATGGACCTTGTAACGATCAATGGTAAGGCCCGAGGGATAATCGTTCGTAACCTCATCACTGGTGAGTTAGAGCGATACGCTGCGGATGCCGTTCTTCTCTGTACTGGTGGCTACGGTAATGTTTATTTTCTTTCAACCAACGCTATGACCTCCAACGCTTCGGCGGCCTGGAGATGTTATAAGCGTGGAGCTGCTTTTGCTAACCCATGCTTCACTCAGATTCACCCGACTTGTATTCCGGTTCACGGCGACTATCAGTCAAAGCTGACTCTGATGTCAGAGTCACTTCGTAACGATGGTCGCGTTTGGGTACCAAACGCTGTCGGTGATAAACGTAAACCGGAAGAGATTCCTGAAGAAGAAAGAGATTACTACCTTGAGCGCGTTTACCCTTCATTCGGTAACCTCGCCCCACGTGACGTCTCTTCCCGTCAGGCCAAATACCGCTACGATGAAGGTAAAGGCGTAGGCTCTACCGGACAAGCCGTTTACCTGGATTTCCGTGATGCGATTAAGCGCGATGGTCGCGAAGTGATTGCCGGAAGATACGGTAACCTCTTTGAGATGTACGAGCGTATTACCGGTGATGATCCGTATAAAACTCCGATGATGATCTACCCTGCTGTTCACTACACCATGGGTGGTCTGTGGGTAGACTATAACCTTCAGTCAACTGTTCCAGGACTTCACGTACTAGGTGAAGCTAACTTCTCCGATCACGGTGCCAACCGCCTGGGTGCTTCGGCATTGATGCAAGGTCTGGCCGATGGATACTTCGTTATCCCGAATACACTGTCTCACTACCTGGCCTCTACGCCGCTTGAGAAAGTGACTACGGACGATCAAGCGTTCAAAGATGCTGAAGAAGCAGTGAAGATCCAGACTTCAAAACTTTTGGGCATCAAAGGCAAACGTACGGTTGATGATTTCCACAAGGCACTTGGCCACATCATGTGGGAGAAAGTGGGAATGGCCCGTAACGAAACCGGACTAAAGTGGGCCATCGACAATATCCGAAAACTCAAAGAAGAGTTCTGGCATGACGTAAACGTTCCAGGAGATGTAGGCAACTTCAATCTTGAACTTCATAAAGCAACCCGTGTCGCTGACTTCCTCGAGCTCGGAGAGCTGATGGCGTTGGATGCCCTTGAGCGAAATGAGTCTTGTGGCGGTCACTTCCGTGAAGAGTACCAGACAAAAGATGGTGAAGCTGTTCGTGATGATGAGAAGTACGCTCACTCTGCCGTTTGGGAATATACCGGACAAAACTCAAGCCCGATTCGTCACAAAGAAGAATTGAAGTTTGAATATGTTCAACTAGCTACTCGTTCATACAAATAAGGAGAAGTTTATGGCTTCTGAAAATACAATGACCCTTAACCTGAAGATCTGGCGCCAGAAGAATGGCGCGACTGAAGGTAAACTAGTGGACTACCGGGTGGACCATGTTTCACCTGATATGTCGTTTCTGGAAATGATCGATGTTCTTAACGGCCAGCTGGTGAAAAAAGGTGAAGACCCAATCGCCTTTGACCACGATTGCCGTGAAGGTATCTGTGGCATGTGCTCCATGATGATTAATGGTAAAGCTCACGGTGGTTACAAAAACACTACCACTTGTCAGGTGCACATGCGTCTGTATAACAACGGTGACACCATTGTGATTGAGCCTTTCCGTGCTCAGGCGTTCCCGATCGTTAAAGATTTAGCAGTTGATCGTTCTGCCATTGATAAAGTGATGATTAAAGGTGGCTACATTACCGCGAACACTGGTAACGCTCAGGATGCGAACGCTATTCTGATCCCGAAACCAATTGCAGATGAGGCCATGGATGCAGCAGCTTGTATCGGTTGTGGTGCTTGTGTCGCAAGCTGCCCGAACGGTTCAGGAATGCTTTTCATGGGTGCTAAGATCTCTCAGCTTGCCCTACTTCCTCAAGGCCAGCCGGAAGCTCCGAAACGGGCTCTGAACATGGTTCATGAGCATGATTCTCTGGGCTTTGGTAACTGTACCAATCATGCTGAGTGCGAAGCGACTTGCCCGAAAGGTATTTCGATTGAGCACATCGCTCGAATGAACCGCGAGTATCTGAAAGCCGCGTTCACGTACTATGAAAAAACTCGTTCCGAAGGTGGAGCGTAAATGAAAAAGCCCCTCGCAAGAGGGGCTTTTTTTTGGGAATTATTTCAGATCCTGAAAACAAGCATCAAGACTCTGAAATGTATTACTCTTAAGTCTATGGTTTTACCTTATCTGCTCTTAGTTCTGGCCATGATCTCCATTCAATTCGGCGCTTCCTTTGCCAAAGGTCTTTTTCCGATCACCGGTGCCGCTGGGATGTCGCTGGTGCGATTAGGTTTTGCCAGCCTGATCCTTTGGATCATCAGCCGTCCTTGGCGTTACCAACTTCAAAAGAATCATTTTATATCTCTCCTGCTTTACGGTTTTTCTCTGGGAGCGATGAATCTGAGTTTTTATCTTGCCCTCAATCGCATCCCACTCGGCATCGCGGTAGCCCTGGAATTTGTGGGTCCTTTAGCGGTAGCGATCTTTGGTTCTCGCTCGCGTATGGATTTTCTCTGGGTTCTCCTGGCCGCTTTGGGGATTTATCTCATTCTTCCTGCCAGGGACGTTAATACCAGTGTGGATTATCTGGGTGTCTTCTTTGCTTTGTTGGCAGGCCTATTTTGGGGTCTCTACATCATCTTCGGAAAAAAAGCTGGTAAACATATTCCAGCTCAATTCGCTGCTGCCTGGGGCATGCTCTTTGCGTTTGTGATTGTTGTTCCGTTTGGACTCATTATCGATGGGCCGAATTTAGCTCGCACCGATATCATCCTGCCAGGTCTTGGGGTCGCACTCTTTTCCAGCGCTCTTCCCTACTCACTAGAAATGTTTTCTTTAAAAAGGATTCCGGAAAAAACCTTCGGTATTCTTATGAGTGTCGAACCGGCCCTGGCGTCTTTGGCGGGTTTAATGGTGTTGAATGAAGCGCTCTCGCTTATTCAATGGCTGGCGATCGGCTGCATTATGTTCGCCTCTTTCGGCTCAGCTTTTACGCACTCAAAATAATATTGCACTTCTTTTTGAGATTCTCGTAGATATCCTGACTCAGGGCCCGGCTAAGAGAAAGTCCTACACGTATATCCCCTCGTCGCAGATAGTGGCCTTTAGGGGCCACATAGGTCACATGTCCCAGGATCTCATTTCTTAGTGTTCTTTGATCAATGGCCTTAAGCCAAAAATGATCCTGGCATTTTAAAAACTCCCGGTTAACTCCAGAGATCAAAATACCGAATCCCTTCTCAGAAAAATCAATTACACGAAGCTCTATCTCTCGTGGGATCTCCATGATAGTTCGCTCAATGCGCTTAAGCGAAATAGAAATTCCCAGTCCCACCGGCAGGACATAACGAGAGCCGTTTCGTGGGGCGAGCGCCATGGCCTCATCTGGATAATCACAGATAAGTTTATCTCCAAGAATTTTAAAATCTCCCGGATTCAACCGACAAATGAGGTTTCGGTAGCGCAGACGAATAAAGACTGGATAAGCCTCTGATATATTCAGAATATGATTGGTGCGAATGATGATTTTATCAAATTTTATATCGATATGAATTTGGCTGATTTTAAAGAGCTGACGACCCATATGATTGGTCTGCCAGAGATCTCCTCCATGAGTAGCCCCACGCTCAAGGGCGGAAATAATCTGAGCTCGCTCATCCATAA
>JBEIEO010000011.1:0-23536 GCA_040382895.1 Halobacteriovoraceae bacterium
CACTCCTAAGCTGATCCAGATAAGAGAAGGTAACCATCCAAATTGCTGACAGGCGACGATGGGCCCTGCGATTGGTCCCGCGGCGGCGATAGCTGAAAAATGCTGAGCAAATAAATAAAAAGGATTAGTGGGCACATAATCTACATCATCCCTATGAGTATGGGCCGGAGTAATATTCTTTGGATTCAGATCGAACTGACGTGCAACCCAGGCGCCGTAAACGAAGTATCCCAGAGTGATAAAGCAGAGAAATAGGACTGCGATTAAAGGAGTACCCATGAAATTCCTTAAAGAGCAAAAAGATCTTTTAAATGTTGGTTGAGCCAAATGCCCTGAGGATCAAGATCACAGCGAAGTTTTTTAAACTCATGCCATTTTGGATAAAGACCCTGGAAGGTATCATCTTTTAGAGAATGCCATTTCCCCCAGTGAGGTCGGCCTCCATGTTTTTTAAAAATTTCTTCCATAGCATTAAAGTAGGGACGCCATTCTTCTGTGATGTAAGTGTGAATGGCAAAGTAGACAGAATCTCTGCCGCTTGCCGGAGAAAGCCATAGGTCATCATTTTTTACAAAACGGATCTCGATTGGAAAAAGAGTATGGAATTTATTTTTCTTGATGGAGGCTTTGATCTGAGCAAAAACTTCCTGAAATTTCTCAATAGGAAGATTGTATTCCATTTCCATAAAACGGATCGATCTTTGAGTGGGGAAGGCCCGGTGGGACCAGTCCACCTTTACATTATGACCGACGAACTTCCGCATGATCTTATCGATGCTAGAGTATTTCTGGGTGGTATTGGCCAGCTGATTGAGTTTTTCATACAACCAATTCTCCAGCACGACATCATTCAAGGTATGCCAGATGTTTTTTGGCGTAACGTTTTCCTGAGTCATATTCATGAGCTTGACGATGCTCCAGTCTCCCACCGGAAAGTAAAACATTTCCAAATGACGATTCTGTTTCAGGCGATTGCAACTATGTTCAAGAGCGGTGTCCATATTCTCAGGAAAGGTTTCGACTTTTAGCTTATAGGCATCAATCATTTTTAATGAAAGCTCTGTGATCAGACCCAGTGATCCAAAAGAGACCGCAATGGCCTTAAGCATCTCAGGCGTTGAGTCGCGGCTGACTGAAAGGATTTCTCCAGTTCCTGTCACCATGGTTAAAGATTCTATCTGATTTGACATAGACTGAAGGGTTACACCTGTTCCATGGGTTCCGGAACTCAGAGCTCCAGCAACTGATTGCTGGTTGATATCCCCTTGATTGGGAAGTGCCAATTGATGCTTGAAAGCCTCTTCACCTAAAAGATAAAGTTTTGTTCCAGCTTTTGCAGTCAGAACTTTTTTTTCGGGATCTACGTGGACTAGTCCCTGCATGTGATCCAGATGAAGGTAACTGTCGTTGGTGCTTATGAGATCTGTCCATGAGTGAGCCGATCCTCTCATGCGGATGGTTGACTTATTTTTGAGATGCTCCTTTACCATGGATTGAACTTCTTGAGTCGTGTGAGGAGCTAGAATGTTCTTTGGTTGAAATTGAATATTTCCGGCCCAGTTCTTCATAGAAAAGATTTTCCTTCACCCCGATAAGTTAGACATTTTCCAACAAGGTTTCCACCTTCAATGAGTGAGATCTGATTGAATCGCTCGCAGATTTCTCCCGCCTTTGCATGACGCAGAATCACTAGATCCCCAAGGGAGAGTTTGTCGTTTCTTGTTAATTTTAAAGGAGTTTGTACTTCACCAAAGCCTTCATGCTTAAGATAACTTAATCCATGAGGCAGATAAACTTGAGGTTGTTTGATAGGATTAAGTTCTCCCGAAGCAATATAGCCACCTCCTAAAATAGTGACCATATCCGTAGTAGGCATTCTGACTACCGGCAAAGCAAAAAATAAGGCAGGAGACAACTTAAAGTCTTCGTAATGATCAAACAGGGCCGGAGCATAAAAAGCCGAACCAATAGTTATCTCTGTTACACAATCTTCGTGGGCGGTATGCTTGAGGCTGCCTGTCCCGCCACCATTAACGATTTGCAATTTATGACCATAGCTTTCGATAATTCGAAACATTTCTGCCCGACGTTTTTTTAATTGGGTTAGAGAAAGCTTCTTTAAACTTTTTATTAAAGGAGAACTTTCATCCATGACACCAGCGATTTGAGCTTCATATCCCATCATTCCTACGAGTTTTAAGGAAGAACAACCTTTTAGATGCTCCAGGAAATTTCTTAATTGCTTTTCCTGATGAATTGAGGATCGATACACCCCAAAGCGCACTCCCGGTAGATCCATAGAAAGATCAATGTCCACACAAATAGAAAAAGAACTTTGGTGAGCTGAGGCGATGGATTCCAGAAGAATCAGATGCTCTACCCGGTCGACCATTAAGGTTATTCCTTTTGGGTCCAGGGCAAGGGTCTTGAGATCATCCAGATCAGTTGTGGGGTACCCCATAATAATATCATCAAAACCTTCGGACCTAAGCCAAAGTGATTCGGCTAACGTGTAGGTCATGAGACCCTGAAAACATTCATGGCTTTTGAGAATGCGGCGGATGATTTCAACTGATCGCAGTGATTTCGTGGCCAGGCGAATTTTTTTAGTTCCACACTCTTGTTGTGCCCAGTATAGATTCTTGTGGAAATTATCCAGATCCAGAAATAAAGTTGGAGATGACGTTTTAAGCGCCTTTATATATTCATGGTATAGACTCATAAACTCAGCACAGCTTCTAGGGCATAGTGGTCGGATAGGGGACAGAATTTCCCCTGCAGTTCCCCCTCAATGGGGAGTACTTTTCGTGAATGAATCATCGCCGATGTTGTTGCATTTATCCAGACATGGTCTAGCCATTCTCCGGGGCCATCTTCTCCCGGTTTTTTATAACAGCCTTCAGTGGAGTAACCGTTGGTAGAGTTTAGATCACCAATCAGATTACCCGAAGTCATATTCATAAATGATAGGCTATCGTGATACTCCCAGGCGAGATTCCCATCAATATTAAGATCACCCACAAGAATTTGAGGAATCTCTGTTTGGTAGTGCCTGGCCATCATGGCCTTGATATCGGCCAATTGCTTGCGACGAATAGTATAGATCTTCGTTTCATTCCATGCCTGCAGATGTGTATTGATAAACTGAACTTTTTTCTGAGAGGGGAGAGTTACTTCTACCAGCATGGCGCTTTTTGAAGAAAGGCAGTCGGCTTTTGCGCAGTCCTTGAAAATCACAACATCTTTTAAAACCATGGGATATTTGCTGACAGCAAATAAACCTGAGTCCTGAATGTGGTAAATCTTTTTACCCTTTGTTGGAACTGCAGTGAAAGGATGCGTTTTTTTCATGGCATGAATTATTTTTTTTCGAGGACCGTCGTAAAAAGCTTCCTGGAAAAATATGACTTCATGTTCAAGCTTGGGCAGCTGTTTCAGCATGATTTGAGTACGCATTTTTTGTTTAGTGATATTCCATGGGGGAGGAATTAAAAATGTGTTCCAGGTCAGGAGCTTTACTTCCTGGGCCGCCAGATTAAAAGGAATGAGTAAAAATATAAAATAACCAATGAGATTTATTTTCATAAAGATGCCTCAACACTTCGACGTTTTAATTCATCAGCTGGAAAGTGGAAGGGGGCCGTTACCAGTCCTTGAAACGTTTTTCCTGCAACAAAGGCCTGGGCCAGTTCTTTAAAACTCTCTAGGATTCCTCCAAGGGTATTTCGGCCATAGATAGTATGTCCGGCTTCATAACTCTGGGTCACATACTCTTCTGGCGTCGTGATATAACCCATGAAAGCATTGGAATAGGATGAAATGATAATGCGGTCGATGTTTTTACCTTCCACAATCTTCTCTAACATCTCTTTTAAGCGCCTAGACGAAGTTGTTGTGATTTCACCCGGAACAGCAGCAACCATGAGATTGCCCAGTACCACCAATTGAAAAGGGAGAATGTGTGGTACCCATGGTACAGTATTTATGGCTTCGTCTTTAGCTGCTTTTCTTAAAGCTTCAACAGAAGGTTCCGGAATCTTTGGAAGTTTTTTCCAAAGACTCAGAGGCAAACCAAGGAAAGATCCACTACGATGATCGAGGAGAATATCTTTTGGATACTGTGCCTGGTAGAAAGCTTTATGCTGCTCAGGATACTTAAGCAATGCTTTAGCTTTAACTCCACGGGCCACCATTCGCAACACTTGCCCCAGAGCTTTACTCACACCTGGACCTTCAGCAGTGCCTTCAAAAAAAGCAACACCATGAGCGGCCGGTGCAACTCGTACCGACATATCTACAAATTGATGGAAAAATGAAAAACTTCCTTTAATCGGAAGCTGAGGCGAAATCTTTTGGCTTTCACGGAATTGAATCTCGCCATTAAATTCTGCGCACTCATATTGATCTTTAAATTTTCCACGCATGAGCCCGGTTTCTTTATCTAATATAAAATTAGGTGATACATCACCTGCTGCTGCTTGCAGGAAAAAAGCCGTCGTTGTGGGATATTGCTTTTCAAAAAGTGTGGCGGCTACCCCTTTATTGTCTGAATGAATGCGATGATTGAAGCTCGAGACACTGGTGCAGTGAACGCCAAACCAGTTGATAAAGCCCTTCAGCTCACCTTTCATGTTGGTGATAGATAAGCCATCCATGGTTCGATTCACACCGAGAGACTTTTCCTCCGGTCGAATTTTTTTTACATCCTCATTATTGAGGTAGGCGTGCATGGATCGATTGAAGGCAACTTCTTTCTCATGAGAGATTTCGTGGGAGCCCCACTTAAGTTCAACCTCTTCACGATGAGAAGAAGCCTTGTGAAGGGATTCCATAATGGCATCGCATACAGTTTTGAAAACCCGAATCTGAAATCCGGGAATAGTAAAATTATAAAATGGGTAATGGCCGTAACCACCTGGGGCAGAGTGCGTATGCTGAGCGGTGATCATCAGATTGGCATCAGTGATGGACCACTCGGGTTTTTGTTCCTGTAAACGTTTGAGGATTTCTTCTTTTATTGCCATCGTAACAAATGCCTGCTCCAGATGAACTAAAACAAAGTATGTTTTGTCATCCACCAGAACCATAGATCGAGCAAACAACGGAGTTCCGATGACCTTAACAGTGTTATGCGCTTGTCCGTAACCCATCATTCCTATACCAGGAATGAAACAGGTCATTTCGGCTTTCCCAAATCCAGCTAAATATTTCATTTGAATAAGGATAATGGGTGAAAATGTCTTTGAAAACTAAAAGGAGCTGGCATCCTCAAGGCTGACGGAAAGATTCTAACTGACCCACTTGAATGGTGTTGGATTAGAGTTCAACACCATTCAAAGGGGGCAGTTTATGGACGGTGGATTTCTTGGGGGCCTCTTTGCCACAGCTGATAAAAAAAAGAAGAATGAACATGGTGAACTTCATGCAAAGGTTATCGAGCCAATAGATTCGTGGATCAAATCACTCAGGAAAGGGTGAGTCCTATTTTGCCGCAAGTGTCTCGAGAAGGGTCAATTTGATAAACTTAGAGTATGAAAACCGATCTTACGACCTATGGTTCAATGCTTCAGTCTCAAAACCGCACCGCTCAGGGAGCGAAAGTTGCTGCTTCTAAGAGTGATGCCAAAATTATTGATCCTAAGCTTTTAGCTAAACCAGGAACATCACCTGATTACAAAGTCGATTTAAGTAAGCCCCAAGGTGCTGCCGGATCATTGCCGACTCCTGGGCTGCCATCAGTACCAACTCCCGATCTTCCTACGCCGGAGCTGAGTAAACCGGCCAGTGAAAGGCCAGAAATTAAAAAGCCTGATCTGAGTAAAATGGAAGAAGTCAAAGAAGTGGAGGTTAAAGAGGGCACGCTAAAAAAACCTGCGATTATTTTTATCAAAGGTCTGGATGTATTTAGTTCACCTTCAACTTCTGAAGGCGGATATGCCGGCGTTGGAAAGATGGCCGAATCCATAGAAGGATCCCGAATGTATGGCTGGGATCAGCAGGATGAAATTATCAAAGAAATTAAAAAACGACGAAACGATCAACCGGTCATTCTCGTTGGTCACAGCTTAGGCGGTGACACCGCTCATGAAGTTGCTGAAGCTCTGGATTCCCTGGAGCATCAGTTCCGCAAAGTTGATCTCCTTATTACGATTGATTCTTTCGGAGCAGATCACAGTATCGTTCCTCAGAATGTAAAAAATCATCTGAATGTTTTTGGTGAAAGTAACTTCCTTTTGAACGATGGGCCGCATGTGGCCCGACGGCATGAGATGACGAAAGTCAAAAATATCCTTTCTCCGCATGATCATACTGAGTTAGATGATAACCGTGAAATCCAGTATGAAGTGGTTAACCTTATCAACGAGACCTTGTCTAAGAAAACGGTCTAAAGCTATTGATTGATGACACGTACATTTTTTAGATAAATCTGATAAGTTTTTTTCTAATGCAGGGGTGTTTTTATTGTTTTTTCAGGTGCGACTTAGTCAGCCAAAAAAAAAGGCCCTGCAACTTTCGCTGCAGGGCCAAAGATCAGATTTGAATTAAATCGTGTCAGTTACAAGTTTGCCAGTGTTTGCAGCATCCAACCACTTTCCGAAGTTAGCCTCTTTATAAGAAGTGTGCAAGCGACCGTAGTAGTCTGGTAGATCATTACCGCAAGCAGCACCACCGCCATGAAGCTGACCAATGACTCTGTGATTAGAGTCAAACAACGGTGATCCTGAAGAACCTGGCTCAGTTGTTCCTTTATCCCAGTCTTTTACCCATACGTGAGTTGAGTCGCCTGGAGAAGATGTTCCACCATATGATGAAAGAGCTGTTGGATCATTTTCAAATGAAATTGATTTTTCATCAACGTTCGGATGGTGAATAGCTACTGCAGAAGTACCGATAGCTGCAGTTGCATCCCAACCAGCGTAGTTAACATTCCACTCAGGCTTTGGCTGAGAGTTAAGCTTCACTAGAGTTGCATCTGAGCGAGAGTTGGCCGCCAGGTGAACTGCACCTGATTGGAAATCTGTCAGTTTGCCATCTCGAGAACCTTTACACTTAGATGTCTGGTAATTCCAATAAACAACTAGAGATGGAGCAGACCCAGCAGTGATACGGCAGTGAGCAGCTGTCATGAAGTACGGAGTCTTATCATTTGAAGTGTTATTTACCATGAAGCCTGTGCAGAAACGAGATCCACCGGTAGAGATAACACCAACAGTGTTAACTTCAGCTTCCCAGCCTTTTGATTCAGTACAAGCGACATCAATGTTACATGAGCCGGCCTTCTGAGTGCTCTGACCGAAAGTTCTGAAACCCTGACCAACGTGAGTTAGTTCCAGGTCAACCTGATCAACCAACTGAGCAGGAACTGAGAGCTCGATGATAACGTCATCAGACATAATAACTGGTGTCCAAAGCTCGCGGCTTACATTGTTGTCTGCAGCAGTGAAAGTACGGATGTACTGAGAACGGTCAGCAGAGTAGATATTTAGCTCAGCACCTTCTGGAAGATTGAAACGTGAGAAACCGAAGTTTAGTGAAACTGCATTTGGAGCAGTTACCTGGTGAATCCAGGTGTAACCTTGGGCAGACTTTTCCCAGTTTTGAGAATTCATCGGGCTAACAGATACTGAGTGCGCAACAGCGAAGCGAGGAGCTTCACCTTTCTTCTCGTTGAATACTTCTTCATCATGGATGGCCTTAACATCGAGAGAAGGGAAGTATGTTGTATTGATGGCAGCTAAAGTGCTGAAAGAAAAACTCATTGTCGCAATGAGTGCTAGTGATTTCATGTCTCCTCCTTGAGAACTGTTATTACATCAACTTTAGGCCAACCTTTTTAAAAAGCACCTTACATTATCTCTCACCTGTATTCTGATTGTTTGTGTCGGCTTTGAGTTTTTAGCCGACAAATTCACTTTAATCACCGCGGTGTTTTTGTTTTTTCAATTTTTTGCTTATGGACAGTGTTTTTTTGACTTGTCTATACTTAACCAAGTTAACTTTTAACATGGTTAGGTAAATGCTCTCTGACAAGATTCTGGAATCAATTCCGCCCTCCATAAGAATTATCCGCCGTTTCTCAACCGAAGCGGTTGGTGGAGCCCTAACGCTGCAGCAACTTCGGACCTTAAATCTGATACGTGAAGGCCAGGGGCCTTCTCTCATGGCAGAGACTCTTGGAGTATCTCTTGCAGCCGTTTCCAAGATGATCACTTGTCTTTCAAATAAAAAACTTATTATCCGCAAAGCAGGTGATGATCGCAGGACCTCAGTGATTACCCTGACTACTAAGGGTACTCAGGTGTTGGATAAAGTCAGTGATTACGTGAAAGCAAAAATGAATAAACATATAGTAGAACTCTCAAAAGAAGAAAAAGAAGAGCTGATGAGAGGACTTATGGTTCTGGATAAATTAGTTAAACACTTAAAAGAGGTCTGAATGTTTCTTATACTGTTAATCTCGCTCATACAGAGTGCCACTGCGATGACTTTGAAGGATGCCTACCAATCTGCACGTCAGAATATGGAGACAATTAAGGCGGCTTCCTCAAGAGTAGATGCATCTGAAGAACAAGAAAAACGTGCCCAAGCTGCTATTCTTCCTACAATTGCCGGGATCGGTAACTATACCCGCATCGACCCACCAGATGTCACCGGCATCAGAGCTTTCACACTTACCAAACAATATTCGGCTGCACTCCGTTTAACCCAGCCATTGATTCGTGGTGGAGTGTTAGGTGCGCTGGATGTGGCCAAGGCCAACAACTTGCTAGCAGAATTTCAAAAAGATGCCACAGATTTGAATCTATATCAGATGGTTATCAATGCCTATTACCAATTGCGCATTTCCCAGGTGGATGTAAAGAATCTGGCACAATTGGCAGAAGCAAGCAAAGAGCGAGTGAAAGAGATTCGCAGCCGTACCAGCATTGGTCGTTCCCGTCGTGGAGAGTTGGTTGAGGCTGAAGCCCAACTTCATACCGCTGAATCACAATATCAGCAGGGACTAATTAACCTTCAGGACGCTGAAAGAAATTTTGAATTTTTTACTAAGCAGCCCCCAGGGAATATTCCTGAGCTTTCACAGATTCCCAAGCTTGAAGGAAGTCTTGAATACTATCTAAGTAAACTGAAGGCCCGGCCGGATTTACAGGCAAACCAGCAAGCGATTCAGGTGGCGAATGCTCAGATCGAAGTTTCTAAAGGAGGGCATTACCCTCAAGTCGATCTTGTATCGAACTATTTTTTTGATCGTACCGGTATTCTTGCCACTTCAGAGTGGGATGCTGCCCTGATTGTTTCTGTTCCTTTGTTTCAAGGTGGAGGTGTTCAGGCGTCGGTTCGCGAATCCGTTGCCAATCGTCGCATTGCCGAGCTCACAGCTTCAGAATCTATGAGGATTGCGGAGCGAGAGTTAAGCATTCTTTATCAAAACTATCAGTCTGTTCAACTCCAGCTGGATTCTTTGAAATCAGCCTTGGAAAAAGCTGAAGAGGCCTATCGTCTGAATAAAAAAGATTACCAATATGGACTTGTGACTAACCTGGATGTGCTTCAGTCTTTGAACGTATTTTTTCAGACCAAACGCTCTTATGACAGCCTCTTTGCGATGGCCCATATGACCCATAAAAATCTTGAAGCTTCAGTGGGAGTTCTTCCATGAGTTTATCCGATCTTTCAATCCGAAAACCTGTTTTTGCATGGATGCTCATGGGTGCCATGATCATTTTCGGATACCTTTCCATGCGCAAGATGGGTGTATCTCAACTTCCGGATGTCGATTTCCCCGTGGTAAACATCTCTGTGACTTATGAGGGGGCAGCTCCGGAAGTGATGGAGTTAGATGTTATCGATCCTATCGAATCGGCGGTACTTTCTGTAGAAGGTGTAAAGAGTATGACTTCTCAGGCAAAGCTCGGATCGGCCAACGTTTCGGTAGAATTTAATCTGGAAAAAGATATTGATGTTGCTGTTTCAGAAGTTGAGGCCAAGATTAATCAGGCCCAGCGTTTTTTACCAAATGAAATTGACCCGCCGATTATCTCCAAAGTGAATCCGGATGATCGTCCTATCATGTGGCTGTCGGTGACTTCAGATACCATGGCAAGAAAAGATCTCATGGCCTATGTCCGGGATAATCTGAAAGATCGATTTCAAACAGTTTCCGGTGTGGCCGATGTTTTCTTAGGTGGCTACGTGGAGCCGAATCTTCGGGTATGGGTGGACAACGATAAACTTAACCAGTACCAACTCTCAGTCACCGATGTGGTGAATGCTATTCAAGCCGAACATAAAGAGTCTCCTTCAGGTTATGTGGAAGATCCAACTAAAGAGCGCAACGTCCGAACACTGGGCGAAGCCACTTCCGTAGAAGAATTCTCAAAACTTCCTATCATCCGTCGAGGCGGTGCGCCCAACTACGTTCCATTATTTTTAGGAGATGTGGTTTCGGTTGAGGAGGGATTGGCCGATGTTCGCAGGATCTCCCGGGCCATTGGGAAAACGGCTGTCGGTCTCGGAGTGAGAAAACAGCGAGGCTCCAACTCTGTAGCAGTCGCCGAGGGTATCAAAAAGAAAATGGTAGAAGTTAATAAACAGCTTCCGCCGGGGATGATGGTAGGTGTGAACTTTGACTCCACTACCTTTATTGAAGAATCTATTCACGAGTTGTCTTTCACCATGATTCTATCAGCGGTTCTTACGGCCGTGGTGTGCTGGTTATTCCTTGGATCTTTTGCTGCCACTATCAACGTGATCCTTGCCATTCCGACTTCTATCCTGGGTGCCTTCATTATTTTGAATTACATGGACTTCACTCTCAATACCTTTACCCTCCTTGGGTTATCTCTCTCCATCGGGATTGTGGTGGATGATGCCATCATGGTGCTGGAGAATATCTATCGACATCACGAAGAGGGCAAAGATAAAGTCCGGGCATCCCTGGATGGTGCCAATGAGATCACTTTTGCGGCATTGGCCGCCACCGTGGCGATTATGGCAATTTTCCTTCCGGTAGCGATGATGGATGGAATTATCGGAAAGTATTTCTTCCAGTTCGGAATTACGATCTCGGTTGCTGTTGGGCTTTCCTACATCGAAGCCATAACTTTAACCCCGATGCGTACATCAAAATTTATCGAAGATACTTCCAAGCGAAATAAGTTAGGCCAGATAGTGGATCGCTTCTTTGATTCCATCGTAGCTTTGTATGGTAAGACTTTGACGGCGACACTTAATAATCGCTGGAAAGTCATCATCTTTTCACTCATCTTTTTTATGGGTACCTTTGCCCTGGTTAAATTTATCCCGAAAGAGTTTGTGCCTGCCCAGGATGTTTCAAGCTTCCTGGTTCGATTAAAAACTCCGGACGGATCCTCCCTGGCATTTACTGATGAAGCCACCAAAGAGGTTGAAGCCTATTTTAATTCTCGAAAAGAAGTGAAACGGTTTTTTGTTTCTATTGGAGGCTTCGGTGGACAAGGTGGATCTGAGTCCAACATCGCCAACATGTTTGTTACTTTACACCAGCCCAACAAACGTCCCAAGGACCCGGAGCTGGGACGAGCAAAAAAACAATCTGAGCTTTTGGAAGAATATCGAAAGTACTTTAAACAGAATTTTAAAAAGGGTCAGGTGTTTGTTCAGGATACTTCACAAGGTGGCTTCACGGCCTCCGGTCGAGGTTTTCCGGTCGAATTTACTATCACCGGTGGGGATTGGCCGACACTGATTGATACTGCTAAAAAGACCATGGCAGATATGAAAGCGTCCGGGATTTATACGGATGTTGATACCGACTATAAAGAATCAGTCATGGAAATAAAAATCTTCCCTGATCGTGAGAAGGCCAAGCGCTACGGCGTGAGTGTTCAGGAAATCGGCACTACCATCAATGCACTGATCGGAGGAGTTGTGGTTGGGAAATACTCTAAAGACGGACACCGTAACGATATCCGAGTGAAGATGCTGAATGCTTCGAAAGATCAGTTGTCTGATTTGAAAAAAATCTATGTCCGCAATACTCGTGGAGAGTTGATTCAACTATTGGATGTCGTTAATGTGAAGGAGCTTCCGGGAGTGCAGACTATTTCCCGTCGTCAGCGTCAGCGAGCGATAACGATTTTCTCAGGAGTCACACCAGGGAAATCTCAAGGTGAGGCGCTGACTTTAGTCCGAGAACTCACTAAAAAACATCTCAAACCCGGTTATGCAATCGTCGAGTCCGGTTCATCTGAAACCTTTAACGAAACGTTCCAGAGTCTGATTTATGCTCTTGCCCTAGGAGTCCTGATTGCCTACATGATTCTTGGTGCTCAGTTTAATAGTTTCATCGATCCTGTGACTGTTCTGATGGCGCTGCCTTTTAGTTTTTCCGGAGCCTTTATCGGGCTGTGGATTTCTGGTCAAACGATTAACATGTACTCCATGATTGGATTGATTCTTCTCATGGGGCTAGTGAAAAAGAACTCGATCCTTCTGGTGGATTTCACCAATCAGCGCCGTGAAGAAGGCCTGGGCATACGGGATGCACTTGAGGATGCCTGTCCTAAGCGACTTCGTCCGATTTTAATGACGACATTTTCTACAGTGGCGGGAGCGATTCCATTGGCATTTTCTCTGGGGCCTGGATCTGAGTCACTAAAGCCGATGGCGATTTCTATTATCGGCGGTTCACTGGTCTCGACCGTTCTGACCTTGGTGGTAGTTCCAGCGATGTATTCATTGTTTGCCCGTGAAGGTGGACATAAACAAATTGTAACGTGATTTGATGTGGGGGTCGAAAGGCTCCCTTTTTATTTGGGCTGGCTATTTAGATAGTACGCAATGCCTTCTTCTACTCCACCCATGAATCCGATTTTGCCTTTATTAAGAACTAAAACTTGCTCACAAACTTCTCTGACCTGATCGGCACTGTGAGAGACAAAAACTGTTGCCCCAGCGGCCTGGATGAAATTTTTCATCCGTATGGCGAGCTTCTGCTGGAAGAAAACATCCGCTCCGTCGAAGACCTCATCTAAAATCAGAATGTCAGTGGAGCGTGCCGAAATTAATGAAAGCATGAGCCGCGATTGCATCCCTTTGGAGTACTGTTTAAAGGGCACATCGATAAAGTGGCCCAGCTCGGAGAACTCAATTGCCTCATCTACCAAAGGCTTTAGGTCACGCACCTCAGGGAAAAACAGTCGACCTAAAAGATAAGCATTTTCCCGCCCGGTTAATTCCGGCATGATGCCTGTACCCGTATCAAAAATGGCTCTTACTTCTGCAGAGGTTTGGATGACTCCCATCTGGGGTCTCATCATGCCTGCCAGACAACGACAAAGTGTTGTTTTCCCACTTCCATTGATTCCCAGAATCCCCAGGCGCATCCCTTTTTTGAGTTCAAAACTCACACCATCAAGGACTTTTAAAAGTTCCGGTGTCCTTAGTAGATATTCCACTGGGTGAGTGATGGCTTGAACGAAAATATCCCGCAGACCTTGCAGGTGATAGTGTTCAAGTTCGAAGTGAACGCTGATGTTCTTTACCGTTAGCAGGACATCAGAGCTTCCGGTAGAAGTCATTTATTTTCCTTTTCCAGACATACAGGGCCATCAGACAAAAGAGCAGTGAAACACCTGTTCCTTTTGCCAGAGAAATAAAAAATTTATGAGTTTCGTTATAAATCAGATCACGGAATGGTTCGAGTAGATACACCGCCGGATTTACATAGATAAGAAATCTGAACTGCTCGGGTACATAGTCCGCGGGATAAAAAATTGGCGTAAGAAAAAAGAGCAAACTGAAAATAAAGCCCATGACAAAATTTGTATCGCGAAAAAAAACATTAAAGGTAGAAAGAGAAATACTTAGTCCCAGTGTACCTAAGAGCAATGGAATCAGCGCCAATGGTAAAAGAAATAGTGGCCAGATCTCACGTCCCGACTCGATATAAAAGGGGAGGAGGATTAACAAAAACGTGATCAGGAAGTTCATAAAGTTATCTGCCACCTGAGAGGCGAGGATCACCAGGGGATTAATCTTAAAGGAGCGCAGAAGCTGCGCCTGGGTGACAAAAGTCGGTGTTGCCATCTGAATAGTTTGGGAAAAGAAAATCCAGGGAAGAAGTCCCGAAAGCAAAAATAGATAGTAGTCCGGAACATTTAAGTTGAGAAATTTTTTGAAAACAAGACTCTGAACTCCGAACATCAAAAGCGGATTAAGCACTACCCAGATAAATCCGGCGAAAGTTTTGCGGTAGCGTGATTTCAGGGAAGCTATGGTGAGATCCCGCACTTGAACCCAAAAAAAATTCATTTCCATGCTTAAATGGTAACATTAAACCCCGCAATCATGGATTAAAAATCATCCAATGGGTTGAGCTTTTTCATAAATTTTGAAAGTAGCCAAAGCGAAGATTTTTTTGATTCGTAGGGAGTTCTACCGGAATTATCTTCTGGTAGAACTCCCCGTTGATGATTTGACTATTTTAGTGAAATAGCTTTTGAAATAAGAAATGCTAGGTTTTCAATACGAAGAACAACTTCCCCGTGAGCAATCACACCTGTCTCAGTTCCTGAACTGCAGTTTTTGGCAAGATCCGAACACTTATTGACAACCTTACAGCTGGCCGGATTTGAAGCAAGGCTTGGCTGATAATCGTTTTTTCCCATGACCAGGATCCCTTCAACTTGACCGGTAGTTGAGTTGAAAACCGCTGACCCAGAGTTGCCGTGGAAAGTATCCAGAGTGGTTGAGAATCGAGAAGCTTCAGCGTTGTAGGTGATACGTCCTCCAGCAGCAACCTTAGAAGGAAGACCTGTCGGGTGACCAATAACCATCAAAGGAGTGTTGTCAGCAACTTTGCCGGAAGTACGGATTTTCAAAGCTGCGCGACCCACAACCGGACGATCAAGCTTAATGATGGCGAAATCATAATTGGCATCACGCTGAACCGAAACCACTTTTTTACATGTGTATATGTTGGTCATCGGGATCCCCTTCGTCGGATTATGAGAAGCCGATTTCATGTCGTAATCAAAAACCCATGCGAAGTCATTACAGTTAGCTTCGACCGTAGAGAATGAATTGTAGCAGTGACCGGCCGTAACCAATGTATCAGGGGAAACCAGGAAGCCGGAACATATTGGAGCAATCGGCTGCTGAGAGAATTTCTCTGAAGCACAGATATTTTGAGCTCTTTCCAGAGTTCTAAACTCACGAAGATCGAAAGTATTAGCGATGGCACCCTTTACAAACAATGACTTTTTAATCATCCCTGCAGTTGAGCGAGCGAGTGTACGGTGCAGCGGGTTAGAAACCTGGAAAATGTCCTGACGGTTGTCAGCCCCATAAATAACTTTAATTTCGGCCAGGGCCGATTGTGCTGTAAGAACCAGGGTCGCTATCAGCATAAGTTTTTTCATTCCCAGTACTCCTAAAAGAGGGTGTTTTGATGGGCCCTTTATTCCAAAGTAAGAATGCTTTGAAAACTTACATTTCCTGACAATTGAGGTTTATTTGCTAGGTGGGTATTGATTTCATGAAAAAGGCCCTCTGAAGAGGGCCTTGAAGCTTAAATAGATTAAGAAACCTGTAAAATTTACGCTTTCTTTGCCCACATATTACAGTAAGCCCCGTCTTTAACCCATACGTTAGCAGCTGGCTTCATGGCATTTTTCATTGCAGCTAGTACGCACTCACCAGCACCTGCTCCAGCGGCAGCGTTAGCTTTGTAGTGCTTGCAGGTACTGCACTGCTTACCGTTCTTTGCCTGAGGAGAAACTTCTTTTGTAGCCCAGTTTTCCGACGGCAGCGAAAACACCAGCGGCCAGTGCTTCATTGAAGATACCTGTGGCTTTTCCTACAACTGTAGAAACAGCGGCGAAAAGAAGAGTGCTTTTTAAAAATTCGCGTCTTTTCATAATGTGACCTTTTGTTAGTTGATAACGAGATATGAACAAATTCTTTTTTAGTAACTTATCACATAATTGGAGTAATTTTCAGAGTGAAAAGTTAGAAAAATGTGTAGTTTTATAGTTCAAACAAATGCATGATTTCTCTTCCAGATGTTTGCGAAATCTATAGACACTGTTTGGTCAAGAATTTACACTCTTTTTAGACTCCTTTTTAACAATAAATTCGAGAGCACATGAAGAATAACAAATCTTTTACTTTCATCGATCTTTTCAGTGGCTGCGGTGGACTTTCCTGCGGATTGGAAATGGCCGGTCATCGCTGTTTGCTGGGTGTTGACGCAAATAAAGAAGCGATCAAGACCTTTGCGGCCAACCATCATGAAGCTGCTGTTTACTTGGGGGATATCAAGCAACTTAAAGAAAAGAAATTGAATGAACTCTTGCGTGGTCAAAAAGTGGATATGGTTGTGGGCGGACCACCTTGTCAGGGATTCTCCACCGTCGGTCGTGGTGAAGTTGAGGACGAGCGAAACCATCTTTTCAAAGAATTTGTTCGCATCGTGAAGCTCACCCAGCCCAAAGTCATTTTGTTTGAAAATGTGACGGGTCTTGTGGCCAAGAAAAATCAAGTGATCATGAAACAGATTTTTCAGTATTTCGAAAAGCTCGGCTACAACATGGACGCCCGTGTTCTTTCAGCTGAAGAGTTTGGTGTCCCAGAAAAGCGTCGTCGTACCATCATCATGGGTGTCAAGGACGGGGAGTGCCTTTTCCCGGTCGTGACTCATGGAACTCGTGCAACAAAAAAAATTGTTACTGTGAAAGAGGCTTTTAAAAATCTAAAAGCGCGCGATGGTCGCATCTATAATCACGACATCAAGTTGGCCGAAGTGAAAAAGATCTCTGATAAAGAACGCCTAAAATTCATTCCAGCCGGCCGTGGGATTCGTTATCAGGAAGATGAAAAAGAATTCCTTCCCAAAAAGCTTTGGTTCGGTGTGGATTGGAAAAAACTCCGCGAGAATCGCTTCCGTCAGACCCGACTTCAGCGTCTTCCGTTGAATGAGCCTTCACCGACGATTCTTACTGCCAGAACCAGTTATTATCATCCAGTGGAGGCACGTTTTCTCACTCCACGTGAAGCAGCTGCTTGTCAGAGTTTCCCGAATGATTTCATTTTTCATGGCTCTCAGACCGCTGTCTTCAGACAGATCGGAAATGCTGTTCCTCCGTTGTTGGCGCGAGCTTTAGGTGAAGTGATTAAAGTGATTCGTTTTTCCAAAGGTAAATCCAAGAAAAAAGAAATAACCACCAATGTGAGTAAGAACGCCTTCCATTATCACGAACCGACTTACCTCTAGGAACCTATGGAAACCCTGAAGAAGATTTTCAGTTATCGCATGTTGATCATGCTCTTGACGGGCTACTGCGCTGGACTCCCACTTCTTTTGACAGGGTCTACACTTCAGGCGTGGATGAAAGACGAAGGAGTTGATCTTACCGCCATCGGCTTTGTTTCATTGATCGGATTGCCATACGTTATAAAACCTCTGTGGGCGCCTTTGCTTGATCGTTTTCAGTTGCCATTCTTAGGTCGCCGGCGTGGCTGGATGGCCCTTTTTCAGGCGCTGATTGTGATGTCGATCTTTTTTCTTTCTCTGACTAATCCCAAAACCGATCTTTTTTTAGTGTGCCTCTGGGCTTTTGCTATTACTTTTTTCTCTGCTTCTCAGGATGTCGTACTGGATGCCTACCGTCGGGAAATCATGCCGGATGAAGAACTGGGCCTTGCCTCTTCTCTTTATGTAAATGGATATCGCCTCGCCATGATCGTCTCGGGCTCTTTGGCATTAACTTTAGCCGACAGTGTTGAATGGAAAACAGTTTATCAATACATGGCGCTGTTCATGGCCCCTGCTATACTCTTCACCGTGGTTGCTCCAAGAGAAACCCATCACATTAAAATACCTGCGAACATGAAAGAGGCCATGGTTGGCCCTTTGAAAGATTTCTTCTCCCGCAAAGGTGCCTGGATCGTTCTACTTTTTATTCTGATGTATAAAGTGGGTGATAGTATGGCATCCAATATGACGACACCTTTTATCCTTGATATTGGCTATTCCAAAACCGATCTCGGCTACGTCGCAAAACTTTTTGGGATGATTGCAACGATCGTTGGTGGTGTTCTTGGCGGAATTTTGATGATTCGTTTCAATATGAAATGGTCACTGATTTTCTTTGGAATCCTTCATGCGGTTTCAACCCTTGGCTTTGCAATTCTTCCTTCACTTCCGGTTCAGATTAGTTCTCTGGCACTTGTTATCGCATTTGAAAATCTCGCTTCAGGTATGGGAACGGCTGCATATGCTGCCTACATGGCGTCACTCACCAACAAGCAGTTCACAGCGACTCAGTACGCTCTTTTAACGGCGCTCATGGGGGTTCCGAGAGTCATTATTGCTTCTCCGACGGGATGGATGGCAGAGAATCTCGGTTGGCAGATATTCTTTGTGGTTTGTACGGTGGTGGCGGTACCAGGACTTCTACTTCTGATACCGGTGTTTGGCTTAGAAAAGCCAGCGCAGACCGCAGCCTAACTCTTCCATAATCTCTTCCATTCTTGCCCGCTCGTCATCAGTGGCGAGCTTTCTGCGCACGTCACGGGCAACGGTACAGGCATTCATGGTTCTTTTCTTTTGATTACGATCAAAGTAGGTGTAGCGCTCCTGAGCATTCTTAGAGAATAAGGCCTTCACCATTTCCGGATGATTGGCCTCGATAGCATGTATGAGGGCCGTCTTTCCATCCAAATCATATACAGTCAGATCTGCCTGGTATTTAAGAAAAAAAGAAACAAAGTCCAAAGACTTTTGTTTCACTGCTAGAATCAATGGATTAACCGCCAGACCGCGGGGACCATTTACGTCCGCACCTCCGAGGGCGAGAACTTCTGCCATGGCCAGGGACTTATCATTATCAAGTTTCTCCTGAATCATTACATAAAAATTCAGATCTTTGTATTCGTGGACCAGACTTGGATAATCTCCTATTAACTTGCGAACGGCCGACGCTGTTCCTTCCAAAATTAATTGGGACACCATGGTCTTATCTGGCATCGTGAGATGAGAGAAGCTTAGAACCTGAATCAATTTGACTACACGATCAAGCTTGTAGGCCTGAGCGATGCTAAGTGGGGTCTGGTTTGCGTTGTTGGTGATTTCGTAGTTGGCATCAGCGTTGATCAGGAAGAGTGCCAGATCTTCTTTTTTTGCCATCAAGGCAAGGTGTAAGGCCGTGTTGCCGTCGATGTCTTTATTGTCTAGTTTTAGACCCATGGACATGAGGACTCTCACCAGAGTTTCATGACCCTCCCGGGCCGCCACCATGAGTGGATTTTGTTTTCTAGAATTAGGTTTAAAGAGTAAAGATGTGCTGTTTTCAAACAAAGCTTCTACCATCTGCACCAGGTTATTTTCCACCGCAATCGTCATCAAGGTTTCACCATCGATGAGTTTGGTCAGATCCAGAACGTTTTTATTAGAAAGTATATTCCGAAGGGTTTTCACATCGTTAGATTTTATAACCCGAATAAGATCACTATAAGTGTTGCTGATGGGTTCAGCTGAACCATTTTCGAAGGCACTTTCTGGAGAACCAGTCTCTTCTTCGGCCTTTTTGCCACAGCCAGTAATAGTCAAACTCAACGCGAGCAATAGAGAGAGGGGGATTAAATAGTTTTTCATGCTTTAATTATTGGCGGGAGACCGCAGAAGCGGGGAAAAAAGGCGAGAAGGGAGAAAAATTTACAGAATTGCCCAAAAAATTAGGGCCCCGAAGGGCCCCAACTCTTTGATATTAGTACTTGATGTGCGGGTTACGCTTAGACATCTGTAGCAGCTGCTGGAACTGTTTATCCTTCAATTGATCTAGTCTTAGGAAAAGGATGAAACCTGCGCCACGGCCCTGGTCATCAGAAGAAACGGCACCGAGCATACCGATGTTCTTGTTGTTGATAACTACGTTCCAGTAACCACCGAAACCATTAGTGTCCCAACCAATAGGGATATAGAAACCAAAAAGTTTCTGGTGGAAGTAGAAAGACATATCTAGTAATTCTGTGTCGGCCCGTAGTGAACCTTCCAGAGTACCGCCTGGGATACCTGGAATTGGACGACCATCTGGCAGAGTGTTGCCATCGCCGATACCGATATTCATATTCTTAAGGTCATCGACATCCAGATAAAATACAACAAGTGTTCCACCATCTTCAAGGTTTGGAGAAACCTCAAAAAATGATTCCTTGGTTTTAGGAATCGGAACCTTAGCGCCGATATTCAAATTTGCGCGAAGGAGCTTAACAGTAACCATAACCTTGCCATCCATAAGATTGAACGCCGGGCCTTTGACCCCTGGGATCTCAGGAAGCTTTGGCTCTTTACCGCAGCTGGTGGTGAGTACAAGTGCCATACTCAGCATTAGACATTTAATCGTTAACAACCATTTTGACATAGAATCTTTCCTTAGTTGGTTGACTTAAACCTTGAGCAAGATTGTAGATGAGTCTTTAGTTTAATCAACTGTGGAATATTTTTCTAAGACAGACGCAGCATTTTCAGAGATAATTTTTGAATGAAAATCACCGGCCGGCTATCTAAGATGGAATCTTACCCAGACTTACCAGTTAAATATCAATTGGCACTGGGCGAGGTGCATTTTGACCTCAATTCCCGACTCGGGAAGGTAATTAAACTGACCTACTCAGGAAAGATTTATTGCCAGAACTGTGGAAAATCCACCAAGAAATCCTACGCTCAAGGTTACTGCTTTCCGTGTACCATGAAGCTCGCAGAGTGCGACCTGTGCATTTTGAAACCTGAAACTTGCCACTATGATAAAGGCACCTGTCGGGAACCTCAGTGGGGAGAGCAACACTGTATGAAGCCTCATGTGGTGTATTTAGCGAACTCATCTGGACTCAAAGTCGGCATCACCCGTCGCAGTCAGGTGCCGTATCGTTGGATTGATCAGGGAGCAACTCAGGCCTTGCCCATTCTGGAAGTAACTAAAAGAATCACCTCCGGCTTAATTGAAGTGATTTTCAAAAAACACATAGCCGATAAAACTGACTGGAGAAAGATGCTCAAAGGATCTGCTGAGGAAATCAATCTTCTGGAGTGGAAGGACAAGCTGCTGGAGCTGGTGAAAGAAGATCTTAAAGGCCACGAATTTACGATTCTTAATGAACCTGAATTCCGCTTTCAGTATCCGGTGAATCAGTATCCGGAGAAAGTTTCATCCATCAGTCTGGATAAAGTGCCAGAAGTGACGTCAAAACTTCTGGGAATTAAAGGTCAGTACTTAATATTTGAAGCCGGTGTACTGAACGTGCGCTCTCACAGCGGATACGAAGTCACCATCGAGGAATAACATGCAACCGAACCAGCCAAAAACCATTCATCTCAAAGACTACAAACCCTCGGCATTCCAGATTGAACATATCAATCTCAATGTTGACATCTATGATTCTCACACGGAAGTTACCTCACATCTAAGTATCAGAAAATCCCGTGAGTACAAAGGCCAGTTGGCCAGTCTTGAGCTTAATGGAGAAAATCTCGAACTTAAATCCATTCACATGAACGGAACAACTCTGGGCTCAGATAAATTTCAGCTCTCCAGTGACAAGTTGGTTATTTTGAATATTTCCGAGGAAGAGTTTCAGCTGGAAATCAAAAATCACATCGACCCTGAGAATAACAAGGCATGCGAAGGCTTTTATAAATCCGGGGATCAGTACTGTACTCAGTGCGAACCGGAGGGTTTCCGTAAGATCACATATTTCATTGATCGCCCGGACGTTATGGCGCGCTTTAAAAACCGCATGAGTGCTGACAAAAAACGTTTTCCTTTCCTGCTTTCAAATGGCAATCGCTTGAGCTCCGGAGATTTGCCCGGTGGCAGACACTTTGTGGAGTGGGAAGACCCCTTTAAAAAGCCTAGTTATCTTTTTGCGATGGTGGCCGGAGATTTTGATGTGGCCCGGGACAGTTTCACTACGATGCGTGGCCGAAAAGTAGATCTGGAAATCTACGTGGATAAAGGTAATCTTTTCAAAACTCCACATGCCATGGAATCACTTAAAACTTCCATGAAGTGGGATGAAGACACCTTTGGCTTGGAATACGATCTGGATATTTACATGATCGTGGCAGTGGATTCTTTCAATATGGGAGCCATGGAAAATAAAGGTCTCAATATTTTTAATTCCACCTATACTCTGGCCGATGAAAAATCTGCAACTGACCACGACTTCCAGAATATTCAGGGAGTCATTGGACATGAATATTTCCATAACTGGACTGGTAACCGTGTTACCTGTCGTGACTGGTTTCAGTTAACTTTGAAAGAAGGTTTAACGGTTTTTCGTGATCAGGAATTTTCTTCGGATATGTTATCACGAGCGGTGAAACGTCTGGAAGATGTGCGTCTTTTGAAAGAGTCGCAGTTTGCGGAAGATGCCGGGCCTTTAAGTCATCCGATTCGACCTACTAGCTACATTGAGATCAATAATTTCTATACCCGCACAGTTTATGAGAAGGGATCAGAAGTCATCCGCATGATTGAAACCCTTATCGGTAAAGAAAAATTTCGCAAGGGGATGGATAAGTACTTTGAACTCTATGATGGCATGGCCGTGACCACAGAGGACTTTATTCACGCTATGGAAGTGGCTTCAGGCAAAGATCTCTCGCAGTTTAAGAACTGGTATTCTCGCCCTGGGACACCAACTTTGAAGGTGAGTTCAAACTTTCACAACGGAGAGTTAAATCTTGAGATCGAACAGAAATATCCACCTACAACTCACAAAGTACAGGAAGGCAATGTCCTGCACATGCCATTTAAAATTGGCTTTCTGGAGAAGGATAAGCTCACTGAAAAATCTCTGGAACTTAAAACTCTCAAAGAGAGCTTCAAGTTCCCACTCGCCTCGAAGCCCATTCTCTCTCTCAATCGTGGATTTACAGCACCGGTTCATGTGGAGTATAACTATGAGTTCTCTGATCTTTTAAAACTCATGAGTTTTGATACCGATGCCTACTGTCGATATGAGGCGACTCAGAAAGTTTACGATTCTATTTTTAAAAACGAATTTAATTTCCTCAAGGCCAACGGTAAGCTGTCAGATGATTTAAATTCTGATTTCAGTGCGGCTTTTGAAGAGCTCCTGAAAGATGAGCGCATTGACTATAGCTTTAAGTCTTATCTTTTGGAACTTCCAACGGAAAATGGTCTGGCCCAGGAGATGAATCATCCGGATTTCGATGCCATTCATCTGGTGCACTGTCATCTTCAGAAAAAACTTGGTCTCACTTTCCAGGACTGGTTTTTGAACCAGTATGAGAAACTTTCTTATACGAAGAAATTTGAACTGACTCCTAAAGCCTACGGAGAGCGTGCCCTGAAAAATCAGGTCTTAAGTTATCTTGTGGCCTCTCAGACCCCTCAGGGCCTGGCGAACCTGGATGCTCATTATAAGAAAGCGACAAATATGACTGAAGAGATCCAGGGTCTCTCTCTTTATATCCAGAACGGAGTTGAAATGGGTCATGCTTCCATTCAGAACTTTTATGAAAAATGGA
>JBEIEO010000012.1:0-23376 GCA_040382895.1 Halobacteriovoraceae bacterium
CGATGGTAATCACAGATGAGTCTTCACCAATGATATAGTTCATACCTTTGCCGATAACCTGCTTCGGAATCAGCTCATACTTACGAAAAAGTGAACCTTGTTCATCTACAGTCACCAGAATATTAGTGTCTTCTACCAGATACTGACCGCCTTTGACTGTCACTCGATTGACCGGTGTGTAGTGGCCATAATCGTAAACGAATCCTTTATGATCTACAGTCAATGTCACTCCATTATCCAGAATAAAATAGGACTGAGAAAAAGCATTGAATGAAAGAGTGGCAAGTACCGCTAAGAATAGTTTTTTCATAAAGAATCTCCTTGGTAATAAAACAACCTCGCGCGGAATATACTCAAAGCTTTTATGCTTTTCCATAATGGTCATGTAAGTTTATTAAAACACCGATAAGCCATCGAATAGCTCTGTGTTTCCTTAAGCTGACTCTTGATGCTGAATGTATGCGTTGATAAATTGCGGACGGCGTGCAGGACAAAAAAGGGGGGGGGACGAATAAGTCCCCCTTAAGAACTACATCGATAGAATTTTTGCATTTCGAAGGTCGTGCGACTTCATCTCTCGCTCGTAGATAGCACCTGTTGCATCCACCACGAACAATCTTCCTTCCTGATCGAGGAAGTAATTAGCACCAATCTTTGTGATGGTCGCAACTTTCAAGTTGGCAGGAAGCGTTGGCAGGAAGAGAAATCCTTCATCAGAAACAGTGTAGATGGCATTCTTGTCATCGATGAAGAAGTTGCCACCAATTTTTCTAATCAGTCCGGTCTTCGTTTCAGCTTTCGAGAACACAAAACCGTCTTTGCTTACAGTGTAGACGACGTTTTTGTTCGTCATGAAGTAGTTCCCACCGAAAGTAGCAATCTCAGCGGCAATGAGACCTTCAGCGTTCATCTTAAAGTAGTTACCTGTTGAATTAAGTGTGTACAGGTCTACCGCGTTTTTCTTTTCATCTGGTTTCACCGTGAAGAATCGGCCACCAAAGTTATTAGCTTTTTTGAGGGCATTATCTTTATCGAATTTGTAGAGGAATCCAGCAGCATCAAAAGTGAAGATAGTCCCATTTTCAGCAATGACGTAGTTCGTGCCCTTCCCTTTCAATTTCGATGGGGCCTTCTCATCTTTACGATACAAGAAACCTTTATCGTCGATACTGATTAACTTTCCGTCTTCCGCCAGGAATTGTCCGCCAGTCAAAGTCACTTTCGTTGGAAGAATGAAGTGAGCGAAATCGTAAACGTAAGCAGTTTTATCCGTGGTTAGTGTTACACCGTTACCAAGGATCATATAAGATTGAGCATAGCCGTTTATTGATAGGATTAAGCTTCCCAGCGCCAGGAACTTTTTCATAAAGGACTCCTTTAAGGATTAATAAAAAATCTGGCGGGACTATAGGCCGAAATAGAACGCAACGCCACCCTGCGTAAAAAGTTTACTCAGGGAAAAAAAGAAGGGCCTCGAAAGAGGCCCTAACTAATGGGATTTCCTAGTATTGGATGAGCTCTCGGGCAGCTACCAAAATACGGTTCATATCCGGCAGAGTAGCTCTTTCCAGGATACGATTAAAACCTACCGGGGTGAAGGTTGATCCTACACGACGAACCGGAGCATCTAAGTGTTCAAACGCACGCTCGTTGATGACACCTACAAGTTCACCACCGAAACCACCGAAGACCTTATCTTCATGGACGACCAGGACACGGTGAGTTTTCTTCGCTGTAGCTACGATTGAATCATAGTCTAGTGGATTTAATGAACGCAGATCCAGTACTTCCACTTCATAACCTTCTTTGGCCAAAATTTCAGCTGCTTCTAAAGAGAAGTGAACAGTGTTACCGTAAGTGATAATTGATAGGTGCTGACCTTCGCGACGAACGCGGGCCTTACCGAATGGAACTTCGAAATCTTCCGGAACCGGAGTCATAGCAGACTTGGCGTTATAGAGAGCTTTCGGCTCAAGGTAAACGGTACAGCCTTCAGAGCGCATAGACGTTCTCAACAATCCAGCGGCATCGTCAGCGAATGCTGGAACAACGACACGGATACCAGGAAGTGTACAAAGAGTTCCCTCGATATTTTGAGAGTGGTAAAGCCCTCCTCCGATGTAACCACCGGAAGCTATTCGGACAGTGATGTTTGGAGAGAACTTACCATTACTTCTCCAGTAGTCGTGAGAGGTTTCTACCATCTGTTCCATTGCTGGCCAGAAGTAGTCAGCAAATTCTGCCCCCTCTACAACGATGCGAATTTTTTCCTGATCAAAACGTGACATACCATTGGCAGTTCCTAGGATGTAATCTTCAGCGATCGGACCATTGAAAACGCGGTCTTTGCCGAATTCCTGCTGCATGCCTTTAGTGACGTTGAAAATACCGCCCTTCTCTTTATTCGCTACGTCCTGTCCCCAGATATAAGTGTGAGGATTGTGACGGAATTCAGCTTTAAGCGTTCCATTGAGAGCGTCGATGAACTTCATCGGCTCACCCTGATGATCATGGGTTCCATCAGTGTATTTCTGAGGAGCGTACGGTTCAGGAACGACAAAATTCCAGATTGATTCAGGAGTTGGGGCCGGAGCTTTCATCGCTTTAGTATGAGCGTCTAACAATTCCGCCTTACACTTAGCTTCGATTTCTTCGATTTCTTTTTCTGAGAAGATTTTTGCTTTTACAAGATCAGCTTTAAACTTTGGTAGTGGATCTTGAGCCTTCGCATCAGCGCGTTCTTTCTCATCACGATACCACTCATGGTTATCGGAGTTAGAATGGTTACCAATACGCACGCAGATAGCGTGAACGATCACTGGCTCAGAGTTATTCAGAGCATGTTCACGGGCCGTGATCATGGCATTCATCGAATCGAAAACGTCTTTGCCATCACACTTGATGATCTTGAGGTTTTTAAAACCAGAGAAGTTATCAGCTACGTGCTCATTAGCTGTCTGATCAGCTTTAGGTACGGAGATACCATAACCGTTATCCTGGAATACAAACACACAGGGAAGTAATTCACGATCAGCACCAGTAATGGCTTCATAACAGTAACCTTCAGAGACAGAAGATTCACCCTGAGATGAGAAAGAGACACCTTTGTGCTTATAAGTTTTCATCCCGCGGGCAACACCTACAGCGTGAAGGATATGGTTTCCAGTACAGGAAGAAACGTTATGGATATTCCATTCTGGTTTTGCAAAGTGGTTCGACATGTGACGACCACCTGAAGAAGGGTCTGTGGCTTTAGAAATACCATTGAGAATTAATTCCTCAGCGGTCATACCGGCCGACAAAGCAACCTGCATGTCACGATAGTAAGGAAACAAATGATCGGTCTTTTTATCGAAGACCTGTCCGATCGCCATCTGGATGGCATCGTGGCCAGCATAGGGAGCATGGTAAGACCATCCCAGGGCCTGCTTCAGATAGTTCGGAGCACGCTCATCGATCATGCGTCCGAGGATGAGAAGATGTAACCACTTCTCAAGGGTCTTCTTATCAGTCTTTTTGAGGTCGTGATGTTTCATCGGTTTTAAGTAACTCATAATTCTCCAACTCTAGCTTTGAGCAGCTTGGTTTAAATCATTAAAAATGTAGAGGATAAGTGGTACCACAACAGTGATTTGAGGGCAATAAATTGACCTCGTTGACGCGAGACAAACTAACTTAAGTATCAAATTTTCCTGATTATTCGCCTAAGAATGCCACTCCCCATTCGCGGAAATTGTTCTCATGCTTAATGACAGAAACCGGCCGGATATCCTGGGGATCCAGAACGGGAAACGGAACGGCCTGCGGGACGTCCACATCCGGAGCTTCTTTATGTGGAATCAGGATGAATAGCGATCGGATAAAGCGGGTTTGTTCCAAACTGATGCTGACTGGTAAAGCGGCATCCAATTGCTCTGTGTACTGAGGATAGATACAATAAAAAGGATAATCCGGAATTTTAACTTTCCAATGCTCTTCGAAATCCTGGAGAGCCACTACCGGATATTTCATTTCCGCCAGATCTTTCAGCATCCATTTGATCGTTTCTTCACGGGTGGCGCAGAGGCCACGTTCAAATTGCATCTTCTCTTTGGCTAAGCGGATATCATAGAATAGATAGTCATAGTTTATATCTTCAACTTCAAACTTATCCCGGTCCAGAATCTTACCTCTCCAGGTATTTCTTTCATCCAATGCCGGAGTGGTGGCCAGAAAACTCAATTCTTCTTTCTGTCCGAAAGAGAAAGTGAATTTTTTTTCTCTATGAATACTTTCAACGTAGACGTTCGGTTTGGCAGCGAAGACTTCACCCCGACCAGGATAATAATGAGGATTCATCCCCGGATAATTCCAGGCGCCCGGGTAATGCAAATTGGGGTAATAAAAATTGCCCTGATACGCCCACCACGGAAGTGTTTGCGGTTGATAGAGAGGTGCAGGAAAACCAGAAAACCAGTTACCCATAGCAGGTGGTGCCTGATAACTGCTCTGGCATATGTAACAATCCTGAATAGCAGCCGGATATTGATTCACGCAAAAATAGCCCCGGGCTTGAGTCCAGCTTCTCAATTGATTAGGCCCGCAAACCTGTGCCTGCAAAAAAGTTGAAAACATCAACAATATAAAAAGTAGAAGAATCTTCATTTCTTCTCCATTTGGACTTTAACTGTTGAAACTTTAGCGGTGACTTTTATCTTTTGCAGAAATTCACAGCCTTTTTCATCTGATGCCCTTAATTGATAGTCCCCTGGCTTAAGATAGAACTGAAAGCTCCCACCTACAGGAACCTCGGTGTGCATTAACAGAAGACGCTCTTTATAAGCATCTTTATCCAGAGACAGCCAAACCATCACCGGGCTTGAGCACCCTTTCTTGGATACAACTGTGCCTTTGACGCCGGTGGTATCGGCGAAAAGAGGAAATGAAGTAAATAACACTATTAGGAAAAGTAGTTTCACAAGCTCTCTATCGGCTGGATCATCGACGGAGTTAAAACGGAAATAAGTTGACCATACTAGTCGACCGATTAATTGAGCTTTCTCTTGATAAACTTCAAGTCTCTGCTTTAAACTGCCGAAAACTCATTCATAAACTTTTTGATGGAGCTCACTATGGCCAAGACGGTTGGTGACGGATTTTTTACAGATCCTCGAATTAAAGAAGCTAAGAAACTTATTCAAGATGCACTCAAAGAACATCAATCAAAAATTACGGGAGTAAAATCAGCAACTCCGGAATTAAAAGAGAGCTACGATCAGCTGCTAAAAAAAATGGCGGAGTATCGTGGAGGTGCACTTTTCTATAACTACCTTGGAACAGGTATCGGTAATGGTCCACTGGTGGAGCTGGCCGATGGTTCAGTGAAATACGATTTCATCACAGGTATCGGCGTACATTACATGGGTCACTCTCACCCAGGTGTTATCGATGCTCAGATTGACGGTGCAATTTCCAACACTGTAATGAATGGTCACCTTCAGCAAAATACCAATAGCGCCAGTCTGGTGGAATTGTTCTCCAAAGAAGCCTGTAAATACGGTGCCGAAGTAAAGAACGTTTTCTTAACCACTTCGGGTGCGATGGCCAATGAAAATGCTTTTAAAATCATTTTCCAGAAACGCTACCCTGCTGCCCGTTTCTTCGCTTTTGAGAAATGTTTCTCAGGTCGAACACTCGGTATGGCATGGGTTACTGATAAAGCCGCTTACCGACAGGGGCTTCCGAAAACTCTGGATGTCGATTATATCCCATTCTATTGTGAAGCTGATCATCAGGGATCCATCGATGCTGCCACCAGAGCGATGAAGAAAGCCATCACTCGTTTCCCCGGACAGCACGCTGGTTTCATCATGGAACTTATTCAAGGTGAGAACGGCTCTTGGGTTGGGAACACTGAATACTTCGAAGCTCTGATCAAAGTGTGTCATGAAAACAATATTTCAGTTCTGGTGGACGAAGTTCAAAGCTTTGCCCGTACCCATGAACTCTTTTCTTTCCAGCACTTCAAACTTGATAAATTAGTAGATGTCGTAGCTGTGGGTAAGAACTCCCAAGTGTGCGCGACTCTCTTTAAAGATGATCACAAACCGAAACCGGGACTTATGTCTCAGACTTTCACCGGCTCATCCTCACAGATTGCAGCTTCTCACTATGTGATCAGTGAAATCGTGAAAGGTGGTTACCTTGGTAAAGAAGGAAAAATTGAGAAGCTACACCAGCACTTCAAGGAGAATCTGGAGAAACTAAGCAACAAATACCCGGATAAAGTTTGTGGTCCATACGGTATCGGCGCAATGGTAGCTTTTACTCCATTCGGTGGAGACGAAGCTAAATGTGGAGCGTTTGCGAAAAAACTGTTTGAGAATGGGGTACTTTCATTCACCGCTGGATCGCATCCAACTCGTCTGCGTTTTCTGATGCCGATTATGGTGACAGAAAACAAACATATCGATGAGGTCTGTGCCATCATCGAAAAAACTATCAACGAGATGCCATAGCATGTACATCATCCGCCCGATTGAGGCCAAAGATCTAGATGGACTGATGGAGTTACTGGAGAAATCCGGCCATGGTCTGACTTCCCTCCCTCGGGATCCGGAAGTTCTGAAGAAACGAATTCGTCTCTCAGAAAGAAGCTTTGCTCATCGTGAGGAGCGCCCACAGGGTGAAGATTATCTTTTTGTGATGGAAGAACTCTTCACCGGTAAACTTGTCGGAGTTTGTGCCATCATTTCCAAGATTGGCGGTTTTGAGCCCTACTACTTCTATCGCCTGGAAAAGACCCATCATGAATCAAAACTGATTCACCAGAAAAATGATGTGACTTCGCTGCACTTTCATTTTATCCACAATGGACCGGCGGAGATCTGCTCGCTGTATCTGCATCCGGATTTCCGTAATTCTCAAAATGGACGTTTTCTTTCGCTTTCACGTTTTCTCTTCATCGCAGAAAACCGCAAATACTTTGAAGACCAGGTGATCGCAGAAATGCGTGGAATGGTAAACGATTCCGGCCACTCTCCATTCTGGGATGCTGTAGGAAAACATTTCTTCAAAATCGATTTCCCGACAGCTGATTATCTCTATGTTAAAAACAAAAGATTTATCGAAGAGATGATGCCCAAGTACCCTATCATCGCCAACCTCCTTCCGGAGGATGCGGAATATGTGATCGGGAAAGTTCATCCTAACACCGAACCGGCGAAAAGAATTCTGGAACAGGAAGGTTTTAGATTTTCAGGGTTGGTGGGGATCTTCGAACCAGGGCCGGTGCTAATAGCTGACCTGGATGATATACGATCTATCAAAGAAAGTGTTGTGGGTGAGATTCAGGAAATCTCTGATCGCTCATTTAAATCCGAGACCTTCATTATAGCTCGCATGAGCACCAGCTTCCGAGCAGCACTCGGAGGTGTCGTGAAACTAAAATCAGGCGGATACAAAATTTCTGGTGTCACTGCCGCTGCGCTAAAGCTCAGACTGGGAGATAAAATCCGATTTGTGTCTTTCCGTCCAAAAGAGATTAAGAAGAAAAAAGTCACTAAAAAGAAATAGGCTTTTAGGCACTTTCCCCTTGATCAACAGTGCCAAAAATTGGTCAAATAGATAGCAAGCCATCTATTCAAAGGACCAATTCCATGAAATCAATCATGATCCTTGCCTGCCTTTTCTTTTCTATCAGCGCTTTTGCTGAAAAAATCACTCTTTTTGTATCATTGACTCCAGCTGGCTCATTTCAGGCCGTCAGTCAAAAACCAAAAGGTAATCTGATTAAAGAAAATGGCGTTTTCACTGCTGACAAAATTGCAGTGAGTATTGAGTCTTTTAAAACGGGCATTGATCTACGAGACGAGCATTTTTGGAAACACCTCAATTCCAGTAAGCACCCAAAAGCAACTTTGACAAACCTTAAGGCCCAAGGAGGAAAAGGTTCAGCGAACCTGGAAGTAAACGGTGTAAAAAAACCAGTTGTCATCAGCTACACTGAGAAAGGTAAAGAAGTCGTCGCCAAGTTTCAAATCAAGGCTTCTGACTTTAGTCTGGCCAAGGCTGAATATCTGGGAGTCGGGGTTTCCGATCTTGTTGAAGTGGAAGCCATACTTCCTTATAAGGCTCGATGAAATTAGTTCTTCTTCTTTTTATTCTTATTGGTTGTCAGGACTACAACTCCAATTCAGGAGATCGTGACCTTTATGGTCCAATAGTCTTAAACGAGTCTGACCCAAACTTTCGTCCTGCCTATCTCGTGATGCAAAGCCGATGCATGAATTGTCATCGACATGTGCAATGGGCAAACTTTAAATCCAACCAGGACTGGATTGATGCCAATCTGGTGATTCCTGGCCAACCAGAAGATTCGTTATTAATTAAGCGAATCATTAATTCTAACCAGGTAGGAAATAACATGCCTCCGGGGGGAAGTCCTTTACCGGATGGTGAGTATGATTCACTCACGGAATGGGTAACTAACATTCCATGAAAACTTTTATCCTGCTCTGCCTATTTATTTTCTCACTGAGCGCACACGCTTATACAAACTTTATCGGCCATAGCTATACTTCATGTCTTAACTGTCACTTCAATCCATTCGGTGGCGGTCCCTTGAATGATTATGGTCGTGTGATTTCTGCGACAGCTATTTCATCCAGGGCCCTATATCCTAAGGAATGGGATGAAGAAAAACTGGCCTACTCCTCTGGATTTTTGTTTCGAAAACCAAAACAAAACTGGTTAAGAACTCAAGCTAACTATCGTGGCTTTCAGTTGGTGAGAAACCCTGGGTCCACCACCACAGAAGAAAAGCGCTGGATCAATATGCAGGCCGATGCCAGGCTGATATTGAAGTTTGGAGAAAATGATAAATTTGTAGCGGTTGCCAATTATGGTTACGCGCCTCTACCAATAGCGGTTCCAGAAGACACCAACGAAAGTGAATGGCGAAGCCGTGAACACTATGTCGGTTATCGCTTTACTCCGAAGTTTGGAATTTATGCCGGGATGATGGATCAGATCTTTGGCATCCGGGTCATTGAGCATATTGCCTTCTCCCGCATTTCTCCTCAAGTCGCTCAGAACGATCAGGTTCATGGAGTGGCTGCTCACTACTTAGGGGATTCCTGGGAACTGGGTGTTCATGGCTACGGCGGGAACATGTCCCAAAAAGAAGATCTGCGCATGAAGGGCGGTAGTGCCATGTTTGAAAAGACCATTTTTGAACATCATCGCATTGGTGCTTCTTTTAAAAATGCTTCGAATGATTATTTGAAAGTCATGGCCTATTCCGCTCACACCAGACTCAATCTAAAAGAAGGCTCAGCGCTTTTAGCAGAACTAGGTCAGACCACCAAAGAAACGGAAAATGGATCCGATCCACTAACTGAAAGATTTGGTCTTCTACAAACTTATCTACGACCTTTCCGTGGTGTTTATTTTCTTACCAACATCGAATACTTTAACCGCGATATAAAGCAAGATGACTATACTGTTCGTTGGGGACCGGGTGTTCAGTACTTCCCGATTCAGCGTCTTGAGGTAAGACTGGATTTATATAACACCAGAAGCTTCGCCCCTGAATCTTCAACCAGAGATACCTGGATGTATCTATTCCAGACGCACTTATGGTTGTAAGTAAAATCCTTGTGACTCTATTTTTTATCATCTCAACGGCAATCGCTGCTGAGAATGAATTGATGAGTGCCTGGAAAGCCAAGAACTACCGAAAGGTGTCTGATCTTTACCGGGACAATCCGCGACAAGACTACAGCCGCAAAGAACTGGTTCTTATTTCGTACTCTTTGCGGAAGTTAAGATTTTTCCGCCAGGACATTAAACTCAATATGGCCCTGGTAAAAAAAGAATACGCCAAAAACCACAACTATCTTCTGAATGCTATTAAGCGCGGTGATACGATTGATCCTGATGCTTACCCGGTAGCCTTAAAGATCCTCTACTGGAATCTCTTCACCAGTTACGGAGAAATCATCAAGGGCTATGAGCACGACTCAAAAAGAGTGGAGAAAGATCACAAGTATTTTGTTATTTTCAGTAAAATACTGAGTGATCTTGAATTCCGCGAAGGTAAAGCTGATAAAATCAATGACGCTATTATTGCTCATCGACAGTATCTGACAGACAAAATTTATCGTTTCAAAACCAGCTGGCTAGTCCAATACGTAAGCTGGCAACAAGATGCCACTATCAAACACACCACTCAAGGGAATGCAGGTTTGATTGTTACGAATCGTGGAGTTTGTTTGGGTGGAGATATGGGAATTGAAAACTATCGCTATCACTTTTATATCGACGGATGTTTCTTGTACGGATCTGGTGGTGTTAACAATATCGATCAGAATTTGATTGATAATTATCAGCAGTCAAATGTACCGGCTTTAGGATTCAAAGCTGGTCCGGGAGCTTCTCTAATTGTTTCCTCTTCTCGGTCGCGGATCGGAATCAAACTACCTGTCATCTATTCTGTTCAGGATCTCACAACTCCGCAGGGTTCCGATTATAAAATTGACCAAGGTACCCCGATCTCTTTGCTTGCGTCCATGTATTCGCGCTGGCAGTTTAATAAATTGTACTTTCAAACTGAGTTTGGAAAATATCTTCAACAGGAACAGACTTTCTGGGGCTTTGGAGTTGGTAAGGAATTTTAATTATGTCTAAACACGAACACCCACGCGAACTCAAAAACTATCTGATAAACAGTGCATTTCAGTTGAAGCTGCTGGGATATTTTGCAGTGATGTACATCATCACCACTCTTTGCCTCTACTCAACTGTTTATCTTTTTTTCTGGCGATTTAAGGAAAAAGCTTTAAAAGTAGGTATCCCTGAAGGTCATGTATTTTTTGATTTCCTGACGTACCAAAAAACCGATATGGACCAACTCTTTCTGGGTTTGGCGGCCCTAAACTTTTTCGTACTACTAGCTGCCGGACTGATTTTATCTCACCGAATCGCAGGACCCATTCATAAACTTAAGATACACTTAAGATTAGAGGCACCTGCTTCTGAGCCTTTTACCTTGAGAGAAAATGATTTTTTTCGCGAACTTGAACCGATCATGAAGGATCTGAAAGAGAAACTCTAATGATAAAGCCAGTTTTTATAATTTCTCTGTTTTTTATCATGGGCGCATGCACGAAACAGAATAAAAACCAGCAAGTACCTTCGGACTTAGTCTTGATTGAATTCGCAGCTGCACTGGAAGAAGAGCAGGAGAAATTCCAAACGCAACCTTTAGGTCCGAATCCCCCTAAATCCGTCGACTAATTTCTTTAGAAATCATTATCCATGAGTCACAGGTGTTTTCTGACTATAATAGCTGTGCTAAAGGTGGTTACATGAAAGGCAACCTTTTAATCGTGGACGATGAAGTAGATCTGTCCGTTAACATGAAAGAACTTCTGGAAGATGAAGCTCAAGACATCTTTATCGCCAACAATGGTAAAGAAGGTCTGGATATCCTCAAGACACATAAAATCGATGTGGTTGTTTCCGATGTCAAAATGCCAGTAATGGACGGTCTGAAACTGATACAGGAAGCTCGTCGAATCGGTCTTACCATGCCTTTTATTTTTTATACCGGTCATGGATCGGCAGAACTGAAAAGAATTGCACGGGAACTTGGTGCGATGGATCTTCTGACGAAACCTAATTTTTTAAATCTGGAGCTGGCCGTTCGCAAGGCCATGCCCCATTAATTTTTTTTACTGACCGTGTCTGGTACTTTCAAAAATCTTATCCGCTGAAGCAGCAACAAAACCCTGATAGAGTTTTCCATCAGACATTGGATAGCGTTTAGCAAATTCGTAATAACAAGCAGGAATCGTTAATTTTCCATCAGTGAAAGTGACTTCAATATTATTGGCCAGAGTTGAAGACTGCTCTAGGCAAACATCCTTTGATCCTTTCACTTCGCCACCACTCGCATTGAGCTTGAAACCTCTCTCTTTAAGAAAGTTATTCAGTGTCAGGATATCTGAAAACTTTTTCAGCACATTGATAAAGACAGTAAAGTGGTTTGGTCGATAGCCGAAAGCCGCAACCCAGGCAGCATAATCACTTTCTTTAATCAGTTCATTATAAACGGCTGTGGTCACACTCCATGGACGACCTGCTGAAGAGAAATCAAACTGATGTTCCTGACCTGCCGGTATCTGATCCACCAGGCTTTTCACCGTAGCCTGAAGAGCAGGCGAGAATTTCTGAACCTCTAGTTCCGAAATAAAAATTTTTGGCAGATTGGAGTCCGCATGTTCATAGTGTTTAGCGTAGAGTTTTTTCTCGGTGAATTGGTAATCACCTTTGTAGACGTATCCAGAGTCCAAAAATGGCTTGGCCAATACGTCCACGTTCACTCGGGGCAAATTAAAAGTTCTTAGTGCGATATGGTCGTTAAGGACCTTCTCACCTTCTTGGGTAAACACATCGTAGATTTTTTGGGCCAGTGGATTAATCTCCACGTAGTCTTTCCACATTTTGTCCAACAAACTTGGTAAAGTTTTAACAGTCATTTTCTGGCTCCTTAGAATGACTTAGTTTATCAAAAGTAAGGCTTTTTGTAAGTGTTAACTCTCCGTATCATAGTGGGATATTCAGAAGAAAAAGAGTATGATCATCATCATTAAAACCTCAAAGGATTCTTATGCAAATGATACTCAAAGGTGACTATTTTAACGGACGCTTCACTCATCCTGATGGGTTAGGCAGTTTATCCGGTGCCCAAGAGAGTATTCTGAAGAAGTGCCCCTCAGATTTGACCGTTACCCTTTGGGAGGCTGGCTCCTTTTACAATCATATTGAGCCGGTCATTCAGTCGGCACAAAAAGGCTTCGAAACCTGGCGCAAACTCTCTTTTGAGGAGCGCATTGGATATCTCAAAAAATATCAGGAAATCGTTCGCGCTAAAAAAGAAGACATCGCTATGGCCCTGGCACTGGAAGTGGGTAAACCACTCTGGGAAGCCAAAACCGAAGCGGCAGCACTAGATAGCAAAGTCTCGGTTACTATCACCGATTCTCTTGAGCGCATCAAAATTGAGACTATCAAAAACGTTATGCCATCCATTGATGGTCATGTGGTGTACAAGCCTTTAGGTCCATCTTTTATCATCGGTCCATTTAACTTCCCATGCCATTTGGCCAATGGTCAGATTCTTTCTGCACTTCTGGCAGGTAACTCTATTATCTTCAAGCCATCAGAAAAAACCATTTTCTCTGCCCAGCTTATGGTAGAGTGCTTTCATGAGGCAGGCTTTCCTGAAGGTGTAATTAACTTCATCAATGGCACCGGTCATACAGCTTCAAAAATCACCGCAGATAAACGCATCCGTGGAGTCTTCTTTACTGGCTCTCGTGGTGTAGGTCTGCGTATCCTGGAAAATACTTATAAAGATTTGGGAAAACTTGTGGCGCTGGAACTAGGTGGAAAAAACTCTACCATCATCCATCACGATACCAATATGTCACACGCTCTTCCGGAACTCCTGAGGGCCTGCTTTCTGACGACTGGTCAGCGCTGTACTTCAACCTCTATGATTTTGATTCACCGTAAGATTGAACAGGAATTCATTTCTCAGTTCAAAGCTTTGACCGACAGAATTCGTGTCGGTCACCCTACAAAATCCAATCCCGAAGCGTTCATGGGTCCACTGATCGATGAGCATGCGGAAAAGATGTATTTTGATTTCTGTAACTTCGGTAAACAGGAAGGCGCTGAAGAAATCGTTTCTCCTAAAAAGCTGGATGTGGGTTACCAAGGATACTATGTATCCCCTTCTATCCACTATGCAAAGAAACCTGATCTTAAAGGCAAATTCATTCAGGAAGAAATTTTTGGACCGAATTGTTTTTTCGTTCCGTATGATGACATTGACGAAGCTATTCATATTGCCAACTGTACCGAGTATGGTCTGGCCGCTTCAGTGTTCACCCGTGATGCTGAAATTTATAAACGCTGTTTAAGAGATATTGACTCAGGTCTTCTTAACCTAAACCGTTCAACGGTAGGTGCCACGGCCCGACTGCCATTTGGTGGTGTGAAGGGTTCTGGTAACCATCGTCCAGCAGCGGTTTCCATGATTGATCACTGTGTAAGCACAGTAGCATCTCTCGAAACCCTGGATGACAACAGTTCCAAAATTTCCGATGTTGTAGGTTTGAAAGACTAATTTTATGCAAGAAACTACTGATGCCCAAGCAGCACTCCGAAAGGAGCGCTGGTATATCGTCATTCTGGCGGCGATTCAGATTGCTCACATTCTGGACTTCGTGATCATGATGCCTCTGGGGCCTCGATTCATGAAAGTGTTCAATATCAATCCCACCGAATTTTCCTCTCTGGTTTCTGCCTATACGTTTAGTGCAGGGATTGTGGGATTTTTCGGCGCCCTGTATGCTGACCACTTTGATCGAAAGAAGTTCTTACTTTTTAATTTTACCGGTTTTATCGTTGGAACTTTTATGTGCGCCATCGCACCTAACTTCGCCTCGCTTTTAATCGCACGGATTGTGGCAGGTGCATTTGGTGGAATTTTAAATGCCTGTGTTTTATCGATGGTGGCCGATCTCATTCCGTTTGAGCGCCGAGGAGCAGCTATGGGAGTGGTGATGTCATCATTTTCAATCGCCAGCGTTCTGGGTGTTCCTCTAGGACTTTATGTAGCCCAGGCCTTTGACTGGCATGCTGCTTTCTATCTCATCGTTTTTGTCGGAATCATTTTTTGGATTCTCTCATTTATTATTTTACCTAATGTTCAAGTCCGAGCACATCAGCTGAGTGTGAAAGACAACCTGAAAAACTTCAAAGCCATTTTGAGTCAGAAGGATTATCTCCTAAGTTTTCTTCTGACATCTGTCCTGGGATTCGGGATCTTCATGATCGTGCCTTTTATTGCTCCCTTCATGGTGGGCAATGTTGGACTGACTGAAGCCAACCTGCCACTTATTTATCTGGCGGGAGGAACCTGCACCATTATATCAGCGCGCTTAATTGGTCGCGCTTGTGACCGCGTCGGAAGCTTTAAGGTCTTTCGTATCGTGGCAGTGGCATCGGTTGTTCCGATCTTTATTCTTACCAATCTGCCCCAAGTCCATCTCGCTCTGGCATTAACAGCGACCTCTTTTTTTATGATGACTGGTTCTGGCCGCTTTATTCCGGCCATGACCATAGTAAGTGCTGTGGTAAAACCTCAGGAGCGTGGAACGTTCATGAGTCTTGAGAATGCCGCCCGCCAATTATCAAGCGGTACAGCCTCTCAGATCGCTGGACTCATCATTGGCTCAGGCGTGGCGGGTGCTCTCACTAATTACAATATTGTTGGCTACGTAGGAATCATAACATCCCTTGTAGCGATCATGATTGCTTACAGGATAAAAAATAAATTCAACTTGAGATAATATGAGCTTCTCTTCTGCCCACCTGGCTGCCATCATCGCCTTCTCCATGTGGGGACTTTTCCCGATTTATTGGAAATTTTTTCCGGAAATCCAGGCCTGGGATTTATTTGCTCACCGAATGGTCTGGTCATTCATCACTCTGATCCTGATACTTTTATTCAAAAAGCAATTAGGTGAATTAAAAAAGATCTGGTTGAATCGTCGCATCCGAATGATGTTGATTGTTTCGGCCTTTATGATTTCATCCAACTGGTTACTCTATATCTATGCAGTGAGCATCGGAAAGATTCTTGAAGCCAGTATGGGTTACTTCCTTAACCCCATCATCAACGTCTTTATGGGTGGAATCATCCTTAAAGAAAAAATTCGACCAGCCCAGTGGCCGGCCATTATCCTGGCCATCGCTGGCATATCTTTTATGGGTTATACCAGTGGCATCAGCCATTTTCCCTGGATTGCTTTGACACTCTCGCTGACCTTTGCGGCTTATGGTTTGATCCGTAAAATAGCCCATGTGGGATCACTGGAGGGATTATCCTTTGAAACTTCAGTAGTGCTGATCCCCACTCTCATCATTTGGTATTTTCAGCCTGGTTCACCAACTGATGTTTTCTATCAGTTATTGGGCTGGAAGATCACTTTACTCATGCTGGCAGGACTTGTGACTTGTGCACCTCTGGTACTCTTTGCGTACGGAGCCCGACGTTTGCCTTTCGGAACACTCGGTTTCTTGGGATATCTTTCGCCAAGTTTAAAGTTTGTATGTGGCTGGTTGATTTTTCATGAAGAGCTGAGTTCAGACAAGCTCCTGGCATTCGGGATCATCTGGATTGCACTCGCTTTCTACAGCCTGGAATCTTTCTGGTCGATGAATCAAATTAAGAAAAAGAAAGCAGTCGTTGTTAATGAATAGCGACGACTTCACCTTTATCGGCATTACGCTTTAACTCTTTCGGAAGACTCTTCACGATAGTCTTAATTAAAGCTTTATCAATAGAAGTTTTCATCGACAATGGGCCGGTGACAAAACTGATGTCTCTCACCGGCGAATGATTTTTGAAATTTCTAAGCATTTTCTGATCACTAGCAGATAGAGTCACACAAGATAAGTACGGCAGGACAGTAAAGCCGTTAGTGGCCTTGACCATATTGACTAACGTTTCCATGCTGCCTGCTTCAAAGAAAATATGCTTATCTTCTGTCACTTTGCGGTACTGACAAAGCTGCAAGGCTTGAGATCTTAGACAGTGCCCCTCTTTGAGTAACCAGGCCTCTTTCAGGTCCAGATCTTTATCTTCAATGTTTTTTTTCTTCAGGAGACCATGCTTCGGAGAAAAGAAAATTTTGAAGGGTTCATAAAAAAGATGATGTTCTTTGATCTCTTTTGTTTCAAGCGGTACAGCACAGATCCCGCCGTCAATCTTCCCTTCTTTTAAAAGGCGAATCATATCGTCGGTTTGATGCTCATAAATTTTTAATTCAACTTCTGGAAACTCGCTCACAAATTTTTGCACAAAAAGTGGTAAAATATAGGGCGCCAATGTAGGGATCACAGCCAGGATATACTCACCGGAAACTTCTCCTCGCAGGGACTTTGAGAGCTCTTCCAGCTCCTGAGCTCCTTGCATCACTTTTTTTGCATATTCCAGAACCTTTTTCCCCATTGGAGTCGGCTCCACCGGCGTCTTGGAACGGTCAAAGACCATGATCTGCAGGTAATCCTCAAGCTTCTGGATTTGCATACTCAATGTTGGTTGCGTAACAAAACATTCCCTTGCTGCCTGAGCAAAGTTTCTACAACGGTCCACTGCCAGAATGTAATTAAGTTGAGTCAGAGTCATATGGTTGCCTTTAAAGGATAAAAATCTATACTCAATATTGAACCACATCTTTACGGGGTCTGATATGGTCTTTCTATTAGTTGTCCTAACAGTAATGATTGGAACTCTGCTGCCAGTGCAGGCTTCCTTAAATGCAGAGCTTACTAAGCTTTTAAAGCATCCATATCTGGGTGCTTTCATTTCTTTTTTTACAGGAACTCTCACCTTATCCCTGATTATTCTGATTCAGCGAGCTCCGGTGGGAGATCTCAAGCGTCTGGGCAGTATCCCATTTCATTATTATATGGGTGGAATGATGGGTGCTCTCTTTGTGGGCTCATCCATTTTCCTCATTCCTCGTCTTGGGCCTACCCTCATGATGGCCTCTTTTGTCACCGGACAGCTTATCAGCTCCGTTATCATCGATCATTACGGCTGGTTTAACATGCCCGTCTATGCAATTACTCCTCAGCGGATCATCGGCATAATTCTGCTTTTCTCAGGGTTATTATTGGTGATAAAGAAAACCGCATGATCCAATTGAGAGATGCCCATAAAATTTTTGATGTCAGAGGTATTGCAGGCGTTCATAGCCTTTCACTGGATGTCCCTCATGGCACGATCCTGGCATTGATGGGCCCCAACGGCAGTGGGAAAACAACACTCCTGAATCTCATTGCCGGGAAAATACCGCTGGATGCTGGATCAATCAAAGTTCAGGGAAAAATTCATTTCTTCCAGAAACAGGATCCCCCACTGGATCTCAACGTACAAAAATTTCTCATGAATGCCGTTTCATCTGACGTAGATCAGGATAAAAAAATCCAACTCTCTCGGGATATGGCGGATATCTTTGAATTTACTTTCCAATTGCGCCAGAACATTGGCCAGCTTTCCCAAGGTCAATTGCAAAAAGTTCTTATGGCCGCAGAACTCATCAATCAGCCGGACATTCTCTTTCTGGATGAGCCATTTATTCATCTTGATCCCTTGTCCCGCACAGACATTCTGATTTCTCTCTTTGCATATCTTCGTAATCGTCAGGTGACGGTGGTCTGGATCACTCATGAAAGAGATGAGGCTTTTCGATTCGCTGACATGATCGCACTCATGCATCACGGTCATCTGGAACAAGCGGCCAGTCCAGAAAAACTGGTGGAAAATCCACGCAATCTTTATGTGGCGCAGTTTTTGGGTTTTGAAAATTTCATCAAAGTTGAAGGCTGTGGCGGACTCTGGCAAACACCATTCGGTGAAGTTCAGTCAAAGCTTCACGGTCAAGAAGGTTATCTGGTAATACCTCCACAAAGTTGGAAAGTTGATCCTAGTAGTAAATACAGCGCAACCATTACTCAAATCTACCCAAGAAACACTCAGTGCACCTTGGAAATAGAGCAACAAGATAAGCGCTTCATTGCGACTTTTCCTCTCTGGGGTTTTCAGCAATTTAGAGCAGGCCAAAAAATCAGTCTTTCAGTAGACCTTTCTCAGTGCTTGATCATTCCTTTATAAAACCAGATTTCAAGTACTTAACAAGCTGACTTTTTCTTCGATCCCCTAGGCTAGTCTGCCGTAAATATGATACTAAGGTCGCATGGCCGTTACATATTTTGATAAAGAAGATTACCAGCGCAAACCTGAGTGGCTCAAAGTTAAGCTGCCTCAAGGTGAAGACTTCAAGGAAATTCGCAATAGTTTGCGAGAGAAAGGTCTTGCGACAGTTTGCGAAGAAGCAAAGTGCCCAAATATTTCTGAGTGCTGGAGTGCCCGAACTGCAACCGTGATGATCTTGGGTGATACATGCACACGTGCTTGTAAATTCTGTCACGTGAAAACTGGTAATCCGAAAGGTTTCTTAAATCCCGAAGAAATTGAAAACACTTCGAAGATGGTAAGTATTATGAACCTGCGCTACGTTGTTATCACCAGCGTGGATCGTGATGATCTGGAAGACCATGGTGCCGGTCACTTTGCAGCAGTGGTTGAACGAGTCCATAAAGATCATCCGGAAACAAAAGTCGAAGTTCTTATACCTGACTTTGCAGGCGTTGAAGAACGTATGCACACTCTGGCAAAATCCAACCCTTTCGTGATTGCTCAAAATATTGAAACCGTGAGACGCCTCACTCATCCCGTCAGAGACCCTCGCGCAGGATATGAAAAGACTCTCGGCTGCTTAAAATTCTATAAAGACAACTATCCTCACATTCAGACTAAGACCTCCATCATGGTAGGATTAGGTGAAACATGGGAAGAAATCCAGGAAACGCTAGAAGATGTTCGTAAAGCGAGAGTGGATATTGTAACTTTTGGTCAATATCTGCAACCGAGCAAGCGTCACCTGGACGTGAAGAAGTTCTATACCCCAGATGAATTCAACGAGCTAAAACGTATGGCCCTGAAGTTAGGATTCAAATTTGTGGCTTCCGGTGCATTGGTGCGAAGCTCTTATAAAGCGGCTGACTTCCTGGATTACGTGGAAGCTCAACCACGGCCATGATCTCCACCTTCTTTTCATTGGTTGATCTCAAGTCCTATGGACTTACTCCTTATGATATTCAGGAAGCTCACGAGCGAACATTGATCGTAAAAAAATGGAATTGGGACTATTCACTGGCCCACGCCTTTCAGCGCCGCTGCCTGGAGATTCTAAATGAAGCTCCACAGTTAAGGATCATCATTTGTTGTAATCACCCTCGGGTCTTTACTAATGGTAGAGGGCTGCAGAAACCGCGCAAAGGGGAAACTCTAGAGCTGGTGGACTTTGATCCTAGGCTTTCAGCAACGCTCCCCTTTCCTTTCTATCAGATTGAGCGAGGCGGAGGACTGACCTTTCATCATCCCGGTCAGATGATTATCTATCCGATTGTCCGCCTAAATCCAAAAACACTTTCTCTATCAGGTATGATTGATCAGATGTTTGATTGCGCCATCGAAGTGCTCAGCGACTGGGGATCCAAAGACTTGAGTCATGAAAATAAACTCCTGGGTTTATGGTGGAAAAATAAAAAAATTGCCTCTATGGGAATAGCCATAGAAAAACTGACCACCTTCCATGGTATGGCACTGAACTTTTATCGTGATGATGAAATGATGCTGGCCCTACAGAAGGTTAATCCTTGTGGCCTCGAGTCCACGACCTATACATCCGTGGAAGAACTGTTAGACTTAAAAGATAAATCCCTCGAGGAATTTTCTGACCTCTACTTACGGAGACTCATCAATGCCTGGCAATAGTTTTGGACAGATGTTTAAGATCACTACTTTCGGTGAATCCCATGGTGAAGCCCTGGGTGTCGTAATTGACGGAATGCCAGGTAACCTGGACGTAAATCTGGAAGATCTCAAAGCTGAACTTAAGCGCAGAGCTCCCGGACAACATGCTGTTCACACTTCACGCAAAGAAGAAGACCTCCCGGAGATTTTATCAGGAGTTTTTAACAATAAAACTTTGGGTACTCCGATTTCGGTCATCATCCGTAATACCAACCAGCGCAGCCAGGACTACGACAAACTCAAAGATTCCTACCGTCCGGGACATGCAGATCGTACGACAATTCTAAAATACGGCGTACGCGATCATCGTGGCGGCGGCCGAGCTTCCGCCCGTGAAACTGCAGCAAGAGTAGTGGCCGGATATTTTGCAGGATTAATTATCCCTCAAACTTCAACTTATGCTTATATTGAACAGGTTGGGCCTTATAAGATAAAAACTGCGCCCAAAGATCACTCAGTCTCACGGGGAGAAATCAATATTCCTGATCCAGAGATGACTAGTGATGTAATTGCCTTCTTAAATGATTGCAAAACCAAGGGTGAATCCGTCGGAGGCATCGTCACTCTTTCTGTACGTGGCTGTCCGGGAGGATTAGGTGAACCAGTCTTTGATAAGATGAAAGCGGATCTGGCCAAAGCCATGCTCTCATTACCTGCCTGCACTGGTTTCTCAGTCGGCGAAGGATTTAACTTCGCTCATCTTTTGGGATCAGAAGTTTCAGCACGGGCAGAAGCTTTTGGTGGTATGGAGGGTGGAATCACGAATGGTCTTGAACTTGTCATGAAGCTGGCCTTCAAAGCCCCTTCTACCATTGGCGAAAAAGCCAAAGAGGGTCGCCATGATCCATGCGTTTTACCACGGGTCATTCCCGTAGTTGAGGCCATGGCGAAAGTTGTTATCGCTGATCATTTACTCCGTCAGAGCGCTTATTCATCTTTTCTTCCTTAAGATAAAGATCAGTCAAACTGATAAGGGCTTCTGCTTTACGCTTTACTAGTTCCACAACTGCGCTTGGAGAGGTAGGCTCCAAAATCTGCTGAGATTGATTTTGCCATTTCCAGAATTGCTGATGATGGTAAGATCCGTTGGCATTCGCAAATAATCCGGAAGAATTCTGCGCAATTCCCGGTTCATCAACCAAGCTTTCTCCGATTTTAAGATATTCCTGATTGGATAAAGTCAGATGATAGAGAGTCGGGAAAATATCTTCGTGTGAACCAAAATTATTCAAATCCACCTTCGAAGGTTTGAGCCTCTCGGGTAATGAAATAAAAAATGGCACAGCAAAACGTTTAAACTCTTCATCATGCCCTACTCCTTTAGCGATCCAATAACTATGATCACCGGTCAAGGCAACAACAGTCTTATCACTCAGAGCACTGGTCTTTATCCGGGACAAGAACTCTCCTGTCTTCTGATTGGAGTACTGGAGTCCATAGAAGCGTTTACTGGCCAGATCCTCATCGATGGTGATGCGACTCATGAGTTCAGAGCTGAGTTCCAGTGGAAGTGTATTATAAGACGATGGGTACTCAAAAGGTGGATGATTAGATGTGGTCAGTACCAGGAAAAACTGTGGCTTTGAAGCTGTTCTTAATTGTTCCTCAATAAAGACATAGAGATATTCATCGAAAATACCCCACTCATTACCGAGATCACGAGACTCAATATTATTCAGCTCCGGCATTGATTCTTTAATTTCATCGGCACCCCAAAGATGATCGTATTTCTGGACCGTTAGGTATTTCCCCAGATCACGCCAGCCGAGTTTTCCTCCATAGATGAAATGTGTATCATAACCCGCTGCTTTGTATGGCAAATGACCGGCAATTTGCAGTGGAGTTTTCATGAAGTCAGATTCCGATAAAAAACGTGCACCAGGGCGGATGACTTGAGAGGCTGCGATCGATACCATACTACCGATCGTTCCATTCTCGGCTGAAAGAAAATTCTTAAATAGTAGACCATTTTTAAAATGCTCTTCCAGCGAACCTAGTATATTGAATCGACCAGAGTGAGAATCATTCCAGTAACTACCAAAACTTTCCATCACCACCACGACGACATGGGGAGGAGTTATCCGGACTTCGGCGTTTTCCGGGGTACGTACTTTAAGACTTTCAATCAAAGTATCCTTGGGAGCTTTATTCGGGAAAGCGACTGTGAAAGCCTCCTGCCAGCTTCCAAAATTGTAGCGACTCAGATAGTTCACATCCTTCATGCCGAAAGTTTTTCTAATCTTGATCGCCCGATTGATCGTGAGCACACCATTCAGAGAGACTTCGTTAATGAATTCACTGGATGAGATGTGCGCGTCTTCTAGCGAGAGGGGCAGTCGGGTGAAATTTCCACGGGCAAAGAGACCAATCAATACCAGTCCCAGTAAAAAACACGGCAACACACGAAAATCAAACTTGCGTGCTTTAAGATCAAAATCGAAGGGAGAGAAAAACACGCGAACTAGTTTATAAAATAACCAGTGTCCCACAACAATCACTGATAACCACAGTGTGAGATTATAGTTTTTCCATACCGACGTAAGGAGGGCGACAGTGTCATCTTCAAAAAAACCAAAGAAGAGAATATTCAAATGATCCTGGAAATAGGAATAGAAAGCGTAGTCAAAAATATAGAGCCATCCTAATAGGAAGTAGCCCAGGGTAAGAAAACTCACCACCCAAAAGCGACAGAATTTGATACCAAATTTCCCGGGGATAAAATAAAAAAGATTAATCAGGATAAAGGGCAAGGCATTAATATAGGCCAGTGGCATGAGGTCGAATCTCAAACCCAGCCAGAAAGCCGCTTTTAGATCCTGGCTCAGGGCCCGCAACTCACTCCACTCACCGAAGGCCAGGGTGAAACCACCTCGGGC
>JBEIEO010000013.1:0-22290 GCA_040382895.1 Halobacteriovoraceae bacterium
ACTTAGTCTTTCCGTAATGCTTGATAAAAAACGTAATAGCACCATCGACCTTACGGTCGAATGCCACAAACCGGCTTTTGATCCAAGTAGACATAACAGTTTCCAAAGTACTAGGGGTATATCAAATATGAATTAATGTGTTTGTGAAGAATACGTCAAGACTATCTGACGCTAGACAAAAATTAGTTAGACAAATGAGCCTTTTTTCATGTCTTTATGACATTTCTGTGACAATTTTTTGGGCCCCGTTCCGTATGCTGAGTTTATGATCAATGGTCTACAACTATGGAACTTCAGCTCCGGAACTCATCCGGAGGAAGAGCTCAGCGGCACAACTTTTGTGTTGAAAACCTGTCAGCGCACGATGGTGCTGGCCTACGATTGTTATCCTTTTGTTTCAAAAGATCTACCTGAACATTCTTTGCAAACGGCTGATGAGGCTTATCTTTTTTTACTCGAAACCATCTGCGGTCTTAAGAGTAAGCTAATTGGTGAGAATGAAATTGTGGGTCAGTTCAAAGAAGCCTACAAGATCTACGCTCAATCCACTTTAAAAGACACTAAACTCCTGCATATCCTGGAAAAACTCTTTAAAGACGCCAAAGACATCCGGACTCAGTATCTGATCGGTATATCTCAGAAGACTTATGCTTCTCTTACCCGTCGTCATCTGATCCAGAAGGCAAAAGCAGATCACGTGGTGGTTATCGGTTCAGGTGCTCTGGCCGAAGATTTGATCAATCAATTTAAAAAGAAAGCCCAGGTTTCGATCTGTGCCCGCAATGAAACTCGAGTGACGGAGCTGGCCCGCCAGCACAATTTGAATATCATCCCATGGTCTGGGCGAGACACGTTGGTTAATCAGGCCTATATTGCCAATACAGTTGGTACTGACACCATTCTTTTTGACGAAGATTTTTTTACTGAATGGGCAAGGCTGAATCCATCGCGTCTTTTCGTTGATCTGGGAAGTCCGAGTGTTATCCACACAGATCTGACTCTAGAAGAAGGCATTGTGCGCCTCGACGATATCTTCAATGAAGGCGCTATCGTAGAGGGTCAAAAGCAAGTTCAGATCCAGCTGGCACGTGCGGCCATGCAGGAAATTACCTTGAAGCGCAAAAGCCTTTTCGAAGCAAAATTAAAGCAATCCTCCTCTGTTCTTGCTCCTCAAATCACTCAGGACATGAGATACCTTTAGTCCTATGACCACCTACAAAATCGGCACCCGAGGGTCACTACTTGCAGTGACTCAATCGACATTAGTTAAAAATCAACTTGAGCAGATGAGCGGCGAAAAATTCGAGCTGGTTCTGATCAAAACTCAAGGAGATGAAATCACCAACAAACCTCTCTGGCAGCTGGAAGGTAAAGACTTCTTTACCAAAGAATTGGATGAAGCTCTTCTCAAAGGGGAAGTGGATTTTGTTATCCATTCATATAAGGATCTGGGATCTGAAAGACCCGAAGGGATTAAATTGGCGGCAGTGACGGAGCGGCGTTTTGCTCACGACATCCTGCTCATGCCAAAAGCTCTCATCAAGAAACTAAAAAACTGGGAAGGTGATCTGGTCGTAGGAACTTCCTCCCCTCGCCGTATAGTGAACCTCACCACGCATCTGAAAAATTATCTACCTGGTGTGAAAGGTAAAGATACCATCGTTCGTTGTGAAACGCTTCGTGGGAATGTGAATACTCGAATCAAGAAACTTAAAGATGGTCAGTACCATGCCATCACTTTAGCTCTGGCGGGTCTTGAACGTCTTTCTCACGGAGAGAAAAGCCGGATCGAACTGGCAGAACTTCTGGATGGACTAAACTATTTTGTACTTCCTCAGAGTGTATTCCCTTCGGCAGCTTCGCAAGGGGCTTTGGGTATTGAAATGAAAGCCGATCGGGCCGATGGTGGCAAACTCGCTGGCATTCTCGCAAAACTTAATCATGAAACAACTATCGAAGAAGTTAGCCGCGAACGAAAAGCCTTCAAGGCCTTCGGCGGCGGATGTCATCTGGCAGTGGGAATTCATGTAAAAAAAGTGGGAGAGCATTTCTTGCACGTGCATGCCGGTGAAGTGGATGGCAAACGCATCGATCATAAATGGATCGAGGGCATCGCCCAGCCTAAAGTTCCCGCCCATAAAAAATACTTCGTGGGTCTTCCGCGGGGAGAGCGCAGGGATGTGATCTATGATCAGCTCCTGGCCAAAATTCCTGATTCGCTGGAAGTGGATCTGAAAGATAAGCATGTGTTCGTGACCTCTCGTTATAACTTACCTACTTTGAGGGCCTCTTTAGTTTCTGAACCGGAAGGAGTCTGGGCCGCTGGAACCAAGACCGCGCAACTTCTCACCGATGAAGGTATCTGGATTAATGGAACTTCTGATTCTCTGGGAACGGCGGATCTTCTTTCTTTGAAATCTTCCGAAGTCTTAAAGCTTATGCATCCGCATCTGCAAAAGAGTTGGACGGTGCTTTCTCATCATCAGGCGACTACCGATCTGGGAAGCGTGGTGGGTTGTTATGAAAGAAAACAACAGGACGTAAAGCCAGAGTTTGTTCAGGAAATGAAAAATGTTGGTGCTTGTTTCTGGACCAGTTTTCATCAGTACGAAATTTACTTAAAACAATTCCCATTCCTCAAGGACGCGGCTCACTTCTGTGGGTTGGGCAAAACCTGGCAGGAATTTCAGAAGGCCGGGGTGAATGTCCATCCCGTGGCAAATATGCAGGATTTTTATGAACTCAAATGAACTCTTTGAAAAATCTCTTAAATTGGTTCCCGGTGGTGTTCACTCTCCGGTTAGATCCTTTAAAGGTCTGCACACCACTCCTCGTTTCATCAATCGCGGAAAAGGTGCTTACATATGGGATGAAGACGGAAAAAATTATATCGATTTCTGTATGAGCTTCGGTCCTCTGATCCATGGTCACCAGGATCCGGAGATTAAAGAAGCCATCATAAAGGCCCTTGAGAATGGCTGGACCTTCGGAGCTTGTGAGAAATACTCACTAGAAACTGCCGAGTACATCATCAGCCGTATTAAGCACATTGAGCAGATCCGCTTCATGAGTTCTGGCACAGAAGCTGTGATGACAGCAGTTCGTCTGGCCCGCGGAATCACAGGGCGCTCAAAAATTATCAAGTTTAATGGCTGCTACCATGGCCACCTTGATGCCATGCTGATCAAAGCAGGCTCAGGTTTAGCTGGAACAGCTGAAGCCTCTTCAAAAGGTGTTACGAAACAACAGGCCGGCGATACGCTCATCTGTGAGTTAGGAGACCTGGAAGAAGTAAAAAAAGTTTTTGAAGATCACAAAGAAGAAATCGCCGGGATCTTCATCGAACCTCTTCCGGCCAACAACGGACTCTTGGTTCAGAACGAAGCCTTCCTCAAAGGTCTTCGTGAGCTGTGTGATAAAAACTGTGCACTTTTAGTATTCGATGAAGTTATTTCTGGTTTCCGTATTGGCTTCGGTGGGATGGCCGAAAAAACCGGCATCATTCCGGATCTTGTGACTTACGGTAAAATCATCGGCGGTGGTATGCCGGTTGGTGCCGTGGCCGGTCCAAGAAAGTTCATGGAATTCTTGGCACCGATAGGCCCGGTATATCAGGCAGGAACTCTTTCAGGAAATCCGGTCGCCATGGCCGCAGGACTTGTGAACTTAAAGAAACTCACTCCTGAAGCCTATGTGCGCTTAAATGATCAGACGACTAAAGTCGTTAAAGTCATGAAGGAATGGATGGACAAGAATGGTTATGAAGATTATCAGACCATTCAGTACGGCTCACTCTTCTGGCCAATCTCAACTCACGCCAAGTTGGGGAACATCACTCAGTTGCCAACAAATATGAATGAGCGCTTTTACAATCTCTTCAAAGACATGCTGGGCAAAGGTATTTATCTTGCACCAAATGCTTACGAAGTGGGCTTTGGTAGCTTGGCTCACGATGATAAAGTTATCGAGGATTTGAAAAACAGATTATGGAGCTAAACCGAACACGACGATGGTTTTACGCCCTCACACTTTTGTGGGTGTTCATGCTACTGGGGCTTGGCTCCTGGTGGCTCTACCTTGTCTTCAAGCTTCACACCACTCTCAGTAATCTGCATCTCCCCGAACTAGGCTCTCAGGAAAAATTCCTGAACATGATGAAATGGGAAGGCTCTTTCTTTTTTATCTTCCTCGTTCTCCTGGGCGGATCACTCATTTACATGTACATCCGAGATATGCGCAAAACCAAGGCTATGCAGTCCTTTTTTGCTTCATTATCACACGAATTAAAAACGCCCCTGGCTTCTATGCGTCTTCAGGTGGAAGTGATCAAAGATCTCATCGATGATGAATCCCATGATCATGAACAATTATCAAATCTTGCTTCTCGTCTGGTGGAAGATAGTGCCAAACTTGAAAGTGAACTGGAAAAAAGTCTGCAACTCTCGCGCATTGAACAGGATGGGCTACTGACTCTGGCGCCATTAAGCCTCGAGCGCTACCTCAAGCGCCATCAACAGAAACTCAAAGGGCAACTCAACGTTGAACTCAAAATTTCCGAGGGTGCTGCTGAAGTCCTGGCCGATGAGCTGGCGATGAATGTGATTTTCCGGAATTTGTTTGAGAATACTCTTCGGCATAATCCTGAATCCAAAACGGTGGTGATTTCCGTTCATCCTAAAAATACCAACGTGGAACTCATCTATGACGATCATGGCAGTAAGTTTCAAGGCCAATCCGGACGTCTGGGAGAATTATTCTATAAGTTTAATTCTTCTAAAGGCAGCGGCATCGGTTTGTATCTGATTAAGAATCTTATGCGAAAGATGGATGGCCAATTTGATATATTGAATGATGAGCGCCTTAAAATGCGCCTCTACTTCAAGGCTCCGGCCGGAGGTCAGGATGTTTAATCTTCCCCTTTTGCTCGTTGAAGATGAACCTAACCTTGGTCAAACACTAAGAGATTATCTACGGGCAAAAAAATTCCGGGTAGAGCTGGCCACAACTTGTGCAGAGGCCAGAACAAAATTTAATGATATCGGTCCCGCTGTTGCAATCCTGGATATCGGTCTGCCAGACGGTTCAGGAATTGATTTGGCCCGAGAATTCCGACAGGTACGAAAAGATTGTGTGCTTCTATTTTGTACCGCTCTCAACGATCCTGGCCTGCGGGTTGAAGGTCTAGAGTTAGGAGCGGAAGATTACATCACGAAGCCTTTTGAACTTAAAGAACTCACCCTTCGACTGGATCGTATTTTAAAATCCCGTGAGTTCACCCTTCATAATCCGGATGAAATGCGTTTTGGTAAACTCTACTTCTGGCCTAAGCGCTTTGAGATCCAGGACGGCACAGGAGAGGTCAGCCCTCTCAGCCAAAAAGAATGCGCGATCCTTGAGTTATTCCTCGAGCGTCGAAATGAAGTTGTTTCACGAGACGAAATGATCGAAAGCATCTGGGGTGAAAACAGCTTCCCAACTAACCGAACAATCGACAACTACATAGTTAAACTCCGTAAGTGGGCCGACACAGACTTGACCGGATCGTTAAAGATCACATCGGTCAGAGGCATCGGCTACAAACTGGAACTGAAAGGACATTAAGATGGACATTTTTGAAAACCGCAAAGACTTTCTCCCGGTATGGTTCATGCGCCAGGCAGGTCGTTATCATAGTCACTATCAGAACATTAAAAAGAACTCTGATTTCATGACCATGTGTAAAAATCCTGAGCTTGCTTGCGAAGTAACTCTGGGACCGATTCAAGACTTCGGATTCAATGCTGCGATTCTTTTCTCAGACCTGTTGTTCCCATTAGAGCAATTGGGCATGGGTCTTTCATACCATTCAGGTCCTCCTACTTTAGATTGGCACCTGGAAAAACCGGAAGACGTTAAAAAATTAAAGATCAAAGCCCCAGGCAAAGAGTTTTACAAGTTCCAGGGTGATGCTTGTCGTTTACTTCGTCAGCGGCTTCCCGCTGACTGTACCCTACTGGGATTTGTGGGCGCGCCGTTCACGCTTTACACTTACGCCGTGGAAGGGTCCCACGCCGGGAACTTAGTTTCTGCCAAACAGGGACTTTTCGATGGAAGATTTGAGGCCTTCTGCAAAATGCTGATGCCGGAACTCCTGGAAGAGATGCTGATGCAGGCAAATAATGGTGCTCAGGCGGTGGCCTTGTTTGATACGGCCGCCGGAGAACTTTCTCCCGCTGACTACCAGGACCTTATCGTGCCGAAGATAACTGAAATTCTGAAAGCATTCAAAGAGAAATCACCTAGCACCAAAGTGATTTATTATTCTAAGCACACGCAAGCGGCCCACATAAAAAATCTCGACATGAAATACATCGACGTGATCGGTGTAGACTGGCGCTGTGATCTGGTCGAAATTCAGAAACTTCTTCCTCCCCATGTGTTCATCCAGGGCAACCTGGATCCAGCCTGGTTGCATTTGCCAACTGAGCTGATGGAGAAAAAAGCTCACGCTTACTACCAGGATCTGAGAGAACGCGGATTGGATTTCAAGCGCTGGGTTGCCGGTCTTGGCCATGGTGTTTTGATTCAGACGCCGGAACAAAACGTGCGCCGTCTGGTGAAGATCGTTCAAGGTCAGAAGATCTAACGCAACTTCACCTCCGCTGGCGGAAGGTGTATGTAAAGATGATATTAAGACTTTTATTTATTTTCTTATTGAGTGCATGCAGTTCAGCTCCGAAACACACGGATCTGAACCTCTCATCTCTGGAGTCTCATCCGGAATGTAAAATTCATGACAAAGATTTAGAGCTTCCTCTCTATCGCCAATCTACCAACCTTTTTGCGCGAGGAATGGGAACGACTGGAAGTCTCGCTATCATGAGTTTAGGCTTGGTCAGCGATGTGGCCGTGGTTACTGTAGGTGCCGTAGGTATCGCCGCCATCTGTGATCCATCTCTTTCCCTTGCTTGCGGTGATGTGATCGAAGGGTATCTGGGTGCCATGGAAAAATCGGATCTCCTCTGGTCCACCAAACGCGCTTACGTTTATTCTCAAAAGTGGCGTTGTCCTTATGTGGATCACGTTTCGAAAGCTCTAAGAAAAAGTGCCCTATGCAACCATAAGCGCCAGCACTTCCTGGCGGCTAATGGAATTCTTGCAACCCTGGAGACCCATCAGGTGCTCAATGAATGTTCCAGTGACTTAGAAAAAACTCAGGTTAAAGAATTGAACCAAACATTGAAAGGAATCTAATGAAACACTTACTACTCTTCTGCCTGTTGATTCTTTCAGCATGCTCAGTGATGATGAAAAAGAAAACCGGAATACCTGAATCACTTCAAGATGCAGTTGAAAGTGATCTGCGCACTGAAAGTAACAAGGCCCGGGATAAGTACCGTCATCCTGCTGAGACCCTCGCCTTCTTCGGTCTTAAGCCGAATATGCACGTGGTAGAAATTTACCCAGGCTCAGGCTGGTATATGGAAATCATCGCTCCCTACGTTGCCCAAAAAGGTAAGTATGTGATGGCCATGCCCTATACCGATCGCAAGAAGGCCTACATGGTTGCTAACGAAGAAAAGATCATGAACTGGATGAAAAACAATCCAGAGATTTCTATGAAGATGACAATCAAAGGTTACGACCTTCCAACTCGTACAGAACTGGGAGCAGAAAATTCCGCCGACCTGGTTGTGACTTTTCGTAACGTCCACAACTGGATCACCATGAAAGCAGAAAAAGCGGCATTTGCTTCTTTTTTTAAAGTCCTTAAACCGGGCGGAGTCTTAGGTGTGGTTGAGCACCGGGAACTTCCTAACAAGTATGATCCTCTTGCAAAGAATGGTTATGTTCGTGAGAAAGATGTCATTAACATGGCCGAACGTGCGGGCTTTAAGTTCGTGGCTAAATCTGAAATCAATGCCAATCCCAAGGATACAAAAGATCATCCGGCCGGTGTCTGGACACTGCCTCCCTCGCTCCGTTTAGGCGATAAGAACAAGGAAAAATATTTGGACATTGGCGAGAGTGATCGTATGACCTTGAAATTCGTAAAACCTGTTAAATAAAGTAGGTTTTGTATAAGACTTTTTCACAAGGCTCCTATGCCGATTCGTGAGATACTTAATCCCTAGTCTAAGGAGGACGTATGAAGTTTTTATTTTTGACTATCGCTCTGGCCCTATCTGTAAGTGCCATGGCCTGTGATGGATCCGGTAAATCGAAAGATAAAAAGCCGGAAGATGCAGCTGAACGATCAATCTAAAAAAAAAGGCCCTCAGATGAGGGCCTTTTTTATGTTCCCATGAAAAAGTCTTTGGCCAGTCCCGCTTTCTGTAAACGCTCAAAACATGCTGGCACCATTCCGCTAAAACGAAGCTCTCCATTGCGTTGAACAGCAATATCCTGCATCAGGATCCGATCCCCTTCCATATTGGAGATTTCGGAAATCTGATGAATCACACGATTGCCATTTTTATCCCGGCGGATCTGCACGATGAAATCAACCGCAGTTGAAATCTGATAGCGGAGAGCTTTCAGAGGAATATCGTAACCAGAAAGCATGTAGAGATTTTCTAAGCGCATGAGGGCTTCACCAGGTGAGTTAGCGTGCACCGAAGTCATAGAACCTTCATGGCCCGTATTCATCGCCTGTAGAAGATCGAAAACCTCTCCTCCCCGGCACTCGCCTACGATGATCCGATCAGGACGCATACGCAGGGTATTTTTTAAAAGATCACGGATAGTCAGACCCTTGTCTTCACCACGACCCGGACGTGCTTCAAGCCGGACGACGTTGGGAAGATTGAACTGCAATTCTCTAGTGTCTTCGATGGTGATAATTCGTTCTTTGCTTGGAATTTCCTGCAAGAGAAGATTCAGGAAGGTGGTTTTACCAACGCCTGTTCCCCCGGCGACCACAATATTCACTCGGGCCTTCACCAGGAATTTCAGAAACGCAGCCATCTGGGTGGGAAGACCAAATATTCCAGGAGAACCATCAAAGGTTTTGATGGATCTCATGTAACGACGGATGGTAAGTGCATGAGACGTTCCGGTATAATCTTTATGAATTAAATTAACCCGGCTTCCATCCGGAAGATTGCCATCCATTAACGGATTAAGAGCATTAAAGTCCTTGCGATTGAAACTCGCCAGCATCTGACAATAGTCTTCGATTTCCTGATCAGTGAACTTCACATCCAGGCGGATGAGTTCCCCATCTTTTTCTACATAGACGTTATCGGTGCGATTGATAATGACTTCTGAAATGCCAGACTTCTTTGCGATTTCATCGATTAGTTCAGAAACTTTATTCTTAGACATAGCTCACCTTAAATTTTTTCATATAAGAAGATATCCGGTTCCTGAATACTGGCACCATAGGCCAGCAAATTTTGATGCATCTGCTCCTGAACTTCTTTGGATAGCATTTGGTAGAGTTCATCAAATGTCTTTCCACTGATCAGACCGTTCATGAGAAGCTTTTCTCCCAACCCAAGATTGAGATGGGCCAGAATAAGAATGAGCCAATCAATCTTTTCTGATCTTCCTTGGGAAAGTTTTAAAAAGCTCTGAACCTCATCCGGAATTTTGATTTCCATAAACTGGTTATCTTCCCGGCGCTGGATTTCGCTATTGGCAAGCTTCAGATAAAATCCGAGAAGAAACAATCGGGAATAGCCATGAACGGAATGATCCATAAAACGGGATTCAAAAGTTTTAACGTCTTCCACCAGCTCCATGTTGGTGTGTCCCGGATAATCTCCGTAAATCAATTTATAGACATAAATGGAGGCCATGCGTTCGCGAAAATTTTGCCACCCCAGTGCTAGCATCACTTTTTCCACTCCTCGGCCGTCATCAAATTCTTTGAAGGCTTTTTCCAGAATGGAAGTGAGCGCTTTATTTGGTTTGATTACATCAAAGACGGGCGCAGGTGAAGAAGTCACTGACAGGTTGGTTTTTAGAAGTTGAAGGAACTCCTGGGGCAAGTTCACAAAGGGTAACTGGAACTTTTTCATAATCTCCGACTGAATCAATCTGGCTGAATCACTTGGCTTCTTTAATTAAATCATGTGTTGAGGGTAAAACCTAGGTACTTTCTTGCGCCAAGGCCGGTTTTTGAGTTTAATGTATCTATGAGTCTTCCCGTCTATCAGCACATTAATGTCCGGACTATTCAGCTTGATGATCTCGAGAACTTACTGAGTAAGAACCTAAACCTCAAGCATCCGGTGGCCCTCAACCTGAAATTCCTGGATCTTGATCAGCAGCGAGAAATGATCGGACTCATCGAAAACTTCTTTCAAACTAATAACCTATCCTTCAAATTTCCCTATCCGGTTTATTTGGTGACTGATCATGAATCTACCATCACCCACATGCCTACGGCTTTTGATATGGATTCTCTGCCGAAATTCTTCACCCAACGAGAAAGTAAAATGAATGTGAAGGAATCTCAGCTGATCTCCCGGAATCGTTTGCTCCAGCAGGAAATCACCAATGCGGACTCACAGAGCATCGAAGAGAGTATGAACAGATATGGCCAGGTTCATCGCCAGATTTTCGAGATGGAAAAAGAACGTTTGTTTTACCGTTCAGTTCTCAATCGCCTGATGAAAGGAAAATACAATGGATAAGAAACGCCTGGTAAAATCATTACCGCAGGAAGATCTTAAGGGCTTTGAAGAGTTCATCGAAGGCCAGTCGGGTGATTCGAGTTTTCTTCCGCGGGGAAATGCTCAGGCCAAGAAAGAGATCTCTTTTGAACATTTCACATTTCTGACTAACGATTCTACTCGTTTGAATAAGATTAAAGATTTGCTGATGGATAAGTTACCGTTTGCGTCCCGGTATGAACAGGGTCAGCACTTAATCAGTGAACAGACCAAGGAATTGAAGCTTCTGCGCAAGCATCTCTTTGAGATTTGCCAGAAGCCTGATTCAGGCTATCGCAAATCTCTGGGTGAAATCCTGGATAAATTTTTTGAGCCGGCCGGTGATTAATTACTGGTGAAGTTCAAAAGAATCGGCCCACCGATGTGCTTAAAATCTTCTTCCGTCATATTGTCGACTTCATATCCATTTAGTTGCTCCAGCATGATCTGATACAAGTAGCGATCGAAATTCTTGATAAGAGTCAGACCGAACTTTTCAATGAAGTTTTTTGTCTGAAGACGAAGCACAGGATCTTCTTCGCCTTTAATCAGATACTCCTCCCCATTTTTCATGAAGAACTGATGATAGAAGCTCTTAAGTTCGGAAATGGTAACACCCATTTTACCAGAAGTAGACTCCTGGTAATACCCACCTACAAAGTTAATGAAACTTGAAATCATGATCGCTTCGAAGTCAATGTTCTCAACTTCGTAGTTCAGGTAAAACTGATCGTTTAGTTTTCCATCAGTTTTGAGTTTTTCAAGGCTCTGGAAGAAGGTCTGAATAAAAGGGAGACCTTCTATGAAGGTGATGCTGGCTTCGTTCCAAAGCTGATAAGACTCCACACTATTGATCTCAAGAGGCTTTGAACTTCCATCGAACTTATAACGTGTAACTTCCTCGAAAGAATTTTCCAGGAAGGCATTCCAGTACATCCCAAGGAAATAAGAAAAATCATCTTTTTCAAACGGAGTCGAGGCCAGGGTCTTTTTAATTTTCTTCCGGTTAATATCCATCAGAGAGTGTCCGATTTTGTACACATCCAGGAAGTCGAAAACTTCAAAGACCGGTTTTTCTTTTTTAAATGATGCCTTCAGGTAATCGTAGCCTAGCTCCAGACACTGACGAGTCTGATTCCCGACACGGGACATGGCCATGGTTCCGTTTTTGAGAGCGTCTTCTAGCGTCATGCGGGAATTCACCAGACGAACGAAATTGAAATGCAGGAACTGTCCTCGCTTCTCATCTTTGATCTCGTTCAAAGCATCTTTAATGGATTCCATGCCGTTCTGATATGGCACCAAAGAAGTAGCGTGCAGGCTCTGATTCTGTGACATGGAATCCAGATCCGGTGTCAGAGCTTTCTTGGAATTGATGAATGAATCAATCTGGGCCTGAGAACTAAAAGACGAATTGTATTCCAGAGCATCATAGTAATCAACAAAACCAAAATCTCTCAGGCGTTCTTTTTTCTCCTGGTAATTGGCCTCTTCCATAATCTGGTAAGAATCCACTACCATCTTAAACAAGAATGCGTAAGCATTCTCTACGCTCATTTCACTGTAGAGACGGCGGATCATCTCTTTGAGTTCCTGGACCTGGTTGAAGTCTTCCGGATAACCAATCAGTAACTGATTATCTTCAGTCAGAAAGTAATTATCATCATCCGGATACATCGGATCTTCAGCATCGAAGGTTTGAATAGTGAATTGGTTTTTTAATCCCAGCAAAAAGTCTTCACTCTTAACATACTCAAGGACCACTTGCTCGTCCGGGCACTTCGAGTACACATCCAGCCAATAATAAACGGCCTGAGGATCTACGGCATCTTTTTGCCAGAAATCAATATCTCTTAAGGCCTGTCTTTGTTCAGTAGAAAGTTTGGGAAGGATCAGAGCGACCTGTTCTTTGGAAGTATTCTGCAGCGAAACGTATAAGGGCTGAATAGGAATCATGGAAAGATCCCGACCACCTTCAACCAGCTTCTCAATATCTTCGAATTTTCTGTAGGCTTGGGCTTCGTATAATAGCTGGCTCAGCAGATCTTTTTTGATCTCAGCGTCTGTCATGGAAATTCCTCTTGATTAAACAGGGCCATTTGTACTCCGTTTTTGACTTTTTGGCCAATGAGCCTCGCCAAAACACTGTGCATCAACTTATAATAATCAATATGACACAGATTCATCCCATTCCGATGAAAATAGTTCCTCACCTAAACCACCTAAAAGGCGGTTTTCCAGGTGTTGATACCTTGCTCTTTGATATGGATGGAACGCTTTTTGACACTGAAGTTTATCATACCCAGGCTTTGCAAAAAATCGGTCAGGATCAGAAAATACTTCCCCCATTAGGGCCAGCAGAACTCCATCAGCTGCTTATGGGCAAGGCCGATCATTTGGTTTATGACATCGTTAAAGACTGGAAGGGCTTTCCGGAGCATTGGGATGTGCATACCTTTGTGAACGAAAAAAACCGACACCTTCTTAATATTCTAAAAGCGGTTCAAGGCGATGCCTTTTTTTCACCTGCGATCCGAGCGCTACTGGATACGGCAAAAGCCGAAGGCTTCAAGCTGGGTCTGGTCACTTCATCTGAAAAACTTATTACCCAAGAGCTGCTTCGATTGGTAAAATTGGAAAATTTCTTTCACTTTGTTCTTACACGCGATGACTCGGTTCAGGTGAAACCTGAGCCCTGGCCTTATCTGAAGGCCATGCAAATTCTAAAAAGTTCGCACGAGACCACTCTCATCTTTGAAGATTCAAATGTGGGTATTACGGCCGCTCAACGGAGTCTTGCCCATGTAATAAAAGCTGAGTGGTATTAAGGGCGGATAATGTAGAGCTGCCACTGACGCCCAGTGGACTCATTATTAAGAATGCGGACTCTTTCAACTTCCGGCTTAAAGGTTCCATCAATTTCATTGGAAACATAGAACTCATCACCCAGAACACTGATGACGTTGTAAAGACCAGTGTGCTCCTGCATATCAATCATGTACTTTAGAAACAGAAGCGGCACAGGGGCTGATTTAGATCCAAGCCGATCAAAACTCAGCATTTCACTTAACGCTTCACGGGTCATGAAGGTTTTCAGTTTCACTGAAAGTGTATTGATCATATGCAAAGTGAAAACGTAGTCGTATTTCAGTTTCAACATATCCACTTCAACCTGATCAAGATTCTGGGCTTTACGAACCTCGGCTGCCTGAAGAAAAGCACTCTTCACGGGCGTGCGAATTTCAACGAATTCTTTTTTCACCGGTGCAGGCTCAACCTTTGTCACTGTCGGTTTAACTTCGGGTTTTATTTCAGGTGCTTTTACCGGAGCTTTAGGTTCAGGCCCTTCTTTATCGAGTTCCTGAATTTTGAGTGGTTGCTCCATGACGTAGAGATCTTTTAATCCCTTCTCCTCAAATTCCTTACCCGAACCGAAGAAAAAGACTCGTCCCTGTAGGAAGCGCTCCTGATAGAGATTCTGCAAGTGGGCCCTGAGAGTTTGAAAAAGATGTCCCATCACCGGATATCGAACTTCTTTGTGGGCCATAACTTCCGAAAATCTTCGCAAACATCCGTGAGCCTGACCTTGATGATTATAGGTATTGATGATGTTCGATGTACCTATCAGATAATACGCGTCAGGGACAGACGAGAGGCCATAGATTTCATCGGATTCTGAACAAATGAGGTTCATGAGTTTCTCATCCTGCTCACACACCCCACCCATTTCTTTTTCAAGCTCAGTGACTGAACAGCGACCCTGGCAGACCGTATCCATGCGGTAGTGGGAATAGAATTTAAAATGTTTTTTAGAGAAATCTTTCCACCAATCAGATTTGATATAAGTCTTAGGTAGAGATTCCTCATACTTTGGATTGTATTTTTTGATGCCAGCAACGAACTTCTTCATCTCTGCTGATTTAGGACGGCATTTGTCGGCGAAGGTGGTTACATCAAACCGGCAGACTTTGGTTGCACCGAAATGCTTTGCCACCATATTCATGTGCCACTGAGCTTCCATCAGATAACTGAGGGTGATGAGGCGATAAGAATAGCGGATATCATCAAAGTGTTCAGAGAGCTGTTCGTTGGTGCAAGCCAGGCTACCCATCAACTCCGACTTCAGAAAGGTAGTGAAATCCAGCTCGCGATTGAAAATGTATGGTGTGAAATAGTTCTGGTAAAAAAGTTCATCCTGAAAGTTGAGCTTTCCACGGTAGAAATCCTGTACCACCAAAGGCCTGCGACGATTGGCATAGGAATCCAGACACTTCTCACCCAGGTATCCCTCAGAGTGGATACGATCCATTTTCGCCCATCCTGGAGTGACCAGGATGAAACTTAAGAGTTGAACCAGAACAAAGTAAACCATGGTATGTAAGTAATAATTAAGAGGGCCACAATCATAAGCAATAAAAATGGAACTGCCGCCCTGTAAAGTTCCAGTACTGGTCTGTTGAATCTGAACGAACTGATGAATAAATTAATTCCCACTGGTGGGGTAATGTAACCGATCTCCAGATTCGTCAGGAAAACAATCGCCAGATGCAACGGGTTGACCCCAAACTGCTCGGCAATCGGAATGATCAGCGGTACCACCACAATGATGGCACTGAAAATATCCATCAGACATCCCACAATCAATAGAAAGATATTTAACACGAGGAGGAAGAGCCACTTATTGGTAATCAAAGTGCGCATCGCCTCAAGTATCTTCATTGGAATTTCTTCGTCCACAAGATAGTTCGTCATCCCCAAAGCACAGCAAAGGATAAGCAGGATCGCACCAACCAGTGTGAGACTCTCTACGATCACTTTCGGAAGATCTTTAACCGGAGAGATATCTTTGGTCACAAAGCAGTTGATGATTAATACATAAAAAGCAGATAGCGCAGAGGCTTCAGTGGCCGTCACAAAACCACCGTAGATTCCGCCCAGAACAAAAACAGGTAATGGAAGTTCAAAGCGCGCTTCCCACAAAGAACCAATCATCTCTTTAGCCGAGAACTCGTGCTTTTTTTTAGGATTGTTACGGGACTGATACATAGACCAAGCACCCAGGATGACCATGAGGATAATGCCAGGAAATAGACCGGCCAGGAATAGATCATCGATATCAACTTTAGCAATGATCCCGTAAAGGATGATAGGCAGAGATGGTGGAAATAATAGACCCAGAGATCCGCAGGTCGTGATGAGTCCTAAAGAGAACTTTTCGCTAAAACCTTCCTGAATAAGAATCGGATAAAGTAATCCACCCAAAGCAATAATAGTGACACCGGAAGCGCCGGTGAAGGCAGTGAAGAAGGCGCACACAAACAAGCACACAATCGCCACTCCACCCGGCATCCACCCCAGAAAGGCGTTACAGAGTCGAAGGAGTCGCACTGGAGCCTTTGATTCGGCCAATACATACCCTGCGAACGTAAACAGCGGAATGGTAAGGATGGTAGGTGCCGATGCCAATCGGTAAACTTCCACTGCCACCGCAGATAGTTCCGTTCCACTGAAATAAAAAGCCGTCAGCGCAAAGGCGGCCATGACTGCGAAGATGGGTGCTCCGAAGAGCGCCAGTACAAAGATTGAACTATAAGCGATGAGGCTCACGCGGATCTCCCCCAAAAATGCCAAGAATCAATTGATTCAAAAAGCGAAGTGTAATCAGAGCCATGCCAAAAGGAATGATACCCACAAGATAAGCACTATGAATTTCCAAGAACGCAGGAGCGCCGAATTCTTTTTCTACCAGATAAAAATCCCAGCCGGACTTCACAAGTGCCAGGCACACGATGAAACAGAAGAGAGCGACGATGTTGCGGTGTAACCAGTGCACGATTTTTGAGCTGGATTTCTCCACGAGCTTGGTCAGAAGATCCACTTTAATGTGAACATTCTTACTGGTGGCCAGAGAGCCACCGAAAAAGGCGGATAGAAAAACCAGGTGGCGCACCAGAGGGTCAATCCACATCGGGCTCTGCCCCATCCAGCGGAAGACGATCGCCATCACGGCGAGTCCCAGGATGCCAAAAAGACTGGAGATGAGACCATAACGGCTGAAGCGCTCCAGAATGTCATCGAAGATAACTACTGCTTTCATTATTTGGCCTCGTTATCCAGGGTTTGAATCATTTTAGAAGAGATGAATTTGTCTTTGATCTTGTTGATCACTGTGCCTCGGGCAGCAGCGGCCTGTTTGTAGTCGGCGGCCGGAAAAGAAACAAACTGAATGCCACTTTTCTTCAGCTGCTCAAGTCCTTGGGCATTTTCACCAGCTGATTTCTGGTTAGCTTCAGCCACGAACTTCTGCGCCAGTGCAGTGATTTTTTGTTGATGATCCGGTTTAATTTTTGACCAGACTTTATCCGAAACAAGTAAAGCACCAATAGAGAAAGCCGTTGGAAAATCTACTAGGTACTTTACTTTGGTGTGCCACTGAAGAGCAAGGATCGCAAGTGGTGGAGCATAAGCTGCATCGATGATTCCTGTAGAAAGAGACGAAAGCACATCCGGCAACGCCAGAGGCACTGAAACTAACTGCAATGACTCAATCATCGCTCCTACCAGAGGATCTCCTTCCCATGACCAGATCTTCACACCTTTGAGATCATTAAGTGTGGCTATTTTTTTAGTAGAAACAACGTACACCTGTCCAATTTCATAGAAGCCCAGGTTCACAAAGCCTTTACCTTTAAGGAGAGAATTAAATTGTGGCGCAAGCTTATTCAGGGCCTTAGAAGCCTTGTCCTGCTTCTCATAAAACGTGAATGGGATCTCCATCGCGCGAACATCACCACTGATATCGCCCAGGGTTTTACCAGTGAAAATTCCACCATGGAGCTGGCCCACGCGAATTTTACGAAGGACATCTGGTTCATCACCTGAAACCCCACCGTAGTAGATTTTGAAAGAGACTTCATTATTTGTAACTGTCTCAACTTCTTTTGAAAGTTTTTTAAGACTGTTTCCCCAGGTTGTCCCTTCAGGTACCAGTACAGCGAGTTTAATTTGCTGGGCACCAAAAGCCACAGCGGAAGACATAAGGAGAGCGGCAAAAGTCAGTTGCTTGAACATGTTTTATCCTTCGAAAATTTTCTTTTTATTTTGTTCCATGAGTTCGAATCGTTTTTTAGCAATCGCATTGAACAGGTTAAGTTCCTCAACCGATTTATATTCAGATTCATTCTCCAGGTTATCGCGATTGAGGTTTTCCCATTTCGCAAACTCTTCTCTCAAAAGTTGAGCCTCTTTCTCGTAGGCTTCCTGGTCAAATGCCGGCAATAAAGAATACTGAATAAAACCGACTCTGATAAGAAGGTGACGTGGTCTTTTTTTAATGGCAGCTACGTAAAGCTCTCGGGCCTTCTCAGGATTTCCACCCAGCATGCGAGGTCGGGCCGCTTCGTATTGCGCTTTGAAGATGTCACAGACGCCGTTTTCAATTTTTGGATCTTTTTCACAAACCCAATCGAACATGGCCTTCACCTTGGGAACATGTGAAACCAAAGCGACATTATCTTTTTGAAGATTTATCAAACTCGCCCACGCCTGTGCCGTGAATAACACTGCAGTGAGATCTTTCTTACTCAATTTCTTATTCAGCAGTTTGTTCAATTCCTGATCCTGAGCTCCCAGAATCTGAGTTTTTCGAACGCCTTTTTGATTAAAATATTCCAGACCGTAATCCAAAGCGCGGGTATAAAGTGAGATCGCATTTTGTTTGTGCACAGATGCTTCATTACCTGCTAATTCATCACCATAAGCAAGAGTCTCAGGGACGGCATAAGCATATCCAGCAAACCCCTTCACTAATGTCGCCAGGAGTTCCAGATTTTCTGGATCCTGCAGATACAGCATTTCGACGAATTTAAGATTTCCCGGGGAAGAATCCCGGAAAAAGTCCCAGTTGCGCTCAAGGGTTAATTTGTCGCTTCCTTTAACAAACATCGGGGAGGCACTTCGAAGTGCCATTTTCTGGATGGACCCACAACCGGCCAGGGCCAGGGTCATAACGAGGGCAAGATGACGCATAACTACACCTAACTTATCAGAATTACGATAGTTCCATCTTAAACGGACGTCCCACAATAGGACAGAATTACTTTGGGTGTACATTTTTTCCCGGTTTCCCACTTCTAAAACGGGTAGTGGTATAATTAGAATAGCCTGGCAGATAGATCTCAAGTTTTCTTGAGACATATCCGACAGGAATTATAGATTACTTCAACAGGAGAAACGTGTTGGACAGTGATCATTTAGATCCTACTCGCCTCTGAAAAACCTCGCATCGTAGATCGAAGGTTTTCAAGCGAGAAACCAAAAACGCTTAAAAACCCGAGGTCGTTATGAGAACGAAAGAGAATCTTGAAACAACGAAGCCCCTTAACTTTGAAAAGCCACAGAAAACCAAGCCAAAGAGCTTGCGTCCTATGCGTTCAATGGTTGCTGTTCGCAGCCTGAAGCCGAAGACAAATGTGGCGACGATGGTTCTGAAAGAAGAAATGGAAAAAAGAGACTAGAAGCTTTTTTCGATGTCAGACTTGAGCTTCTTCTGAATCTCCCCCAGCTTCTCTAGCTGACGGTTGTGAATCAACCCGAGGTACTTTTTCTTTAGATCAAAAATTACATCCAGTGCTTCGAGATAATGACCCTTGAGGTCCCGGAAGCACAGTTGTTTCTGTCCCTTCCCTAGTACCTTCCCGCTGGAATCGGCGACCTCACCAGCACAGAACTGTTTTTCTTCCTCCATACTGGTTTCAATGGACTTAACCAGCTGATTGAAATTCTCTTCGTAGGCGGGATTCTTTCCCATCTCGAGATTTTTTAGCTTTTCCGTTAGCTCAGGAATTTTACTGCGAGTTGAATCTCCTGTTTTGAAACCGAGAAAATCAGCTTGGGCGGTGGAAATCATCATTATCAAAGAAACTAGAATAAATCGAACCATACATGTCCAGGCGTAAAGGGTTTAAGGAGCTTTTCACATTCTAAAACAAATCGGCTAAGAGGAAAACCCACGACATTGGCGTAGTCCCCTTCAACCCGGGAGATAAAGGTTAAGGATGGACCCTGAATACCATAGGCCCCGGCCTTATCAAGAGAATCACCGGTTGCGAGGTAGCGCTCCATAAGTGATTCAGGTATCTGATTGAATGTGACTTTTGATTCTTCCACAAAGGAATGGGTCAGGATTGTGTTTCCCATTTTGAGATTCAATGATACCGCTGTGAAAACAGAATGACTCTTTCCGGCGAGCTCATTTAGAAATTGCCTGGCCTCATTAACATCCACCGGTTTTCCATAAATCTTTTTTCCCAGACAAACAATAGTATCAGCAGAGACTACCAGGACATGAGATGTTTCATCAGAGAGACAATCCTTGAAGACCGCTTGCCCCTTCATTTCCGAGATTTCCTGGGAAAACTTCACTGGATCAGTATGATTAGACTCTTCCGGAATATTCTTAGTGATAATCTCAAAAGGAAGTTTCAAATGACCAAGCAACTCCTTTCTACGGGGAGAAGCACTGGCAAGGATCAGTTTAATTTTTGTTTTTTCCATTTCTCAAAATCCAGACATAGTATTGTAGATCGTTCATCTCACGGACCTGCATACGCTTATTGATATAACGCTTTTTAAGCTGCAACAAGTATGAGTTTAGCGCAGCCTGGTAGTGGCCGTCGTCCATTTCTTTCTGATTAAACTCTCCGTTGGCCTCAAGTTTTGCCAACAGGTTTTCCATCGACTTAAGATTGGTCGTTTCCATCCGCCGGGTGTATTCCAGAAGAAAATTAAAGCGTTGCTGAATGTCAGACCCCCACACAAAATAGCCGTGCTTGGTCGCAAGTTCTAATGGTGTTCCCAGATTGGCAACAATCGGTAACGTGTAGTGCTGCAACCAAATTTCACGCGCGAGTTCAAGTGACTTGATCCTGCGGGTGATGAGCTCTGTGATTTCCAGTTGTCCCGAGACTTGAGAAACTTTCTCAAAACTTCTCCCGCTTGGTTCCACCTCGTGCCAATTCAAATCTTCGATCTTGTGAGTGGTGATATCAGAATACCCCCGAAGATTGATGCTAAAATCACCACTCTTTCTTGCCTTGAAGAAAGATTTTCCACCAGGATAGTGAAAGAGATCAAAGCTTGTGAGAGTGGAAAGGGTCGTCACGTTCGAAGCTACCAGCATGACTTTGGTTTTGGGTATGGCGATTGTGGCAGTGGACTTTCGCAGTTCATTGATGCGGGCAATTTGTTGTGCGATAGCAGTTTCTTCCAGCATGGTTGTTTCCAGCGAACGCTGTACATCTGTCTGTTTCTGAAAAATGTCCCGTTCAAAAAACTGCTGATTGGCCTCTCTTACCATGAGTGGCAGACTGAAGGCATCTGTTTCAGGAGATAATTCCAGAGGATAGTCTTGTTTTTCCCGAGGATGCCAATACACATGGCCTTGATTTAAGCGAACAAGATAAAAAACCTCATCCGGCGACCAATTGATTTCCTGAAGTGAGACGGAGCTCTTAGGTCCTACTCGCATCAGGGTTCCATCAATGAGAAAAATCCATGCAGCACTGTCTTCACCTGTTCGCAGCTCATCACCTTCATCGAGGCGTGAAAGATGCTGGACCGAAGCCTTCATCGTTCCCCGATAGACTTCACAACTCCCGCGACACTTTAAGATTTTTCCCATGTGCTCAAACTGGCGATCATCGCGCAAGCGAAGTTTCCAATCAGGAATCTTGTCCTTGATCCCACGTTCCCGGAGCCAAAGCTGAATATCCATCCATGATTCCGGATCAACACGATCCCAGGCGATGAGTGAGTGTTTTTGGTTCTTCAGTGGTTTTGAATCTCTCTCCACTTGTCGTGGAGATACGTTCCAATCTTTGGTTTGATGCATATCAAGAGGAGAAAATCGCTGCTTACCTTTCAGATCAGGAAGAACTTCGGTCTCCAAACCCAGAAAATCATCGATCGCCTCTGTTTGGGCGAAAGAGCTCGAGGTGAGTAAAACTAGACTCATGGCGAAAGCCGACCAAAACAGTTTTTTCATAAGTTTTCCTATGCTTTTCTCCTCGGAAAACTGTCCTTAAAATTTACGACTTTAACACTTTCTGCTAGAGTGGAGGTTCATTTTACCTACTCGATTGGAGTCTTCCCCTTATGGAACCACGTGAAGCAGCCCCGAGCTCTGAGAATTTTTCTTTTGTTGAAGCTGAACACAAGGTGTTCAAGCACTGGAAGGATAACCAGATCTTCAAAAAGTCCCTGGAAAAAACTAAAAAGGGCAAGAACTACATCTTTTACGATGGTCCTCCCTTCGCGACCGGTCTCCCTCACCACGGCCACATTGTAGCCTCTACTTTGAAAGATGTAGTCCCTCGTTATTTCACCATGAAAGGTTACTACGTTGATCGTCGTTTTGGTTGGGACTGTCATGGCCTTCCGATTGAACAAGAAATTGATAAAAAGTTCGGCATGTCGGCTTCAGATTTTGTTGCTGCTCATGGGGTAAAAAAGTATAACGACGAGTGCCGTGGCATCGTTGATCGATATGTAAATGAATGGGAAAAAACGATCGGTCGCCTGGGCCGTTGGGTAGATTTCCAGAACGATTATAAAACAATGGATCTCACCTTCATGGAATCGGTGTGGTGGG
>JBEIEO010000014.1:0-22278 GCA_040382895.1 Halobacteriovoraceae bacterium
GCAGTTAGGACTTTTTCGAATGACTTAGTGACGGAATCATCATTTGAGACGATAAGAACTTTATAGACATAATTAATACTCATTTAGAAATCATATACGAATGAGGAATACTTAAAATGCAGTTATTGATGTACTTGTACAATAAGAAAAAGGCTTCGTCGCTATACATGTCTATCATTATTCTTTCAGGCGCCAACTTGTAAAATGCTAGAGTTTTACAGACTCATTTACAAGGAAGCAAATGAGATACCCAAAACTCTTTAAATACACACAATTAATATCGCCCGAAATATCAATCCAAGACTGGCTAGAATTTGAAAAAATTCTTACTGAAAGCTTTTACCGTGATGGAGGTATTGTTTTCAAGAAGGGCGAGAAGGTATCGAGCTGCTTTATTGTAATGTCTGGAGTCTTTAAGGTCTACTACCTAAATGATAGCTATCGCGAATACATAAGAAGCTTTCACTTACCTCATGATGTAATCGCAAGTTTCACTGAGATCCTCAATGGGACGCCATCTAAAATTTCAGTTGAATGCATAAGTAAAGGATCCCTCTTAGAATTCTCATTTAAATCTTATGAAGAGTTGACGGAAAGAAACCCTATTTGGCAGAAGATCGCTTTCAACATTCTGGCGCTAAATTACACAATCAAAGAACAACGCGAGCTTGAGCTTCTGACAATGAAGGCTCTAGACAGATTTAATATCTTGCTGAAAACAAAGCCTAAAATCTTCAGTCTTGTTCCGCAACATCAAATTGCTTGCTACTTAGGCATCACACCAGTTGCACTCACAAGGTTGAAAACGATTGGTCGAACTTCACCAAAAAATTACAGGCCTTTAAAACCCACTCAAAGAAAGATGAAGCAGAAAGCATGAATAAACTTATCAACATCCATATTATTGGTGAAAAGACATTTACAACTGAAAGCATTTGTAAAGACATCATGAACACATGTCCAGTTAACATTAATCACTACGAAGAAGATAACGTTTTTTCTTTAAAGCCAAATGAAAGAAATGATATTTTTATATTTTCTATCAAAAGCTTTAACCTCATTTTTGCTGGAACCACCTATCTTCGTCTTAAGTTTCCTCTTTCTACAATTTCTTCAGTTCATTCAAACAGGCCGTCTAACAATGAAAGTATATTCCTTTACAAGGCCGGGGTAGACTTCATTGCTTCGGAAGATGAATTACCAGCTCTTCTATCTAAGAGGCTCATATCAGCAAACGAGAAGTATAGGCATCTCGAGCAATCTTTAATCGAGAGGGAGAACATTTCTTTCTTAAATGATGCCAAATGTATTTTATATAAAGGCAAATATGTGAAGTTGACTCCAACTCAGTTCAAAATTTTGCAAATGATTGCAAATGAAGATGGAAACGTAATGAGTCGATGCAAAATTGCTAACGCCTGTAAATTTACGGATGAGCAGATTAGGAATGTTGATGTTCAGCTACACTACATAAGAAACAAATTAAAAAACATAGGTTTAGAGCTGAAGATTAAAATCGGTGCAGGCTACTTCATCGAAAAATCAAAAATTAGTGCTTAATTTTTTGGCTTAACTAAGAAAATCGGTATCAAGTAGACTAAAAAGATTGCCTTTAAATCGTCACAGGAGTTCTCAGTTTAAATTGTGTTCACCACAAACATTTTCAAACGTTGGACTCGCCAAGATATATACAGATAACAGCTACTGTTGCGGCTAAATTCCTCAACTCGAAGGTCCTGCCATTTGTCGATGAGTATCGAGGCCCTGTCCTCAGAGTTCTGGCAGATTGTGAAACATATCTCTGTGGTTTCCAGAAACTCACCACTACCAGCTTTTTCATTACCTGAGTGAGATAGAGCATTCCACAAGGAAGGCTCGTCATCCACAGTCTAATGGTTCGTGCGAGAAACTCAATCAGACGATCCAGGAGGATTATTATGCAGTGTTTTTTCGGAAGAAGGTTTATATGCAGAGGCAACTCGACGATTACATGCGTTTCTATAACTTCAGCAGAACCAATCAAGGTAAAAGGTGCAAAGAGAAGACGCCGTGTAAACACTCTTAGTTACTTTTACAAAATTTGTGAGAGACTTCTTTAATGGCAAGACTTAAGCCTTTCTGAATTAAATCATAACTCAGCTCCACTTGATGATCGCGCACTTCCTTAAATGAAAGCGGCTGTGTTTGATTGAGATTTACCAATACACTCACCTGCCCTTTAGACCAAGCACCAGGGCAAGAAATTATAAGTACAATTAAGCACAAAAAGTTTGTTAAAAAGTCCCTCATAAATTTCCCCTTTCATTTGGTCACGAAAGGCATATACCATTTCCTCTTGCTCCACATCCAGGTCGTGAAGATGGCTTTCATGATGCCTCTTTAGTAAACATCCTTCAATTTCAGCATATTTTTCTCTCTCTTTTCGCTCATGCTGCTCTTCACTCATCTGAGCTTTCTCAAATGGTCGATAACTTATAGTGTAACCTGGATCATCCTCATTTCGGCTGAAACTCAGGCAAGGCTTCTTTAAATTCACAACTTCTTTTTAAATTTTCTCTAATCCTGCTTCTTGCTCTTGATAATTTTTATAAAGAGGATCATTTTTTGAAACTAATAGATAGAGACTCGTTAGAGGAATTATTGAAAACCCAGCAAGCACATCAAATAACTTCTTCCCTTTTCCTGTAGGCTTTTTAGTTATTGGCTATTTCAATAATTCACGAATGTTAATTCGTAACGTTTTTTCAAAGATATTTGGTTAATGTGGTAACTTATTATCGTAAATCTAATCTGGATTTTCGGCATTTTTTATCCTTATCTGTAATATACAAATACAAGCCCTAACATATCGTTTTTTTTTGATTTCTGAGCAGTTGCTTAGAGCTTTAACTTTTTAAATATCATCTCTAACTTGATTTGGATTGATCGAACTTCCTCGTCTGAGAGATCAAAGCCAAATGAGAGCCTCAGACCGTTCTTGGCCTCATTTTTATATCCCAGATGGGTCATGAGCGTACTGGGTTTGGCAGCTCCACTAGAGCAAGCTGAGCCCGCCGAAAGCATGAGTCCCTGAAGATCGAAAAGTGCCAGAGCAATATCAGAAGGAAGATCTTTAAGATAAAAATAGAGAGTATTGGCATTTTGTTCCCGACAACGGGTTGAGAGCAACTCGCCTATTCCAGTGAGGGCCGATTGCAGGAACGTCTCCAGCTCTTTACGTTTTTGCATATTGGCCAAGACATCCACTGAACTCAAATCCTTAAGTGCTAATATCACACTCTGTACACCCATGGGGTTCTCAGTACCAGAGCGCAAATTTCCCTGCTGACCACCACCGCTGATTAGCGGGTGAAAAGAAATTTTCTTTGAGAAAAAACTAAAACCAACTCCTTTCAAAGCACCAAATTTATGGGCCGAAAACGTGAAGATGTCCCCCACTTTAAGTTCTTTCCATTCAGGAATCTTGCCCGGTGCCTGAACCGCATCCACATGCAGATAAAGATCCGGGATTGTCTTGAACTGACTGAGCTCGCCTAGTGAAGAAACTCCACCCGTTTCGTTATGCACCCATAGATGGTGATAAAGAATGAGAAGATCAGGATTATTATCTTTTTTGTCTTTAATGGCTTCGAAGTTTGTCTCGTGGTCATACTCAAGACCATTAAGCTTTAACTCATAAAACTTTACCTGAGGTCCAAAGTAACGTTCAGATAGACTGGTCACCGCCGGATGATCAAGCTTTGAATAACAAATCAACAGATCCTTGCCTTCGAGTCTGGCCCACTCACTAAATGAATGAGCAAAAGCAGAGAAGGCTTCCGTTGCACCAGAGTGAAAAAAGAGATGTGTGTCTTTTTCGGACTGTCTGAAACAATTAAAAAGATAACTGCGTGATTCGTTGATTACTTTGCGGGCGGATTTACCGGCCGAGTGCTGGCTAGAAGGATTGGCAAAAACGACTTCGCCGCTTTTCAACCAGTCAGAGACTGAGGTTGAAAGCGGCGAAGTAGCATTAAAATCTAAATAAATTCGATCCACTAAATGAGGTCAACCTCTTACTGGTTGATTTCTCCGATGTTGCCACGGATAGCAGAGTTGTTCGCATTTTCATTAGCGAAAGCCTCTGCACCTTTAGTTTTTCTCATAAGGTCACCAAGCGTAGTAGTCGCTAGGTAATCCTGCATGATTGTACCAAGGTTCTCAAAGTATGATTTAGTCAGGTTGAACTCTTTTGTATCAACGATAGCGTTGAGTTCGTTACCTGCTTCATCTTTCATGATTTCGATTCCAGAGCTTGGAACACCAAGAATGTCACGAGCTGGGTTGATGTTCTCACCAACGCAGTCTAGTACATCTTTAACAGAGATTTCGTCCATAGAGCGAGATAGAACATATCCCCCACCTGGGCCGCGAACTGACTTAACAACTTTTCCTGTGCGAAGCTTTCTGAAAAGCTGCTCAAGATAGTGCAAGCTGATTGATTGTCTTGTTGAGATTTCTTGTAGTCTTACTGGGTTTCCATTTGAGTGGAAAGTAAGATCAAGCATAGCTCGAACTGCGTAACGTCCTTTAGATGTAAGTCTCATTGTCTTCCTCCATAAATCCAAAAAAGTTGGTAATTTTTTAATCGGGCTCCTAAACCATCCTTGTCACCCGAAAGATCCTTTCCATCCTGATTGCCGCTCACTGCAAATCAGACTGAAAATATCTCCTAAATAGTATGACCTTTTCTATTTTCTCACGTCAACTTTTTATTCTGGATGTTTATTTATATTTTTACAGGACCAGATGGTTCGATGGCAAAACGAAGCGAAATCAAGCTATTACAGCATAAAAAAGAGCCGTCCGGTGTTAATTTGTCTCCGGGCAGAATTTTCCGACCAACTTAGTTAGTCATCATGGAGAGTAGATAAAACGAAGTTCCGGGATGGTCCTTCTTCATTATCCCCAGCACCTGAATTGATGTTTATTTCTAGCAAATATGGGGTCCAATTCTCCGGTAATTCTCTGACTAATCGGCGAGCAAATTTCATTCCCCACTCAACAAAAAAATACTGTTTGTCTTCCAGATATAAAGGTATTTCCAACTGGAGAACTTCCTCATTTTTTTCAATCCGATAGAAATCGGCGTGAATAATATTTTTATTCTCCGATAGGATAGAATAAGTCGGACTCAAGATTTCTTTCTCACCTACAAAAAACTGAGTAAAAGTTGTCTTCCCCGCTCCTAAAGCACCTTCTAGAATAATCATTCCCGGAACCTTGGCCAGATCCTTTAACTCATAAACAATATAGGGCAAATCTGAGCGATAAACTTTTTTCCACTCACGTACAACTTTCTTATTCATCCTGAAACCTCTTTGAGCCACTCATCCAGTGACTTGAATGCGTCTGGGAATGCTTCGATCAGACTGGTCGCGGTCATCGGACGCACACCATTTTTTTCTGCCGCAGCCAATCCGGCGTGAGTATGAACCAACACTCCCATAAGGATCGTGCGATTCAAGTTCTCATATATATTATAAAGAGAAACTCGTTTTTTTAGGTTAGCTTCCTGACCAATAAGACCACCCAGGATCCCGGCCAGAACATCACCTACACCACCGGTGGCCATGCCATCGTTAGGGGCATAATTGAAATAAGTTTTCCCGTTAGTAAAGCCCAGGTAGGTACATGGACCTTTAAGGATAACAGTACAATTGATTCGCTCGATCACTTCTCGCAGGTAATGAAATGGTTCTTTTGTCACTTCTTCCAGAGCAATTCCTGAGAAGCGCGAAAACTCACCGAAGTGAGGAGTCATAAGCGTAGGAGCGTTTCTGACTGTAAAAACCTCAGCATCTTCTTTTAGAGAGAGAACGTTAATAGCATCCGCATCCAGCACCACTGGACCAGAAAAGTTATTGAGAATTTCCAGCACCAGCATACGGGCACGATTAGAGCGGGCAAGCCCAGGCCCAATAACAATCGAGTCATATTTTTCAAGGTCTTTTATCAACCGACCCCACTTACTCTGATCCAAAGGGACATAACCCGTCATGACTTCCGGAATTAAGCGCGAGATGAATTCCTGATACTGTGGCTCCCAGGTTGCGGCCGTAACAAGACCTGCGCCCACTTTGATAGCGGCGGTAGAGGCCATAACTAATGCACCGGTAAGACCATGAGATCCACCAATCACTAAGGTGTGACCGAAGAGTTTTTTATCGCCGAACTTATTTCTCGGTTGTGGAAGTTCATCTTTAATATTTTTATCAATGAGAAACTTATCACCGCCCTTATCCAAAATCTGCTTAGGAAGTCCGGAGGAGATGATCTGCACCTCACCCACAAGTCTGGCGCCTTCGGCCTGGTAGTAGCCAAGCTTGGGAAGCGCAACGGCCAGGGTCAGGTCTGCCTGGATCGCATTTCCCTGAATGAAGCCCGTGTCACCTTCGACTCCAGTAGGGATATCTAATGAAATGGTAAAAGCTTTTTCCTGATTAATGAAATGGATCACATCGTAAATGAACTGGGACAGAGGTAAACGCACCCCAGTTCCAAAAATAGCATCGATAATGATTTTGGGCGAAGTGTTTTGTTGGAAATAAGCTTCCAGTTTGGCCAGATCATCGATGTGAGCGGTGCGAACACCATAGGACTCAGAAATTTTAAGTTGATCTTTGACTTCCTGGGAGGCCTCATTCTTATCAAAAAGTAAAAAAGCGCGGGACTCATGACCCATACTGGCCAAGTGGCGGGCGATAGCTAAACCGGTACCTCCGTTGTTACCTTTCCCAATCAGAAAAATAAGTTCACCGGCACTGATATCATCCCCAAGCTTTTCGGTGATGGCCTTCGCCGCTCCCAGAGCAACGTTTTCAATGATGAGTTTTTCTGGAAAATGAAATCTTTTCTGGGCTTCAGTTTCCAGTTCTTTCATTTCTTTTTGAGTTACAATTCTCATATCAGGCCTCGAGAGGGTATTTTTGAATTAATGTCAGCATCTCTTTGATCACATGACCTAAACCGATAAACACGGCTTCAGCGATAATCCAGTGACCAATATTGTATTCTTCAAATTGTTTTTCTTTCAGCAAAGGCTCAAGGGAGTCAAAGGTCAGACCATGTCCGGCATGATATCCCCAGCCTGCAGCTTTGATGATCTTTCGCCCTTCCCGGTAGAGTTTCAAGTGGTGGCCCAGATCCTTATTTGACAGAAAATCTTTTGCGTATTCTCCGGTATGAATCTCCACCGCATCTGCCTTCAGGGTCAGACATTTTTTTAAAACTTGCGCGTCGGCTTCAACAAAGAGAGAAATTTTAGTCGCCGGAGAATGTTTCTTAATTTCATCACAAGCATGTTTTACGCGGCTATAGTTAGCGGCATCCACGACGTCAAGTCCACCTTCAGTGGTTCGCTCCTGTCGCTTTTCAGGTACCAGGCATACCCATTCAGGTTTTTGCGCGCAGGCGATCTTAATCATTTCCTCAGCGCAGCCCATTTCCAGGTTGAGGGGCAGGTTAAATTTTTTGCACATCTCATGGACTACCGGGACATCCCGATCCTGAATGTGACGGCGATCTTCACGTAAATGAATAGTTATTTGATGGGCCCCCGTGGCCAGGGCCACTTCAGCGGCGCGCTCTACCTCTGGGTAAAACTCTCCACGCTGCTGGCGAAGAGTCGCGACATGATCGATATTCACACCTAGACGGGCATATTTCATATTAACCTAATGCTTTTGTGACAACACCAGCAAGCTCTGTGCAAAGAGATTCTACCAGCTGACCATCTTTTCCTTCCACCATTACGCGGGCCAGAGGCTCTGTTCCGGAATAACGAAGAAGGATTCTTCCCTCTTTACCTAATTTAGCTTCAGCATCTTTCATGGCCTTTTTGATTTCCGGCACGTCTTCAAACGGTATGCGTTTTTGAACGATAACGTTTTCCATTTTTTGCGGGAACATCTCAATGCGAGTCAGATCTGCTAAATCCATATCATAGAACTTGATACTCTCAATGACCTTGAGTGCCGCAAGAATTCCATCACCCGTGGTTGAATATTTTTTGAAAACCAGATGCCCTGATGGCTCTCCACCAAAGAGGGCCCCCGTTTGTCTCATGTGCTCAACAATGTAGCGATCGCCCACTTGAGTGCGGGTGAATTTGAGTCCTTGCTGCTGGAGGTAATACTCCAGACCGAAGTTACTCATGACTGTGCCAACCACTTCTGCAGTTGGCCCAATTTCGTGGTTGTCTTTGAGGAACTTTCCGCACAGACCGATAAGTTTATCACCGTGAATGACTTGTCCATTCCCATCGACGATTGTTAACCGGTCACCATCACCATCAAGACAGACACCTAAATCGGCGCGATACTTTTTAACATTCTCAGCACACAGCTGCGGATGAAGAGCACCACACGCAAGATTAATATTGGTTCCATTTGGCGTGTTCCCAATAGAAATAACTTCAGCTCCTAGCTCTTCAAAGACCAGCGGGGCCAATTTGTATCCGGCGCCATTGGCACCATCTACAACAATACGCAAACCTTCCAACGAGTACTGTGGAGAGAGTGCGGCTTTGGTATGTACAATGTAGCGACCAATCACTTCATCGAGTCGCTTGGCATTTCCCAGTTGATCACCCGTGCGAACCTGGATGAGTGAAGGATTTAAAACCATCTTCTCTAATTCCAGTTCAATCTCGTCCGGAAGTTTGTGTCCGGTGCGATCAAAAATTTTAATTCCGTTATCTTCAAAAGAATTGTGAGAAGCTGAAATCATCACCCCTGCGTCGGCACGCATGCTCTGAGTAACAAAGGCCACTCCCGGAGTTGGCAGCGGACCGGTCAAAATGGCCCGACCACCTTGCGCACATACGCCGGCAGAAAAGGCTTGCTCCAACATGTAACAAGAAAGTCGAGTGTCTTTCCCGATAATGATGAGAGGTTTGCGTGAAAAGTTCTGCTGAAAGTAACTTGTCACAGCTCGACCCAGAACAAAAGCCACTTCACCAGTCATAGGATAGGTATTAGCTTTCCCGCGTACGCCATCAGTTCCGAATAATTTTCGACCAGACATAAAACCTTCTTTCCGAATGAAAACACAATGAATTTTACTATACCATTTTATTGTATATTCACAATAATGGTCTTAGGTGAGATCTCTAAAAGATGGATGCTTGGAGGTAGGACGACTTTAAGGGGAACTTCCACTCGCCCAACGGCTTCATCCGGGATGTCCGCCCAGACCTGGACAGAGGAAGAGGTGTTTGATCGGTTTTTAAGGATCTTCTCCGGCACTAGCAGTTTTACTCGGGCCGATTTGATTTTACTCTCCACAGTTTTGGTACGCGTAAGAAATTTTATGGGAAGATCATCCAGCGTCAGATTTCCGCCAGCTGCTTTGAGCTGATAAGCAAAGGTCAATTCCGCCCCACTGGTAAGGGTAAGTCTCTCATCAGGCAAGGCCACTTCTACCGGTATAGATTCCTGACCCACCAGGGCGTCCAATTCAATGGGACGGGTCGGCAATTCTTTTAGGGTAGCAATGACAGAACGCGGACCATAAACCTCAACTTCACTAGGCCGTAGTTCAGATTTAATGAGGGATATTTTTTCCGGAAGCTGTCCCATGAATTGAGCACGAACCGGCACAATCTTGGAAGCTTTCTTTTCCAGGCGGATCGGAATTCTTCGCGGCAAGACTCTTTCAACTACCATACCGAAAGGTAGGCTTAACTGCGTCGGGTTGATATCCACCTGAAACGCCAGCTGGCGTTTAGAATTGGCCCGATTCAGATCAATTACCAGACGGTCTTCTCTTTCCGAAACAGTGCGTACGAAAGCACGAGGCCCTTCAATCATGAAAGTCACTTCCAGCGGCGGCTTCTGGGCAAAGATCATATCTTCCGGAAGTATGTATTCAAGACTGACTGTCTTTTCAAACTTCACTTTTTCTGAGTTTAAAACGTAAGCCCAAAGGAAAATAGAAAGGAAAACGGAGATAAATTTAAGAGAGTGTTTCTTTAAACGACGTCTCATCATACTGACCTCCCCGAGGCCACTTCGGCTGAGGAAACGCGGTCAATTTCCAACAGGAACTTACGCAGATACTTTCTCAAGAGTTCTTCGTTTTCCATGTAATGAAAGACGCCATTATAACAGATATTGATTCGACCGGTTTCTTCAGATACTGTCACCACCACCGCATCGGAGATTTCCGTAATCCCCAAAGCAGCACGGTGGCGGGTACCATAGTGACGATCAATTTCTACGTTTTTTGAGAGCGGAAGAAAGCATCCCGCTGCCTGAATATTTCCGTTATAGATGATGATTGCCCCATCATGCAATGGAGATTTAGTCTGAAAAATGGAATAGATGATATCCGAGTGAACCCGAGAATCAAGTCTTGTTCCACTCGATGAGTAGTTCAGCAAACCATGATTCTTTTCAAAGACAATCAGAGCACCGGTGCGCTCTCTTGATAGTGCTGAGCATGCGGCAACGACTTCTTCGATCTGCTGGTCAAACTTCGAGCGTCCATTTCGTCCAATGAACTTGGTGGAAGAAATCGAAACGAGTGCACTTCGGATCTGATCCTGAAACAGCACGATAAGAATAATGAAAAGATAATCAAAGAAATTTTGTAGGATCCAGCTTAAAGAATAAAGCTCGTTAAATTGAGAGAACCACCAAAGAAGCGCCAGGGCCACAATACCAAAAAGCATTTGATAAGCACGAGTTCCCTGCACAATTAAAAGGAACCGATACATAATCACCGCGACTACCAGAATATCCAGTAGATCGATAAAACGGAAATTGGTAAGCAGAATGCCTAACTGTTGCAAAGATGAAGTTCCTTTTTGGGTCTTATCGGAAAAGGTGCAAAGAAGTGTAGTTACAAGGCTTTATCAAAATTGAAAAAACTATAATGGTTTCGCTTCTGGAACGAGAGAAAGAAATCGATCATTTGAGTTAAAAAGTCTCCTTCGGGGTCAATATGGAAATTTCGCAAATCACCCATCAGACACTTCTTTCAGATTTAAAAAAGGGCCTCTTGAAGAGGCCCTTTACTTAGGCTGCTTTCTTTTCTTCTACCGGTTTGCCGGTTTTGATGGCATCCAGGATTTCATCCGACATTAGCATTTTCTTTCTGAGGGCTTCACGGGAAATTCCCATGGAGATGGCAGCTTTGGATTTATTGCCTTTGTGGCGTTTAATCTCTGCCAAAATCATCTCGCGCTCCACCAACGCCACGCGATCTTTGAGCGGAAGATCTGGATTATCTGCATGTGGGATATTTTCCAAAATACAGTTTGAAGACTTACTCAGATCGATAATCGGAGATGACTTGCTTCCCAGATCTGAAATGACATGAGCTTTGGGATTATAGAGAACTGCTTTCTCAACTGCCTTCTCCAGCTCTACCACGTTACCCGGCCACGAATAAGCAGTCATTTGCTCTTTTACTTCATCTGAGAAATCTTTCAGCAGAAGGCCTTGCTTGCGGCATTCTTTTTTCAGGAAGAAGGTCAGAAGATCTTCAATATCCTGAGGGCGCTTTCGGAGAGGTTCAATCTGAACCTCAGAAGAGCACATGTAGTTATATAGATCGGGGTTAAATGCCCCCTCTTCCTCAATCATTTGTTTCAGATTTCGGCTGGAAGTAAAGATCACACGCACATCCAATGAGATATGAGAACCCGGGATACGACGTTCACCTAGCACTTTCAAAAGGCGCATTTGAAGATGAATGGGAAGAAAGCCAATTTCATCAAAAACAATGGTCCCCCCTACACATTCTTCAAGACGACTCTTTTGACCTTCACGGCCAAAAATTTCGTTGGTTAGTGTTTGCTCATCAACACCTTTACAGGAGATAGCAACGTACTGAGCAAGACCACGTTTACCTTCATTATGAACGATACGTGCAAAAAGATTTTTACCTACTCCAGGCTCACCACTTACAAGCAACGGTGAATCAATATCTTTAAGTCGAACCACTGCTTTGCGGATCTCAGAGGTTTGAGATGAGCGACCGATCCAGGCAAACTCCCGATCGTAGGGAGTTGAGAAACGACGAATGAGTGACTTTTCCGAAATGGGATTATAGTTGTGAAACACTGATGAAAGAATCAATGCCAGAACTTTCATGGTTTTCTCGTCTTCCACAGTAAAGCGATCTTCGTTTCGCTTATTCAGGATTTCGATGACTCCAATGATCTTATCTTCACGGTTAGAGATCGGAGAGCAGATGATGGAACGGGTATCAAAACCAGTCACCTTATCCATTTCTTCGGAGAAGCGAACTTTATCCGTCTTACAATCAATATTCAATGACACACCGGTGGTGAACACGGAACCGGCGATTCCTTTTCTGTAATCAAACTTCAGAAGTTCTTTATCTATCCCCAATGCAGCCACTGCTTCGAGTTCATTGGTTTCCGTGTTGATAAGGAAAATGGAAGCGCGCTGACCATTCAGGATGCGCACAATTTCTTCCAGCATGGATTCTACAAATTTTTCTTTGTTCCCGAACTGGGTGATGTCTTTGAAAAGTGAAAGCAAGAGCGAGAACATCTCAAAGCCTTCTTTCTCAGAAGCATAGTGCTGAGTCAGAGCAAGCTTGATCAAGCTATCTTTTAGTCTTTCCGGTGGAAGACTCTGAATATACTGCTCGATGAAACGTTTCATATTTCCGTAATCTTCCGCGTCCAGTTCAGCGCCATAGTTCATGGACTCATCTGCGACCGCATCGATTTCGTGAAAGGCACGGACGATGCTGGCACCAAAATCAAAACGCAGACGTTTGAACTGTAAGGAGCAGCGAAGGGTTGTACCGATCGGAAGTGGGAATGTTGTAGTAAAACCCAAACCCGTCATACTGACATCCATAAGCTTCACTTTTTCTACGAATTCGAATTTACCCTGGTCGTTTTCGTATTCGACTAGAAACATCACATCATCACGGGACTCAACCGGCACCCGAAATGATTGATAGTATTTGAATTCCGAAAAACTGGTAAGCATGAAAGCTCCTTATGCCTTAAACAACATTAATCTTGTGGCTTATCGGAAGCTGATCGGAAAACTTTAGTAAATCTGACAGAAAAACTTGGCAGCTAAGTGGGCCATAATGTTCATACCAGTGACTTTTTCCAGCTGCTCAATGCCGGGGACGACATTAAGTTCAAGCACATAGAGTGTGTTTTCATCCACCAGTAAGTCCAGGGCACCATAGCTGGCACCCGATGCCTGGATGATTTTCTGAACCACAGGTTTGAATTGGTCCGGAAGTTCACTGACTTTCGCATTTCCCTGTTTTTGAAAATTGGCAGCGATTCCACTTTTGGCCGAACGTTCAAGGACGATCTCAAGATCATCTTTAATAAAGAAGTATCTATATTCGGTAGCCCCTTTAATGAAAGGCTGAAGCAGATACGATTCATCCGCTCCTCGTTTTTTCTTCCAACTCTTGAAGCGATCCCAGCTCAGGGCCTCAACTCCCCATCCACCCTGGCCGATAATCGGCTTCACCACTGATTCAGGGTACAAACGAAAAAACTTTTCGATGGTGATAAGATCAGTTCCCTTAACTGGTAGCCAGTGCAGCATGGGAAACCCTTGCTCCTCCATCCAGAAGTACTGAGTGGATTTAGAACGAAATCTTTGTATCGAAGGTAAGGGGTTAAGGATTTTTTCTGGAGCCAGTGTTTTAAGAAACATAAGGTCTAAATCATTTCCATAGACCCCAGTTGTTCGTACCAGGTAGTTTTCACCATCGGGTAGAAGCAGGTCGGCCCAAGGATTAAAGAAAGCAACCCCTTCTCTGACTTCCTCGGTCAGTCTTTTAATAAAGTAGGTATTTTGGTTTTTCGCGAGGACAACTAGTTTATTCATACAGCTTCATATAAAATGGTCATCATGTCATTATTCCGCGCTTTTGTAGCTTTTGCCAGCTCTCTTCCACTAATTACCTGGTCTCAGGTAGAGACCCCTAAAGTACCCTTCACCCTCACAGAGCCAGTGAAAAAACTTTGCGGGCAGATCGGTGAAAAATTTACTGAATATAAATGGGGCGATGTTGGCTGCGAAAACTTCCAATGGAACCATGTCCGAAACTCAAACCTGGGTACTCCGCTCGTATGGACTGTTTTTGGAGATGAAAACAATCCCGTGGCCAGAGAAAACACAACACTCGTTATGTGCGGAGTACACGGTGATGAGATTACGCCGGTGAAATTTTGCTGGGACCTTTTAAGTGAATTAAAAAACAATCACACCTTTCAGGACAAAGTTGTGGTGGTTGCTCCTTTGGTTGCTCCTGATTCTTTTCTGAAACCGAAGCCAACCCGCACCAATGGTCGCGGCGTTGATGTGAATCGAAACTTCCCAACCGCCGACTGGAAAGCAGACGCGATCAAACGCTGGAAGAACAATCTGAAATCTGACAAACGAAAGTTTCCCGGTCATTCAGCAGCGTCTGAGCAAGAAACCATTTTTCAGATGAACCTCATCCTTCGATACAAACCGAATAAAGTTGTTACGGTTCATGCTCCACTGACTCTATTGGATTACGATGGCCCTTCACTTAAAGCTGAAGATGGCATTGGAGCGAAACTTCTTTTGGAACAAATGAGTTCAAAAGCAGATGGATACAAAATATCCAACTACCCAATTTTCCCAGGAAGTCTTGGTAACTGGGCGGGTAAGGAAAAAAAGATTCCTACCTACACCTTGGAACTTCCGAATTCTAATCCCCAGGAGTCGTTAAAATTCTGGAATCTTTTTAAAGATGCCGTGATCTTTGCAGTCGATCACAAGATGAAGCCACCGGTTGATTAAATCAAAAAGGCTCCTGAAGGAGCCTTTTACAAGTTATTGAACTACTCTTCACTTTTCGGTGGTTCAGGCAATTTGGCGACAATCATGGCCGGCAAAAAGACTAAGATCGCTCCCGTCAAATAGGCAGTGATGGAACCAAATTTCCAGTAGACCAGAGAGGCGTAGATAGGTCCAATCACTCGACCTAAAGATCCAAGGGATCGAAAGATACCCAGACTCTGACCTTGCATGTCTCTTGGCGAGTAAAATGACAACAATGACGTCAGACACGGAATGGCCATGGCAGATCCTACTGCCAGAAAGAAAAGTCCGGCGTAGAGCATGAAATTGTTTTGTGTGTAGGCCAGAATAATCAAACCAGGAGCAATAGTAATGAGTCCTCTAAGGGCCATTTTTCTTTCGCCCACCAGATTGGCCTTTCTTCGAACATATCCACCCTGAACCATACCAATGATAAATCCAATGTAGATGAACATATAAGCATTATCTAAAGAGGTATAGGCCAGTCTTTCAACGGCCAGGAAGGTCAGAGTAAATTCCATCCCAGAAAAAGCCGTGATGAAAAAGAAGTAACTAATATTCGTAAGGTTCACACCACGAATCGGCAGAGGTTTGAAGAGCTTGATCGGATTGATACTTCTCTCCATGTGCGACTTACTTCCCTTCTTAAGAGTTTCCGGGAAAGATCTCCAGATGGTAAAAAAGTTAATAAAACTCAAAATAGCTGCGAGAGCTGCCGGGGCAGAAAAAGGGTTCACTCCCCATGCTGCTAATTCTGGGTAATGAGCGATAGGATTATAAAGAGAAAGTATTCCGCCAAGGGCCGGACCAAAAACAAATCCCAAAGCGAAGGCGATTCCAATAGCGGCCATTCCTTTGGATCGGTTTTTATCATCAGTCACATCACTCACGATAGCCGAAGCGATTGAGAGGTTACCCGACATAAGGCCACCCAAAGCGCGGGCGATGATGAGCAAGGTGAAGGAGCCTGAGAAAAACCACAGCACGTAACTAAAAAATAATCCGAATACAGAAATTAAAAGTACCGGTCTTCTTCCGATTCGATCGGAAATCCCACCCCAGAGAGGAGCCGCCACAAATTGCAAGAGTGAGTAAAGGGCACCTAACAATCCCCCAAAGAGAACCACTGTGCTCATGCCAGAGGTACCATCAGCACCAACTGAATAGGACTGGATGTTGGTGATGAGATTCATCATGGCACTTAAGAAATAATTATCCGCATCTACACTCAAGTAGTGCTTGGCCATAGAAGGAAACATCGGGAAAATTATGGAAAACCCTACAAGATCCATGAACATCGTAAGGAAAATGAGCTTCAATACCTTTTTTGATTCAGGGGGAAGTTCAGATGGCATATTTTTGGCCTGTTCATTCAACACGGTTTCATACCTTTTGGAAGCATCGATTTCGTAAAAAAGATTCTCTCTTTCAACCTGAGAGCCATTCGCATATACGTTTATAAAGTGAGCATAATCCCGGATCCACTCTGGGTCCGCATTAAGACACGGAACATGAACTAACTCACCACCTGCGTCTTTAACCTCGTGGGCCAGTTCAGTTCCAATTTCATCGGTGGTCTCAAGACAATCCACCACGAAACTTGGGCAATAAACACCGATTTTTTTCACGCCATTTTCTATTTTGTGAACCACCGTCTTGTCGGTATATGGCCCAAGCCAGACTTCTGAGCCGAAGCGCGACTGAAAAGTCATGGAGATTGGTATCTTTAAATTGAGACGCTCTTTAATCAGCTCAAAGGTTTCAAGACAATGCAGAAGATAGATATCTTTCTTTTTAATCACTCGTCTCAGTGGAATGCCATGAAATGAAATCACCAGTTCCTGCATATCCGGATGGGCCTGCATGGATTCCTGAATTTTCCTCACAGAGTGATCAATAAAGGCTTTGGATTTATGATAAGAGTTCACCACGGTAAAAGTCGGGATGTTTACTCTTTTTCCTAGTTCTTTACCTACGCCATCCACCACCGAACCAATGGTGGCCTCTGAGTATTGCGGGAACTGCGGCAAAACCAACACTCTTTGAGCGCGGGTCTGCACATCTTCTTTTTCCCAGGCATCCAGGACGGCCGGAACCCGAGGCTCGGAGAGCAGAAAGATATGGTTCAGTTCAAGATTTTTGTCCAACAACGGTTCTACCGCCTGGGCCACCTTCACCGTATTGGTGATGAGGGGAAACCCGTCAGGTTGGGCAATCCGTGCATAGGCTTCGGCAGACTTTTTCGGCCGAAAGGGCAGAATAAAGAGGTTTAGGATAATCTTCCAGAGGAGTGGATTAATATCCACCACTCGGGGATCTCCAAGAAATTCTCTAAGATATTCCCTCACGTCTTTCACTTTCGTGCTTTTAGGTGAGCCCAATTGTCCAAGTATCACTTTAATTTTTTCGGCCATAGACTAGACTTTATGTCACACATAGCGGTAAATGACTAGAATCAAAGCTTATACAGAGGTTATCCCCATGTCTAAAAAAGGCAAGTCTGAAGGCCGTCAGGACAAAGAACTAGGTTCAGTGACGCTCTTAGGCAACACTAAAACCGACTACCCTTCCACCTACTCACCTAAAGTTCTGGAGAAGTTCCCTAATAAACATCCCGATAACGATGCCTGGACCACTTTCGTTTGCACCGAGTTCACTTCTCTGTGCCCCAAAACAGGCCAACCGGATTTCGCGAAAATCTTCATCAACTACATCGCTGACAAAGAGATGGTGGAGTCAAAGTCACTTAAGATTTATCTCTTTAGTTTTCGTAACCACGGCGACTTCCACGAAGACTGCGTTCAAAAGATTTGCAAAGACCTATTCAAGCTAATGAAGCCAAAATACATTGAAGTCATGGGCGATTTCACTCCTCGAGGTGGCATTGCGATCTTTCCTTTTGCCTCTATGAGCAACGGATCGAAAAAGTATGAAGACCTGAAGAACACCCGGATGGCAAACTATGCCCCTGGTAAGTATGGCATGGACCTGGCTCGCCTTTATTAAGGTTTGCTGCTAGGATATTTGGTAAAAGGAAATTTGTATGTTTGGACTTGGATGGGGTGAACGGGTTGTAATTCTTCTGATCGTAGTTCTCATGTTCGGAGGTAAAAAACTTCCGCAACTGGGGGCCTCTCTCGGTGAATCCATCAAGAACTTCAAGAAAGGCATGAAAAACGACGACGATACCGATAAAAAGGCTTAATCAATAGCGATTAAGCACTTTCAAAACGATAGGTTCGTTTTCCTGCAGTTTCTCACTTTCTTCAAAAATTTTCTCAACCACATCTTCATAGCTCGTTTGTTTTCCAGCTTCAGAAAGAAGATGGCGGACGTAGCGAGCGGCCCGATCAATTAATTTATTATTACTCGGTCTCACCCAGGTCATCACATTGCCCTGATAGCGATCCAGAAGTCCCATGATCAACGTAGAGTGCGCATTGAGAAGCATTTTGACCATCAGGTGATTAAAGAGCTGATCCTGTCCCCAGTTGAACTCCACACCCTCGTTCAGACACATGAATTGGATCTTACCCTTGAGGTATGAGACCACAAAACTTTCCGTAGGAATAACTTCTGATCGATGCTTGAGACCCGGTTTAGAGATATCAAAACCCAACACTCGCTCAAGACCTATGCGTCCATCTAACTCACTCCACTCCAGTGCTCTTGGCTGACGCCATAAAAGTTCGGACCAACCATGACCGGCATTTTCTGTATCGGCAATGAAGAGATAGCTAAGTGAATGGTGATTGCCGGACTCCAGACGATTCTCAAAGGCCCGCAAAGAAAAAGTCGGAGAGCGCTCTGTCGTATCGGTCAGGATGCTGATAGCAAGATGCGGATCGGCCACATAGTTTAAAAATTTCTTTTCCTGATAGAGCTTAGCTTCCAGCGTGGTGAGTTTTTCCATCACAGAATAATCGGTCAGGGTCAGGCGATGGAGATAATCCAGATAAAAACTTTCAAAACTTGCCTGGTCCCTATGGTCAAATAACAGACCCATACCAATAGCGAGCATCAAAACAGTAGAGGCCTGCATGCGGGTGGAACCAGAGATTGCCATTGGCCCAACTGTCAGGTTCACTTTATGAATTTTAGGATTTTCGATGACCTCACGGGAGCGCTCAATCGGCATCAAAAGCTCATCCGGATTGCAGTAAAGAAAGTAAGGTGAGCGATCAGACTTTTTTGCCGCAAGATTGGTAGCACCGATCACAAAAGGTGTTTCTCCACCTTCAGTCGGTGACAACAATAAATCATGCGGACCAAAACCCAGCTCCATTAATTGGCGCTCACCATAGTCCACCCGATCTTCAAAACTCTCAACAGACTTAATGAGAGCGAAATCGCCGCCGGCCATGAAAGAAACTACGTTTTTGGAAGGACCAAATTTCTGGTGATAAAGAGTTTCCAGCACCAGTGACAGTCTACCAGTGGCCCCACAGCCGACCATAAAAACTTTATGCCCGGCCTTGAGTGTGGCCTGAATATCCTGGGCCATCTGCCAGATCATAGAAGACTTTGACTTCATCAATTCCAGCGCATCTTTATCCACTTGTTGCAAAAGCTCCAGTGCCTCACCCACATCTTTTTTCACCAGCTGTGAAAGATGACGGGTCAAGGGATGAAAGCTCTCCGTCACCAGGTGACCTAGTTGGAACTGTGGAGCTATTTTGAGAAATTCCTGGGCGCGATTTTTTGCAGACATAGTCAGGACATTTTAGGAATTCTTTTACATAATATCCAGAAAGAAGAAGGCCCTATGATCAGTTTAAGAAATTTTTTAATCGCCTATGCCGTGGTTTTTATAAGTGGGCTCACTATAATTGCCGGTAAAGATATTCTGATGATCATGACTCAGGAACGCTTTGAAGCAAAGGTCGTGAGTCATGTTGATGCTGGAGAGAAAAAGCTCTACAAACCTGGCGGCTCTTATCAGGAAAAACATCTGTCGCCGGTATTCTCCGTCAACCTTGCCGGCGGCCAGGAGCAATTGCAGGCCAAGTATGCCTGTAAGGATGGATGTCATCGGATAGACTCAACTCAAGTACTCTACCTTAATAAAGACACCAGAGAATTTCTGGTTATGACTTTTAAAGATTTCTGGTCGGGCCCGGTCTATTTTATCCTCGTGATGCTGGCCTTTCTTATGTTCTCTATGGGCCACATTCGACCAGTCAATAAACCACCCGTGTGCGAATTGAACGATTGAGCTTCCCGATATCCAGCGCCAGTTGATCCACATGGCTTGAATGGACATCCATCACCAGATACCCAACCTTATCATCGGTAGAGAGATACTGACCTTCGATGTTGGCCCCGGCTTTTGAAATGATGGTGTTGATTTCGCCTAGAACACCCGGCTCGTTTTTATGAACGTTCAGGATACGAGAGGTCCCCTGCTTCACTGGTAAATCCACATTAGGAAAATTCACCGCTCCGGAAGATGTGCCAATTTTCAAGAAGCGGCGGAAACTATCGGCCACTTCCATACCAATCGCTTTTTGGGCTTCTTCGGTGCTGCCGCCGATATGCGGAGTAAGGATCACGTTCGGTAATCCCTGGAGTGGAGAAGAAAACTTTTCTTTATTCGAAGCAGGCTCTACCGGGAATACATCCACCGCACAACCGGCAATGTGTTTTGATTTAATGGCATCCACCAGATCTTCAATCACCACCACCGTTCCACGGCTGGCGTTGATGAGGTAGCTTCCGCGCTTCATTTGCGCAAGTTCTTTTGCGCCAATCATATTCATGGTCTCGGGTATCTCCGGAACATGAAGTGTGACAAAATCAGAGCAGCTCAGAAGTTCTTCCAAAGTAGTTGCAACCCGGGCATTACCCAGAGGAAGTTTTTTTACCGTATCAAAGAAGCAAACTTTTAATCCCATGGCCTCGGCAAGAATACTCACTTGGCTTCCAATGTGACCATAGCCCACGATCCCTAAGGTTTTACCGCGGACTTCCCTTGAGCCTTCAGCTGACTTCACCCATTCACCGAGGTGAGCTTTAGAATTGCGATCTCCCAATTGACGAGAGAGTGCAATCATTTCAGAAATCACTAACTCAGCGACTGAGCGGGTGTTGGAGTGAGGAGCATTAAAGACAGCGACTCCATGGGACTTAGCTGCGGCCAGATCAATTTGATTGGTACCAATACAGAAAGCACCAATGGTGGTGAGATCTTTTACCGAATCCAGTACGCGTTTGGTAATTTCCGTTTTTGAGCGAATTCCCAAAGCCCCATATTGAGGTAAAAGCTTGATCAATTCATCCTCGCTAGGAGCATGAGTTAACAGATCCACTTGATACCCTTCAGCTTCGAGACGCTCTTTTGCAACGGGGTGGATATTTTCAACTAAAAGGATGCGAGGATTATGATTTTTCATGGACTTAGTTTAATGAAAATAAGTCCATAACATCAAGAAAATATGCTCTTTGACGCATCAGCTTATAAATTTAAATAGAGCTCTCGGCAAAGCATTTATACTTACGTGACTGACCTGTCGTGCGATTTTCAAGCTTGAGGTGACGGATCATTCCTTTAGACTCTAGCTTCAATGCGAAGGATTCACCATCGGATACACCTTCCAAGATCACGGTCGGTTTCAGAGGATTGTGCCCCCGGCGCTTGAAGGATAAAGAGATATCTTTGGAACTGGACATGGTTTCAGCGTCAGCGATCAGGGAGAAGACTGCACCGGCCTTATCCATAATATCAGCTTCATAGGGGATCAACATGGCAGACAAATTCTTTGAGATCCCCCGCTCCAATTTATCATAACAAACAAAATGGTAGGCCTGCGCCTCGCCCACGACTAATCCAATTCCAAATAAAATTAAAAGAAAAGTGTATCTCATGAAGGTCTCCGGTCTGAGGGTAGACTTAGTCTAAACCGGCCAGATGAAAGAAAACTCTATGGTTTAAAAATTTTATATACCTGTATAGATAATAGACGATTTTGTCATTTCTGTAAGGTCAAGCAATTAGGATTTCAAGCCTCTTTCCAAAACGTAAAATTTGGAACAATCTCCACCAAAGTGGTAGGAAATAGCTATCCAAAAAATTAAAATATCGAGTCAACTACGAGACAATCTTGCTGAGACTATTCGCGAGGTGAATCAAGGTCATGGGTAACATGTCATCGGCAGCGTTGTTTGTGGTGGCAGTAAGACGCATCACTTTCGGGACAATATCCGGATTTTTGGCGGAGTCGGCCTAACTTTACTGGATTCTCTTAACTGGGAAGCTGTGACTATGATATAATTTTACAATTTGTGGAAGGATGTGAATGAGTAGCCATAATTTATCTCTTGTTTTTATTTTTTTACTCTCCTTTCAGTCATATGCAACTGAATTAAAGACCTCATCTAAAATGTTGGATGCAATCAAAAAAACAAATTTAAAAGAAGAAGCTTTAAA
>JBEIEO010000015.1:0-22273 GCA_040382895.1 Halobacteriovoraceae bacterium
GAATTAAAAAAGAAAGCGAAAAAACTTAAGCCGATTGAGTTTAACTAGTCTTTAACCAAGGTCAGGCATGAAGTTGTTTTCCCGAGCCGCTCTAGTTGTATGGTCAATGCTTTTGACCAATGTTGCTTTTGCTCAAAATGCTAATCTTCCGGGTGTGAGTGTGAATTTCGGACAGGGGACTAACCTCGTTGATACGATGGAAGTTCTCTTGCTCTTCACCATTCTTACTCTGGCTCCAGCGATTATCATTCTGTGTACCTCCTTCACACGTATCGTCGTTGTTTTATCTTTTATGAGACAAGCTTTAGGTACGCAGAATATGCCGCCAAACCAGCTTCTTATCGGATTTGCTTTGTTCCTTTCTATTTTTGTAATGATGCCAACTGGTCAGTCCATTTACAAAAATACCATCGTTCCTTATCAGGCTAAACAGATTGATGCGACTCAAGCCTTGAAAGGTCTTGAAACTGATCTGCGAGCGTTTATGCAGAAGCACGTCCGTAAGGCGGACATTGGTTTATTCTACGATGTGACTAATGCTGCTGCTCCGGATGATATCAACGCGGTTCCGATTCATTACCTGATTCCTGCTTTTATTATTTCTGAACTCAAGACTGCTTTTCAGATCGGCTTTCTGCTCTATATTCCATTCATCGTTCTGGACATGGTCGTGGCTTCGGTTTTGATGGCCATGGGGATGATGATGCTTCCGCCGATGCTGGTGTCGATGCCTTTTAAACTTTTGCTTTTCGTCCTGGTTGACGGCTGGCAGTTGGTGACCGGAGCGATCCTGCGATCGTTCAACACCTAAGGATAAAATATGGAAAATGATTTTGTAATCGAAGTTGTGAATCAGGCGATTAAAGTTACGCTGATGCTTTCCGCTCCGATGCTGATCGGTGCACTGGTTGTCGGTGTTCTGGTTTCCATTTTTCAGGCCGTGACCCGGATTAACGAACAAACCCTTTCATTCATTCCTAAGATACTTGTTATCATTGCTGCCCTGGTTATCTTCAGTCCATGGATGATGGAAACTATGGTTAGCTACACTCAGGATCTGTTTACCAGTATCCCGGAATTGATTAGGCGCTGATGAATGTTTCCATTCTTGACCAGCAAGTTTTCCTGGCATTCTGGATAGGCTTTTCCCGTTGGATAGCGGTTCTTTTCCAATTACCTCTTTTCGATAACGTTTCCGTACCAATGACAGTGAAGGTCCTGACTTCGTTTCTGGTTGCCTTTGCTTTTTTTCCTGGTCTCCAAGGCACGCTAGTTGCAGAGGTCAATGTGGTAGGCGTGGATAACATCTGGCTTCTTATGATGTTCCATACAACCACCGGTCTAATTATTGGATTTTTGGTGAAGTGTATTATGAGTTTATTTGTAGCCACTGGTAGCATACTGACTCAGCAAATTGGATTTGCGTCCGTGAGCTATTTTGACCCCACCCAAGGTCAGCAAGTGGGTCCTTTCGAACGATTAATCGAGTGGGTGATGATTATCCTTGTTCTTTCCTCAGGTGCTCTGGTTCCGATGTTTAAAGGAGTCTATGAGTCCTTCTTTTCTGTCAATTTCTTAAATGCCGACAAAATGCTCAAAACCCCTGAATATTTCGTGTTATTCTTTAAGTCAGCATTCACCGCCTCGACACTTTTAGCGGGGCCTTTGATTTTCGCAAACTTGCTCATGAACCTGGTGATGGGAATCGTTGCCAGAACAGTTCCTCAACTGAACGTGTTACAGGTAAGTTTCGTGGTGAATATTGGTCTGGGACTTCTACTGTTCTTAGGAATTGCAGAGGAGTTTTTCCAGGTGAGCTTTGATTTATACGTTGAGAAATTGGGCTACTGGTTTCAATTTCTCTCAAACTAGGATGGTTTGAGTGGCCGACGAAAACGACAACGACGACGAAAAAACCGAAGAACCCTCCCAATACAGGATAGACGAATCCCGTAAGAAAGGTGAGGTCGCAGTCTCAAAAGAGCTGTCTTCTGTGATCATGCTCTCAGGTTCGCTTCTCACCCTCATCCTTTGTAGTTTATTTGTTTATGAGCAGTTCACCGAGTACATAGACTGGCTCTACCGAATTGATTTTCGCAACATCTACACCACAAAAAAATTTGGCGATGTTATCCAGCAGACTGCTTGGACGCTGGTTAAATGTGTTGGCCCCTTCTTTTTGGCATCCATGTGCCTGGGTGTTCTTTCTACTTTTATTCAAATTGGATTTCTTTATTCACCAGAAATTCTGGAAGCAAAATTTGAACGGCTTAACCCGATTCAAGGCTTCCAACGTCTGATGAGTAAAAAAGCCCTGGTTGAAGCGGTGAAAGGTTGTTTCAAGTTCGCAGTGGTTATCCTCATTACTTACAATGTGATGAAAGATAACATTGGCTCCTTTTTGGGATTTTTGCATGCAGATGCGGCCCAGAGTCTGGGTTTTGGAAAATACCTGATGGTGAAGCTTGGATTTTCTATTCTGCTAGGTTTGGGAGTGATCGCGCTGGCCGACTTTGCTTGGGAAAAGTGGAGTTACCGTAAGAAAATGATGATGACCAAACAGGAAGCCAAGGAAGAAGCCAAAGAGAAGGATGGTAACCCGGAAGTAAAGAACCGAATTCGTCAGATCCAGCGTCAGATGGCGCAGAAGCGGATGATGGATGATGTGAAGAAAGCAGACGTAATTGTTACAAATCCAACTCATATTAGTGTAGCATTGAAGTATGATGGAAACACGATGGTTGCTCCGTCGGTTATGGCAAAAGGTGCCGATCATTTAGCCCTTCGCATCCGAGAGATCGCAAAGGAAAATGATATCCCGATCGTTGAAAACATCATGTTGGCGCGAACTTTATATAAAACAGTGAAAGTGGGACACGGAGTTCCACGAACATTGTACAAAGCCATCGCTGAAATTCTGGCTTTTGTTTACAAACTAAAACGTAAACAGAAAGCTTTGAAGTAAAGAGTATAGTCCAGGATGGACGAGGTATTCATGGAAGCTTTTTTACTAAAATTTAAATCGCTGACACAAAATTCTGATGTTGTTATTGCGATCGGATTGATGATTGTCCTTGGGGTCATGGTCGTCCCGATACCGCCACTTTTGCTGGATATGTTTCTTTCATTATCCATCGCTATCTCGGTGGCTGTTCTCCTGACTGCTGTCTATTCAAAGAAACCACTGGATTTTTCTACTTTTCCAACAGTGCTTCTCGTAACAACTTTATTTCGACTATCCCTCAACGTAGCTTCGACGAGAAATATTTTGTTAAACGGGTCCAATGAAGGAACCGGCGCAGCTGGTGAGATCATTAAAGCTTTCGGTGATTTTGTGGTGGGAGGTAACTACGCCGTTGGTATTGTTATCTTCATCATCCTGGTTGTTATTAACTTTATGGTTATCACCAAGGGTGCTGGTCGAGTCGCTGAAGTGTCAGCACGATTTACCTTGGATGCAATGCCAGGTAAACAAATGGCCATCGACGCTGACTTGAACGCAGGTCTGGTGGATGAGAAAGAGGCCAAACGCCGCCGTGCTGAGGTGGCGCAAGAAGCTGACTTTTACGGGTCCATGGATGGTGATTCCAAGTTCGTTCGAGGTGAAGCTATCGCGGGTATTCTTATTACTGCCATCAACATGATCGGTGGTATTATCATCGGGGTTGCTCAACAAGATATGAGCTTTTCAGATGCAGCCCAGGTCTTTACCTTGCTAACAGTCGGTGATGGTTTAATTGCTCAGATTCCGGCCCTGATTATCTCTACCGCTGCCGGTATTATTGCAACCAGGAACTCCAACTCGGAATCTCTCGGTTCTCAGGTTGGAAATGAATTCACCGCCAATCCGAAATCTTTTTATATCACCGCTGCAGCTATGACTGTCTTTGGCTTGATTCCTGGTTTTCCAGGTCTGCCATTTATTGCGATGGGATCACTGATTGCGTTTGCAGGTTTTAAAATCGAGAAGAACAAAGAACTCGCAAAGGTGGCGGAAAAGTCCAACGCTGTTCAGGAAACCAAAGCGAAAACAGAAACCCTGGAATCCCTTCTTCCCGTGGAGCTGGTACAGCTGGAAGTGGGTTACGGCATCGTCAGCATTGTGGATGCTGAACAGAACGGTGATCTCCTCGAACGAATCTCGCATATCCGTAAACAATTTGCAGTGGACTGGGGGGTTATCATTCCTTCAGTTCGCATCAAAGATAATCTGGAACTTAAGCCTGGTGGCTATTCAATCAAGCTTAAAGGTGTTGAGATCGCAAAAGGTGAGTTGCTTCCAGATCATCTGATGGCGATGGATCCAGGTACTGTGATTGAGCAGATGGAAGGAATTGAAACGAAAGAGCCAGTCTTCGGCTTACCGGCGATCTGGGTAACAGATGACCGCAAAGATGAAGCTCAGTATAACGGCTACACAGTTGTCGATCTTTCAACCATCGTAGCGACCCACCTGACTGAAGTTCTTAAGGCAAATCTAAGTGAGCTTTTCGGACGCCAGGAACTGGTCAAAGTTTTGGACAATTTCAAAGAAGAGAATCCAAAGATTGTTACCGACCTTGTTCCAGATATTATGAGTCTCGGTGTGGTTTTAAAAGTGTTGCAAAATCTGTTGCGTGAAGGTGTATCTGTTCGTGATCTTCGTTCAATCCTTGAAACTCTTGCCGAATTCGGAACCGCGACTAAAGATCCTGATGCTCTTACTGAATACGTGCGCCAGTCTCTTTATCGCTCGATCACTGAAAAAATTAAAAGTTCTGGTGGAGATGTTCCATTATTTACCCTCGATCGCGCTTTGGAAGAGGCGGTTGCTCGGTCTATTATTCAGACTGATCATGGAACCCAGCTGAATCTAGATCCAAAAGTGACTCAGTCGATCCTGGCCAGCTTGAATGAGAAGATTGAAGAGGCGACCTCACAAGGTGAGAAGATGGTGGTGCTATGTTCGCCTGTCATTCGCCGTCACTTTAAGAAGTTGACTGAAAAATTCATTCCCAACATGATAGTGGTGAGCCATAATGAGCTTAGCCCAGATGTTAATATCAGATCCCTCGGAACGGTGAGGTTGTAAAGAATGTTCGTTAAGAAGTTCGAAGCCGACACATTAGAGGAAGCCCTTAAAGCGGTCAAATTTGAACTGGGGCCTGATGCTATCATCCTTAAAACCATTACAAACAATGGTCTGAAAGGAGCTTTCAAGAAAAAACGCATCGAGATTACTGCGGCAATCTCGGAGAAAAGTTACGAGAAAAAAGCCAAGGTGGACAAAGTGCTTAACAATGACCAAAAAGAAGCTTTCTATCAGAAGCCAGCTTCTAGCATTAAAGAAACAATTACCAAGTATAATGGTCAAGAAGGCCAAGCTGCTGGTTCCGGTTACGGTTCCATGGGGCTGAATAAAGTCGTAAACACTTTGGCCAAAGGCACTGCCGGTCTGGCCGATATGACCAACAAAACATCTTCAATGATAAAAAATAGCCTGGATGAGTTTCTTACTGATGGTGAAGAAGCCGGCTTTGACGATTCAGCTGATGATGAACCAGTGGTTTATAAAAAAACGCAAAATCGCGGTAAGTATTCTGAGCCACCATCACAAGCTGCACCTCGCGTTGTTCGTCCGCAAGTGCAGGAAGATCAGGTACAGATTTCTCGTCCCGCACCTCGTGCTCCGGAAGCAACGACTCAGGCAGCCACTGCGAGCATGGTTTCTCGTGAAGCCTACAATGAACTACGCCAGGAAATGCGTACTCAGCAGCACAAAATTGAGCTTCTGGAACAAAAGATCATGGAGCTTTCACAGAACTATCAGTTCAACCAAAAACACCTCCATGAGGCCAAAGGCGTCTTCCAATTAAGAACGACGCTGAAAACACTGGATGTTGATGAGTCACATATTCTGGATCTGATTAAAAAAGCCAGTTATGAGCTATCAAAAGAAGATCTGGAAAATCCGGATGTGATCTTTGAATTTGCCCTGAAAGAGATGGCCGGCTCCATTAATACATCGATTCCACTTTTTGCCCGGATCGATAATGGTGAGCCAGTAATAACCGTTCTGGTTTCTGAAGCCGCTTCAGGCCAGAGTACTATGGGAATGAAAATCGCCGTTCTAAAAAAAGATGTCGTAGTTGTGCAGTATTCTCAGGATGCTCAGAACAATGCTTCCACTGACTTTGCGGCCCAGGTTTTTGGAATCAAAGTTGAAAAGGTTCAGAATTTCTCGGAAGTTGTGGGCCTATGCCGGAAAGCTTCGGAAGCCGGCAAATCTGTCCTGGTGGATGTCCGACTAAACTCTAAATATTCAGATGAAACAAAAAAATTCGTTGAGACCCTGAAACGTGGTTTCCAGCACGTAGAAGTGCTATGCACACTTTCAGCAATTCACTCTGAACTTTATAACCGAAAAATTATTGCCCGATACAAGGACATTGTAGACGGTGTTATCATTTCTCATGTGGACCTGTGCATGAACTTTGGAGCACTTTTCAACGTTCATCGCGCCCACAATAAGTTGCCTCTCAAATTCTTTGGAACTGGTGCTGTGGTACCGGATGATATCGAAGGAGCGACGGCTGAAAGATTAATGGCAGGACTCTTTCAGTTTTAATACATTTTTCTAGCTTAGATTCTCTACGAACCGACAGGATGTCAGTTCGGAATCAAAAGCGGCCCGGGTGCAAGACAGGAGGTTTATGCACAAGACCAGTGAGTGGCTACTCTCGTTCAGTTCACAACATCAAAAAGCTACCCCAAGATCTCTCTCGGTCGACGGCTTTAAACCATGTACAAAAATTTCTATCACTGGTGGTAAAGGCGGAGTAGGTAAGACCTCTATCGCGCTAAAAACTGCTCAGGAACTGGCCAAAGCCGGTTTCCGTACACTGCTGATTGATTGTGATTCCAACCTCTCAAATACTGCCATTAAACTAGGCCTTCCGCTGGATAATAAGTTTGAAAAACTTCTTTCTGCTGAAGCTTCGTTTGATGAAATTCTTATTCAGCACGGAAATTTCCATCTGCTGCCGGCCTGCAATGGTTCGGTTGAAGTTTTTGAGTCGAAGCTGAACTTCGACGAGATCATCATCGACATCATCTCAAGCCATGAGCATGAGTATGACTATATCCTATTGGATTGCCCGGCCGGTGTTTCCCGTGAGGCTTTAACTCTGAATGCCTATTGTGATCATCGTTGGGTGGTCGTAACGCCTGATAAATCATCCATTACTGATTCATACTCACTTATTAAACTCCTTTCCAGTCGTTTTGGAATTAAAGAAAACCACTTGCTGGTGAACATGTATGAGTCTGATAAGCAGTTTCAGAAAGTCGTGATGACTTTGAGTGAAACAATCGAGAACTTCTTAGGTGCACGCACTCAGATCCTTGGCGGGATCAAAAAAGTGGAAGTTTCTGCCGAGGGATTTGATACTTTTTTCCTCTCTGAAACAAAAACTGAATGGCAAAAAAACTTCGTTAAACTTTTATATGGGTTCACCGAAAAAGATGGTGGACCGAAGGCTTTCCGCTCGAACGGAATTAGCCAGATGGCCCATGAACACGATGTTCACTAAACGGTAAAAGCACAGGAGAGCTCCAAATGTCATCACTCACGGCCAAACTAAAGAACCTAAAAGATTACCGCTCGACAGTTGATCCTGTTGTGAAAGATGAAATCATTCTTGAGTACGCGCCACTTGTTCGTTATATCGCTCAAAAAATTGCTTCACGTCTTCCGCCGAATATCGAGCTAGATGACATGATTTCCTGCGGAGTAATCGGATTGATGGATGCCATCGAGAAATTCGATCCAAGCCGCGACAATAAATTCAAAACCTATGCTGAATTTCGTATTCGGGGAGCCATCCTGGATGAGCTTCGTTCTCAGGACTGGGTACCACGCTCGGTACGTGAGAAAGCGAAACTCGTTGAGAAGGCTTACGCCAAGCTTGAAAAAGATCTTGGTCGTCCTGCCACAGATGAAGAAATGTGCGAACACCTTCAGTGTTCTATGGATGAGTTCCATGAGCTTATCAATAAATCGAAATCCGTATCTTTGATGAATATCGATGATGCGGCAGCCATGAGTAAAGGCGACAAGAAGCTTATGGTCTCTCTAATGGAGACTTCACGATCTGCCAATCCTCAGACCGCTGTTGGGTACAAAAAAGCCCAGGAAATCATCAAGGACGGGATTAAGTCTCTCCCTGAAAAACAGCGTCTGGTTCTTTCACTTTACTACTTTGAAGATCTGAATCTAAAAGAAATTGGCCAGGTTTTGGATGTTACTGAATCACGTGTTTCTCAGCTTCATACTCAGGCTATCCTGAAATTGAAAGCTAAACTCCGTAATCAATTTGAGTCTCACGAAGATCTTGCCAGCTAAAAAAAACGAAATTTTTAATTTTAAAGCCCGCTTCCAGCGGGCTTTTTTAATTTAAGGGATTTCTTCTGCAATTTGAATCAGGTTTTTCGCCTAGGCAGGTTGTGATTTAACGACATCCAAGAGAAAACTTCTTTCCAGTTGTAGATTCAGATTTTTATCCAGACAAACCACCGCTGATTCATGAGATTTATCTCCTGACCATTCTTCCAGATTGTAGCTTGAGACCACACTGAGGAGCCGGTCCTCTCGGAATCGGATTGATCCGGTAACGATTTTTAAGATACATTCGCTTAAACATATTTGAGGCTTCTCCATACCTGCCATGAATACCATTCCCGATGATATCAAGCTTCACTCCGCGTTCTGTCGCTGCGAAAATAGACTTGAAAAGCCTCTTATTCCATGTCTCTCTTTCACGCTCTTTTTCTTTATACTCAGGAAGATCAAAGTAAAAAACATTTCCATTCGTCATGTTTATTTTCGACTGAGACTTATTGACAAAATCCTCTCTGCCGGCAAGTTCTGAATATGCTTTCGCATCAACAACAAAAAGCTGAGTCACAGTATGAGGATTGATGATGAGTGATGGATAAGCTTTTTTTGTAAGACTGACGTAAAATTCTAGTTCGTCCAATTCTCGGGTAGGAACGACCTCCATATCATTATCGAGAATTTTGGGAGGATTCGGATTCTCCAGGATAGTTCCCTGGCCGATGAACTGATAATAGTCGGCGATCGCCTTGTAGGGTACCTTGAAGCGCGATCTGTACTTGCCATTTTTTTCGGGCGTACGGCGCCAGCGGATTTTCTTCAGTCAGTGTTATGCCATCCGGTAGCTCAAGGCCTTGAGCCTGCTGAGCATAGGCTGCCCCTGAAAGCAGTAGTGCTGATAAAAGGTAAAAAGATATCATTCCTGGTTACACAGCAAGCAGGGTGCCAGTTTTAAAGCCTGCAAACGAACAAGAAAGCACCATTGGATGCCGAAAGTCTGACTAGTGTCTAAACTTTTGATAGTTCTTGAATGGATTGGTCGGGTGTTATTTATTTTCGAGTTGCTCTTCACAATCCATTCAATTTTGTCGGAAAATTAACTATTGAATATCACAAAGTAAAGGGTTCATCATGGATTGGAAGAAAACCTTTAACCAAGGTCAGTGGATTATCCACAGTATCTTCGTTGTCGCGATTTTAGTGGGAGTTGGTTCTACGCTTTTTGCGTTCCGTCTAAATCATCTTCAAGGAACTGAAGAAGAGCGGATGATGAAGGTGAATGCCCTTTTAAGTTCACTTAAGGGCGATAGTAGCTTTGAAAAAATCAGCAAGTATCTTTCATGGGCCGAGCCCGATAAAGCAAACGATAAGATGCGTGAGCTGACTCAGAAAATCGTTGAAACCGAGGAAATGCTGGAGATTAAGGCCAGCAAAGACTTAGGCCTTTCGCTTCGTACGTTCAACAAGCTTATCAATAATAATTCTGGAATGAGTAACCCCACTGATGCCCTGAAGGTGCTTAATCAAAAAGTGAATGCACTTCACGATGTCGCCGCCTCACAGAAATACCGTAATGTAGTTGCCATCTCAGAGCGCATGAAAGAGCGCATGCAATCGCTTAATTCAAAAAATGTAGGTGGATCAGTTCAGGTTAGTAATTTGAAGACGGACATCAAACGTCTGGAAAATCTCATCTCCGGTTCGTCTTTAACTGAGGGAGAAAAAAATTCCCTGAATAATCGATTCGAATCGATGAAATATGAATTAGAACTTCTTTCCAATTTGAATTCTCAGTCACGCAATCTCAAATCATATGTGACTCAGGGAGCTCTGGCCCTGCGGACCTGGTTAATAGACGTAGATAAAAAAGCTGCCAATATGAAAGGCATGCGTATTCAGAAGCAAAATCATTTAATCCTTCTGCTTTCAGGTTTAGTCGCATTTCTTTTTCTTGCCTGGATGGGACTTGCTTACTTATTCCGCTGGCAGAAGCAAAAAATCTCGTTACACATGGAAAATGAAGTTAAAGGTGTGATTGAGAAAGGTATTCTTGGTGATCAGCGTTTTATGGTGGATCATTATTCCGATAACACCCGTGAAGATATTGTGCGGTTACTGGACGAATTGAAAATCAAGCTCAACCTGGGAACTTTGTTACACGAGGGGCTTCCCTTTGCCGGTTGTATGATCGACTACAATTTTAAGCTCACCTGGTACAATAATCTGTTTCTCGATCAGCTTTATTTAAGTGAAGAAGAAGTTCGTAGTGACGCCTTTAATTGGGATTATGTGAGAGATTATCTGAATCTAGACGAGGATCCAATCTATCAGGCTATGGTAAATAAGATCGCTGGCATCTATCCCGTGAAAGTAAAACAAGACGAACTGGCGCCGGCCCAGCCATATGAAATGTATGTGACTCCGATAAGTGCCAATCGCGAAGGGCGGGTAATGGTTTTCTTCTATCCACTGGTATCAGTGAAAGAAGCTATCAAAGAACAGGTTGATCTGACTCATCAGACTATCTCGCGATTTGTCTCTCTCTGGAACCAGGGTATCTTGAATGAAGATGAACTGCGTTTGATGGAGAAAAACTTCAAAAACAATGATCTTAACGATCTTTATGCTGACTTGAAAAACGTTCATGAACGTTTGGAAAGTGAGAAGACAGAGTGCCTCCATACGATTCGCAATCTTGAAAAAGAAAACGAATCACTTAACGGAACGATCGTTGATATGAAGGCTGTAGAAGAAGAGAAAAAAGCTATCATCAAAGATGAAATTAGAGCCGCAAACGAGCTTCGTAATTCTTTCATCGTTTCGATGGAGAAAAGTGAGACTCTGCTTCAAATAAATAAAAATATCATGCAGCTTAATGATGATTTCAAAACCGAAGCTCATAGACTTCACATGGTATCTCTGGACGCCATTAAAAAAGGGAAGGAATCGATGGATATCCTGTCGCAGCTTGAAGGTGTTAAAACGGATTATAAGAAACTGAAGTTTGAATTGATGGAAGTGAAAGCGAAGTTGATATCATTGAATAACTCACTTTTCGCTCAACTTCCCCCTTTGGATGAGAATCAACAGAAGCTAGCGATTCGTTACAAGGATGAGCTCGCCCGTTTGGATTTCAACGTTTCGACTCTGGATAAAAAACTTTCGCAGCTGGATGTCCTACTAGCTAAACTTAACATGATCCATGATAAGCTGCCACCCGTTGAGCAAACTTCATTCAGCTTCCAGACTACTCAGAAGGATCATGAATTAAGAGAAGCTATTATTGAAATCCAGAGATCACTGGTCCTTGAAGAAAATAAGATTCTGACTCAGTTCAAAAACCTCCATGGGCTTATGAAAAAAGAGATTCAAATTTCGTCTCCTCGACCGTCTGTTGAGAGCGAAAGTTTTCTGTCTTGATGAAGACTTTTTCCTTTAAAGTTTCTAAATACTCCCCTGGCAAAGTTAAGCTGGGGGAGATTCTTAATTCAGTCACGAAGTTGGCCTTTACTGAATTGGCCGAGGCTGCCGCTAAAGGAGCCGTTTGGTATCAAAAGCAGAGTCGCGGTAAGATCCTTCGTATACGCTCGCTTCACATCGAAGTTGATCCCAACGACACGGTAAGCTTTTATTATGACAAGAAGATCCTCAGCCTTCCAGAGCTGCAAGATGCCGAATGTGTGGCAGAAAATCCCAATTACGGTATTTGGTTAAAAAATGCCGGAGTCATGCCTCAGGGAACGCAAGCGGGGGATCACACTGCTCTTTTCCGGCTAGTGGAGAATAAGAAGAAAAAAGATGTGTACCTTGTTCATCGATTAGATCGTGAAACCGAGGGCTTAATGGTTATAGCCTATAACTCCCAGGCTGCCAGCATGCTGAGTGAATTGTTTGTTAAAAATAAGATAACTAAAACCTACCAGGCTGTTGTTAAAGGTGAGCTTCCTAAAGGCTCTAAGCAAACGATTAATTATTCATTAGATGGGAAAGAAGCGATTACTCATTATGAAGTGCTGGATTCTGGGGAGGGTAAAAGCTTGCTGAAACTCCGGATTGATACCGGCAGACTTCATCAAATTCGCCGTCATCTGGAATTTATTGGATTCCCGGTTATGGGTGATCCCAAATACGGTAAAGGCAATAAGAACCGTGAGGGACTTAAGCTACTGGCCAAGTCCTTAAGTTTTATAGATCCGTGGACAAAAAAAATCATGGATTACGAATTGGAACGGAATCTTTCAATCGTCTAAAGTTTTGACGGCCATAAAATCATTACATTCCTTACGCCTACCTTAAGTATCTCTTATTAGAATGGAGCATCTAATGTAGGAGACTTTATGATTAATTCACGTTGGTTATTCTGTGCAGCTCTTTTTTCTCTCTCCGGTTTCGCCGGAGTTTCTATGGAGGAAAAACAGGAAAGGGTTCAGGAACTGATGGAGCTAACCCGGAATCTTCCGGTTGCTTCATTTGATGGATACCGCCGGGAACTCGATTATGAGCGCCGTGGTCTTTCATTAGAAAATAGAGCTAAAGCAGAGACCAATCTTCTGGCTCAGCAAGTACGCCAAAGAGTGCTTGAAGCCTACGAAGCCGCACTTAAAAATCATGACAATACTTCTGCCGCTAAACAGGAAGTCCGTGACGCCATTGAAGCTGATCTTGAGTTGGCCGCTCCTGAACTACGCGAAGAAATCCGCCAGTTAGCTCTGGATGCTTTGGATAAGATCGAGCAGGGGGCTTTTTATAGCTCAGAAGTTGAGCTTGATGAAGTTCAAGTTGTCATGATGAAAAAAGTAGCTGTTCGATCAGATTATCTTAATCATGAAAATCTCTCAGATCAAACACTGCCAATTGCCAACAAAGCCAAAGATTCTGAGAAAAAAGAATTCCGAAATAAAGAAGAACTTACCGAGTCGCTTATCTCTGATCGTGAAAGCAGCCGTTTTGTTTCTACTGCCAGCCAGACAGTAAAAACCGCAGAGATCGTCACTGCCCAGGGCGACCTTTCTCTTCAGGTTAAAATGGAATTCCTTGGTGCAGAAATCGAAGCTGGTCCTTCTATAACATTTAAGCGGTCTCTCGCTACCGATGCCATCATTATGGCCGAAGATCTGAACCCGGTAATTTTACGGGATGGGAATTTTGATTACGTGAAACGCGATAGCATGAACCGGATTATTAAGAAAAATGGAAAGCCAGTTAAGCGCTATATTTCATTTACCTGCGATGTGGATCTGAACTTTGAAACTGACTATGCAGGTTCTGGTGGATTCAAGTATATGGGTGTTGGTGCCGGAGTTTCAGCTTCGAAGAGTTTTTCTAACACTGTTACCATTACTTCTCGACGAATTGCTCTACCAGAAATTGTTAGTGGCAAGAGTGTGACTGTTAAATTTATCTCTGAATTATGTCAGCATGATTTTGTTCGCGCTAAAGTTACCAGCCAGTTAACAGTTCTTCAGTCGCTGAATGTTATGATGAGAAATGTTGTATCTGGTCTTCGTTTTTCTCATGCCCGTACAAAATGCGCTGAGGACTCTCATTGCGCCAATTGGTACAATAACGAAGTTATCTCACTTCAGAAGAAAAAAAAATGTTGCCCGCTGTGTGGAGCACGCCTCAGAAAAATATAAATTTTGTCAGCTACGTGGTAAGGCAGGACAGAACTGTCCGGTTTTCCGAAATGGCAAAAGGGTGAGTTCAGGAGAAAATGAATACTTCTGTGATAAAGGCTTGAAGTGTGTAGAAGTCGATGACGATGATTACTTCATCGGTATTAAGGTCGAAAGTGCTACAGGAGTGTGCCGACGTTAATTATTCTAAAATCTGGCGGAGGAACTTCTTAATTTCTTCCGCCAAGTCAGTTTCTGTTTGTGAGTTATCTATAATAAACTGGGCTTTCCGTTTTTTATCTTCAATCGACATCTGCTGATCCAGAATAGATTCGGCAAGATCTTCCAGAATCCCATCACGATTCATTAAGCGTATCCCTTGAATTTTTCTTGGCGTATAAACCAATACATTTATGTCTACCAAGTTATCGAGATTTTTTTCAAAAAGCAGGGGGACATCATAAATAATGAGCTCTGGTGCCTTTAGTTTTTGATAAGCGCGCATAAATGCATCCGGTAATCGCTGATAGATAAAAGTCTCGATCTCAACTTTCATCTCTTTAGATGTGAAGACTTTTTCTCTCAGTAGCCGGAAATTAATGGTCTCACCGCTCAAGACATCTGGGTGCTTAAGCTTGAGAAATTCAACTGTTTCTGGCAGAGCATAGATATCCTTTACCAGATGATCGGCATTAATGATGGCAAATCCCTGATTCTTCAACATCCCTGCCACCGTCGTCTTACCAGTGGCGATCCCACCGGTAAGGCCGATCACGGGAATATCCAGATGATAGAGTCGCTTATCAGAGCTTAATCTTTTGAACTTCTGTTTTAATTTCATAGCTTCTTAACTTTTACCCAGATCTTTTCCAGTTCTTCCTGAGGCATTTCTTCCAGAGTTTTACCTTGTGAGGTAACGACATCCTCAACCTTTTGAAACCGATGGATGAATTTTATGTTGGCCTCTCTCAGACAATCCTCTGGATTCATATCAAGGTGACGGGCCAGCTGGGCTACGGAGAATAGTAGGTCGCCAATTTCTTCCTTCACTCTTTTAGCGTCATATTTGCCACCAGGAGGCAGCTCTTCTTTTACTTCCTGCCATTCCTCTTCAACTTTGGCTACAACCTGATAATAGTCTTCCCAGTCAAAGTTAACGGTGGTGGATTTTTTGCCGATTTTAAAAGCTGATTCTAATGCGGGGGCATGTAGGAACTTAGTATCAATGGCGTATTTCTTTTCAGATTTTTCCTGTTTTTTAATATCCTGCCAATTATTTACGACCTGCTGACTAGACATTCTAACTTCTGTGTCCGCGGGTTTGAAAACATGAGGATGCCGACGAACGATCTTATCCGCCAGAGTTTTGGACACTGACTCCAAGGTGAATTTTTCGCTTTCTGCTGCGATGGTGGAATGCAAAAGGACTTGCAGCAAAACATCACCCAGTTCTTCTTCCATTGATTTGGCGTTATCTTTTTCCGTAGCTTCGACAAATTCGTAAGCTTCTTCAATGAGATATTTTAAAAGAGTTTTGTGAGTTTGTTCCAGATCCCAGGGGCAACCTTCAGTAGGATGGCGAAGCTTCTGGATCACTTCGATGCATCGATTGAGTTCTGGATGGTTCACGGATCGGACTCCTTGTATTGCCGGCTTCATGACAAAAGGATAACATGGCCATCATGAAGAAACACTCATTCATCCACAACGACTTTGAGTCCTCGGTTAAATTGACCTCTGCAGAAAAAAAGAAAATACAACTTTGGCTTGGCATAGCCTCAGATGTCTTGACTCAAATGCTGAGGAAAAAGACCTTTATTCATATCAGCTGGCTGAAAGACATTACTTCACTTCAGGTTTCAGTTCTTCTTTGTGGGGGAGAGGCGGATCCGTCAATTGAACCGGGAATATCGGAGCAAGGATAAGGTTACAGATGTTCTTTCTTTTCCTAGTTTTGATTCTTTGAGGACCAAGAAAGCCAAACATGAGCTAAGCCGTAGCGAGATTTTCCTGGGAGACCTGGCGATCTGCCATCAGAAGACGGATAAACAATCCAGGGAGTTTAATATTTCTTATATGGATGAGTTTATTCATCTCTACATCCACGGGTTCATCCATCTCTTAGGATATGATCACGAACTTTCAGAGGCTGAGGAAAAGCTGATGCAGCAATGGGAGCAGGAGGCTTTGGATTTATTTTCGAAGCTTAAAAAAAGTAGGGGAGCCTAAGCTCCCCTACTGGATTATCTGAGGGTAGATGTTTTCGCTTTCTGAAGAGCTGCTTTTAGGTTTACCCGTCCGCCAGTCACAATTAGCTTTGAGAACGCTGGAACCGGAGTCACAGTGTTCATCAAAATATTTTTCAATTGAACTGCGGTCAGATTCGGGTAAGCACCGAGGATCATCGCTGCAACACCAGAAGTGTTAGGCGCGGCCATTGATGTACCTGAAGCCATTCCGTATTTTCCACCGTTAATCGTTGAGTAGATGTTTGAGCCCGGAGCTGCCACATCCACAGTCTTGATACCAGTGTTTGAAAAGTTCGACATAGAACCATTGCTCATCGTTGAGGCAACAACCAGAAGGTTTTCTGAATCAAATGAAGCCGGGTACTTTAAGCGGGCATCGTTGTTACACCAGCCCGAGCATCCACCAAATGGGTTGTTAGAATCGTTACCGGCAGAGGCAATAACCAATACGTTGTATTTCTGGCCGATTTCATTGATCACATCACGAACAACCATTCCCCCTTCGTTATTAGATTTACCGAAAGAACAGTTGATAACTTTCGCTCCCATTTTTGCAGCGTACTTGAAGCCTTCAACGATATCTGAATCTAGTTCATCAGCATCATCAGGAACAGTACGGATCGCCATTATCTTTACGTTGCTCGCTACACCAGCGATACCAAGCCCGTTGTTTTGTTCAGCAGCGATGGTTCCAGAAACGTGAGTACCATGCCAGTGTGAGGCCATCGTATTCATCGTCGCGCGGCCCTGGGCATCTCTGATTAGTGTATTGATACCGTGGATGTCATCGATGTAACCGTTGTTATCATCATCAATCCCGTTGCCAGCGATTTCTTTTTCGTTTCTCCACATGATGTCTTTTAGATCTACGTGAGTGTGATCCACACCAGTATCAACTACGGCCACAATCACGGGCTTCAGCGCCTGAGCGCGAGAACCTAGAGTTGTATAAGCCCCAGAAACATCCATACCTGCAGTCGAATTGAAGGCCCAAAGCCTTGCCGCATCTGGGTCATTGAAGTTAGTTAGGTTAGGACGAACAAAAGACTTTAATGCAGAAACCGGCTCTAACATTTCCAGCTTAGGCATTTGGCGTTTTTCACCGTAAAAATCCAGTTGAGAGTACTCAACAGAATCTAGTGATTTTAGCTCCTGGGCCAGAGTCTCTGGGCTCTGACTTTTCACCAGATATAGAGATCCAATGATTTTCTTAGAACTTTTAATTAAAGGGGACTTAACCAGGGTCTCACCTGCCTTCATTTTGATAAAAAGGTTATTCGGGTGAAAACGCTTTGAGTTTGCCTGGACCATCCCGGTAAATAGGGTTAAACTCATTAAAAATCCGACACTTAGCTTCTTCATGCTTCTTAGTCCTTCTGTGTGCAGGTAAAAGTTCTAACGATGCTACTAACTTCTTTCTCACAGGAGCAAATAAAAGTTTCTAACTTTTAGTCAGGGCCAGAAACATTTACATGGCGTAGCGTTAAAGCCACTTTGGATTGGTACAATGGGTCGAGGAAAGGTTTGAATTTTCAAGGATAATGAAAGTTAACCCAATTCTTGGAAAACAAAAGGTTTATGCCAGTATGGCGACGCTAAAGAAACACCAAATCCTAACCATCGGCCTGGTCATGATGACCGGTACCGCAATTGCTTACAACGACGTGATGTCGACACATCTTTCCTTTGATCCCCAGGCCAGCAAAAAAGATACTCTCAAAGGTCATATTGGTGGGATGAGCAACCAGATCAATCGTGATGTGGGAGATGTTCCTGGCAACAGATACAACGGCGATCTTCGTTTCTCATATTCCGAGAATGCGCCTGATGAGCTTGAGCGAAAGTTTGATCTTTCGGCCATGGTGAATGATCAGAGTCTTACCATGTATTCCCTGCAAGAGGCTTACGTTGGCATTAAGGGTGTTTTAAGTGATCCATTAAATGAGAATTCAACCTTCGGGGATAAATTAAAAATCGGTCGTCATGTTCTTCCATGGTCTACTGTGGACGCTCACTGGGGTCTGGGAAAACTAAACAACCGTCGCAACTTTGATTTCTTTGATCCGGGTCAGGAAGGTCTGATGGGAATCGGGCATGAAATCAGAATGCATAAAGGTTTTTTTGTTCGATCATTTCTTTCTGGTGTCTATGTTCCGGAGATGAATCCGGGTCTGGATATTAACAAAAAAGATAAAACTATTACTTCACGTAACGCCTGGGCAGACGCTCCGGCCCCTACTACCAATGTTGAAGGCAACGATACACCAATTGAGTATAACGTAGATTATCCTGAAATTTCTGACGTGATCTATCGTTACTCAGCAGGTGTGAATCTTGGCTGGGAAAATAAAAACTGGGTGGTTGATGGATACTTTATCCGTAAGCCGGAAAACCAGATCACCACCAACGTTGAAGTGGCACTGGCAGAGAGTTCTGAATCCGTAAAAGCTTTCATTACTCCCGAGTTTTACTACCACGATCTTTATGGTGGAAATCTCAAGTACCGCAATGCTGATATGGAAATCTACGTTTCTGGTATTGCCGTTCGACCGAATACGTTTCCAGACGGTAACCGTGAAGCAACTCTTTATACCGAAATCAAAACAGAAAAGCGTCGTGAAGACTATGTGGGTGGGGGGATTTCCCGCTCCAATGATAAGTTTGCCATGGGTGCCAACTATGTGGCCCGTTTGAGTCCTTTTGACCGTGTACGTGACTCACTGGCACAAGATCCTCGTTGGAACCAGGCATTGAATGGTTTTGTCATGAGAAATTTCGGTAGCTCTTTAAGACTTTCTGCAGATGTAAAATATGACATGCTCACCACGGACCGTCTGGTGATGTTGCGCGCTGGTTATAAAGTTTCGAAACAGTTGCTAATGACTTTCGGAGTGAATATGATCGGCACGCCGGAAAGCGGGAAGTCATATTGGTCACCATACACAAATAACGATGCTGTCTTTGGCGGCATGAGATATGTTTTTTAGGGACTAAATGAGTTTTTTTAGAACAGGACTATTTATTGCACTTGCTTCGCTGATGACATTCAGCGGATGCAGTGACTTGTTTCAAAAAGACGTAAAAGAAAAATCTCTGGAGTCCAATAAGTTCAAGGCAAACTGTGAACTCAATATCGATGAGTTTTCACTGATCCTTGAAGAGAACATCTCTGAATCCATCGACTGTCTTGGAAAGAACCTCAGGCTTTTTGTGAAAGTTGTGGAATCTAGGCGACCGGGGTATCTGTCTCGCATAGCCTTAGAAAACTTCATTAAACGTAATCGTAAAGATATCAAGCCGGAAGTATTGCGCGCTCTGAAGTCAGTTTTTGACATCAACTACCTGGTTTACGGTGAAGATCCAGATTTCATCTCAAGCGCCAACATTGATGCCCTTGTTAATTTTGCAAAAGTCTTCAACGAAAAAGCATCTCAGAATTTTAAGCCGATTTTTCTAAGCGAAGATGAGATCGACTTCGAAAGCTACACGTTTTTGAAAGAGAAAAGAATTCAGCCAGCCGCTGTAGCTGTGATGAACAGCCTTCGTGAGATCTATAATCCTCACAGAAATGGTAAGATCCATTCCCTGGATATTAATAACCTACTCGATAGTTTCACCACTGAATCCAATCGCGCTTCTATCGAGAAAGTGAAGAAACTCCTTTTTGCTAAAAAAATTCTTTTGGGTGGAGACAAGGACGAATTGAATCATCTGGAACTTGACCGCTTGATTACAAACTTTAATTCATTCGTCGTACTAACGATGGATGCTGTTCGTTTCAAAAAAATCATCATGAACCAAAAAGAGACCATCGATTTTGTTAATAGTGGTCTTTCGAGACTTAGAAATATCATATATCCATTAAACACTACCAGCCGTAACGGAGAGTTTTTCTTTTCTCTGAAAGACGCGATTGATGTTGCTGAAATCATCCTTCAAGATGAAGATCTGGACCTGGATGAGTACTATGACCTGATTAAAGAAGCTAAGTTGATTCTGATGCAGGGGAATTCTGAGTCAGTAACTGGTGGAGACCTTCGTCGACTTTTTGATCATGCCTCAAATGTCTTAACCACCGGTCACTTTTTCCATCGCTTCTGGATGGCCGAGAGAACTTTTCTTGAAGAAGATCGACTCAATGTAAATATCCCTGAAGGTTATAAGTTCAGTAACCTGCGAGCGACATTCTCAACAGAAACTGCGCGCATTAATCAGTTCTCCCGTATCCTTAAGCAGTATCGATTTCTGAAAGGTACTCAGGCAGCAGCCTCCTATTCCGGGAATTGGAAGAGAAATTCAGAGTCTGTTTTTGAAGTATCGGTTTATGAGTATCTGTTGAAACTTGTGATGACTAAATATGGTTGTCCTAGCAACACCCTGGCCGGCAAAGTCGTGTGTGATGTCTTGCCAACAGGTAACCAGGCCCATTGGGGTAAAGAATACGTTTATTTGACCAAGGATCACGTGATTGATCTGATCATGAGGTTCCGTAAGGTTTTCCATAAAGCGAAATTGATTTATCCAGAAAGAGAAGTAAAGACAGCTGAAACGATCACGCTACTAGGATCACTTTTCCAGTATCAGTCAGATGAAAATAAAGTCTTCGATATCAATGAAGCGACTGAGTTTGCGATCAGTCTTTTCACGGCGATCGAAATCTCTGATAAAGTTGAAAACCACTACTTTGATCTGGTTGAGCAAAAGAAATGTACTAAGGATGAGTTTGACCGTATCGAGCCAGCTTGTTTCAGAGAGCATTTCTTTCAAGCTGTTTGTTTCAATTATCCGGATCAGTTTCCAAAACTCTACCAAGCCCTCGGTGCGACTGTGAGAGATCCCGTATCGCGGAGGCTTATTTGCAAAATCCCGAATAGCCTTACAAATGCTGCTTTCCTTCAAACTTCAGTGAATGCGGCCCGTACTTGTAACTTCTATCCTTCTAATAAGGCGGAAGAAATTTACTATACCAAGGGTGATCTTATGTCGATCTTCCTGGGGATGATGCATATTGAAACGACCATCATTCGTTGGGACGTAAGAAACGAAAATAATCTGATGGATCCTGCTGAAGTGATGGATGCTTACGACATCTATTCTCCAGCTCTGGATGGCTTTCTTGAAAAAATGCCGTCCATTGTGAAGAAATTGAAAAAACAAATTTATCAGTACCTTGTTAAGTATGAGCAAGTTCCAAATGAAAAAGAATTCAGCTCCATTTTGAAATTTGTAAAATTTCTACTGAGCTTTGATAAGAATGCTCCTGCCACCCGTAAGACTGTGGCCTCTATTCTGGTAGCCATTGGTGAGCAGGGTAGTACTAATACCTTTAACTGTGATTGTTTAAAGAATCCGGATAATATTCCACAAGACCAATCTCAGTGCTCAAAAGTGGATGGTGATACCACAGCTGCAAGAGTAACTCGCTTAACGCGCAGCGATATGTCTTTAGCCATTGGAATTGAGTCTGAACCAGAGGCCCAGGTCAAAGCCTACTTACGAGATAACTTCCCAGAATTAGGTGTTTTTTTAAGCAAGTAAGTACTTTTTAAGCGGTTCTTTCTGCCGGGTCTTTACCCGATTCATTACTCCCCTGAAAATTAAAGAATGAAACACAAATATGGATGTTTGTTGTTCCTTCTGATGCTTCTCTCTTTTAGCGGATGCGGGGACCTATTTAAAAAAGACGTTGTTAAAAAGCCCCTCGAATCGGATCGATTGCAGGCCGATTGTGAACTTGATATGGATGAGTTCTCACTTATCCTTGAGCAAGACATCGCTGGATCCATCAATTGTCTTGAAGAAAACCTCAATATCTTCATCAACGCATCTGAGCTTGGTCGAGGGGGGAGACTCCCGCGGACCTCGCTGTTAAATTATCTGAGACGAAATCGTCCTGAGATGAAGCCCAATGCATTTGCCATCATCGATGCTGTTTTTTCATTAAGCAATCTCATTACCGGCGAGAGCCGTGATTTCATCTCCAAGAAGAACGTCGCTCTGATGATTAATCTGGTTCGTACTTTCAATAAACATGC
>JBEIEO010000016.1:0-21846 GCA_040382895.1 Halobacteriovoraceae bacterium
CCGGAAAAATACGATCCACGTCTACCGCTGCTGGTCGCTCAGTAAAAAACTTCATTGAGTTTGGAAAGGAGTTTACGAATCGTCGCTTAGATTCAGTCAGAAGTGTATGAAATGCCAGAGAGGTTTTGCCCGAACCGGAAGGACCGGCAAAACAAATAAGCTTTCTTAGTGGGATGTCGAGGTCTACGTTTTTAAGGTTGTGAACCCGGGCACCGCGAATCTCAATATGATCAACATCGCGTTTTTCCATATGGATAAGATGCCATATTCAGCACTTATCGTAAAATTCCAATAGTTATACGGCCCTTTAACTAAAGCCTGAGTGGAAGATTCCGATAAAGTAGTCATGAAAATTCTGTCCCTTACCATCGCTTTGTTTCTGATCATTGCTTCGTGGAAAATGTGGATCCCTGATTCTGTGCAGCCATCTGGCCATTTAAGAGCGCCTGCCAGCATCCATCAAGCGACCTCGCAGCAGCTGGCCTACGAGGGCATTCTACGTCATGAGTACTTTGTGACGAATGATGAAATCACTGAGGACGGCGAGGAATGGATTGAGTCTGCCCGAATTACCTATGCAAAAGATCTGCAATTTCGGGAAAAGGTTCAGGAGTTATTGGTAGATGATGGTGTTCACGAGAAGCTCAAACACGAATTACAAGTCATCAAATACGATGCAGATCTAGACCAGACAGCTAAAACGTCTCAATTCAGATAAAAAAAAGGCTCCTTCCGGAGCCTTTCTTCCAACAAAACTATTGAGTAGTAATTAACGTTTAGAGAACTGGTACGATTTACGAGCACCAGATTTACCTGGTTTCTTACGTTCAACCTTACGAGCATCGCGAGTAAGGAAGCCAGCAAGTTTAAGTTCGCCACGGCTGTTCGGAGCAAGCTTCAACATTGCACGAGCAATACCAAGACGAATAGCACCAGCTTGACCTGTAACACCGCCGCCTTTTACGTTAATTTTGAAATCGTAGTTTTCATTCACTTTCAAAAGATTAAGTGGCTGATACACGATGTAACGAGAAGTAGCTTTCGGGAAATAGTTAGCAACATCACGGTCGTTAATTGTGATTTTACCGTTACCCTTAGTTACATAAATTCGTGCAACTGAAGTTTTACGGCGACCGATTGTGTGAACATCATAAGATTTAGCTTTAGACATATCGCTGATCCTTTAAATTAAAATTTGAAAGTTAGAGGTTCAGGCTTCTGAGCATCGTGGCCATGAGTAGGACCAACAACAACTTTAAGCTTTGTGAACTGCTTACGGCCAAGAGTATTCTTACCAAGCATACCTTTAACCGCTTCTTCAACGATTAGCTCTGGGTGCTTTGCAAGTTGTTCTTTAGCTGTACGGGCCTTAATTCCACCGATGTGATTGGTGTGCCAGTTATAAATCTTGGCATTCCATTTGTTACCAGTGAATTTCACTTTCTCAGCGTTAACTACGATAACGTAGTCCCCAGCGTCGTTGTGAGTTGTGTACTGAGGCTTGTGCTTGCCCTTAAGAATCTTTGCTACTTCAGATGCTAGACGACCAACAACCATATCTGTTGCGTCTACCACGAACCACTTCTTATTCGCCATCTCGGCTTTAGTGATCGTATACGAACTCTGCTTGATCATAATCAACCTTCCATTAATAAAAATTTTGTACCTTATAGATAACGCTGGGCCGTACGTCAAGAGAAGTCACTAAGCCGGCTTGCTAAGGGCCAGCGCGATTTCATCAGGGACTTTTAAAAATCGGGGTATTTAAAAATCACCAAGTTGACACATGGGGCGTCTAAAGGAGCTACAATTTAACACTAGAGAGACTTTTTCTCAAGCGCTAAAAGAATCCAATTGAGACGTGGAATCGACCTGGATCCTCGAGACGACGACTACTTCCCTCACCTACAGATTTACGGTCAAGTTTTATACCATAGTCAAAATCCAGAGTTCCTACAGGGGTAAGTATCTTGAATGTTAAGCCAACAGAGTCACGCAGTTCTCCCAGATCAGGAGTGTCAACAAAAACGCGCCCAGCATCATAAAAAGCTCCTATCATTAGGGCATCGTTGATGAAATAACGCGGCTCTAACTTGAAGTTCATTAAGTAAGCCTTGTCCGAGACTCGGATGCGGGAAATATCATTACTCCCGGAACCATCGTCCGGACCGGGTATCTTATTAATTTCTTCATCACTGAAGCCTCGTACGATATCCATACCAGTTAGACGAAAGACTTTGATGTTAGGAATATAACCCTCTGTTTGAGTTACTCCATCTACCTCAGTCGTTTCTCGGGCGAGGTTTTCCTGCAGTCCAGCCACCATGGAAACGGCGACTGTTCCATACTTATGTGGGATGTAAAAACGATTTCGCGAAACAAGTTTATAGTAGTTGATAGTCAGATCTTGTTGCTGTTGTGAACCAAAAAATGGATTGGCAAATTCGCACGAAAGATTAAAAAAGGCTCCTTTTACTGGGTTCACCTGACTGTTTCTCAAATCGTAAGTCACACTTGGCGTGATCGCACCTATCTGAAAGTTGCCATTGTCCCTTTTTTCAGTTGCATCACTTTGAGTGATCTTTTCCAGCTGATAACGTGCAGAAGTGGATAATCTCCTGGTGATGTCGCGAGAGAAGGTATTACTCCATCGAAGGATTTCAGCATCAAAAGAGTAAAAACGCTTAAACTGATAAGCAAAAGCCGTTGAGAAATCGACCATCGTATTGAAGATATCACCTTGAGTGTAAGTCAGAGAGCTATTGTGCTCAAGTAACTGGCGGCGATCTTTACGGCGTCGCTGATCAAACATCTGGTGATTGAGGCGTTGATTAATCTGACTTCTCAGAGTAACTGCCCGGTTCATACCGCCAATATTTACATAAGAAGCAGTCGCCGTTAACTTTAAACCCAAGTCTGTTCGAAAGCCTGGAGCGACTTCCACAAGTCCGTATTCGCGCTCAACCACTTTGACGATAAGATCAGTGGAAGCATTAGTTTTCGAACTATGCCTTAAAGGTTGAATTGAGACTGAGTTGAAAAGTCCAGTTGCAGAAAGACTCGCCTCATACTCTCTGGTACGTTTGGGTGTAATAATGTCATTTCTATCGAGCTGAATTTTCTTTTCAAAAACTTTCTTTCGAGTTTTGTAGTTACCCAAATAAATAATTCGATTCAATCTCACCATGGGACCAGTATTGATTATATAGCGGATATCAACGTCAGCACCTGTTTTGGAATAAGTAACTAAAGTATCCTCGTTGGCGTTAGTGATTTCTCCGAAATAGTAGCCTTTCTCCTGTATAAAGCTTGTGACGACTTTAAGGTCTTCGGTCATAGCAATCGGATTGAAGGCATCGCCTGTGTTATTGGTTATTTTGGATAGGACCTTTTCTTCCAGCTCTGAAGGTAAGCCTTCAAAAACAACTGATCGAACAATTGCACGTTGACCTTCCTGAATAAGGTACTCCACGGAAGCATTAAGCTTGGTAGCATCAAAAGTTTTATTAGGCCCAAAAATCTTGGCTTGAACAAAACCATGTTCTATATACTTGGACTTCAGAAATCCTACAAAATAATTTAGATATTCTTCATCGTAGAAGTTCATATTTGCGAGTTCAAAAGCTTCTTTCTGATACATATCATTAATATCAGAGCGGCTAAAGAATGAATTACCGATAAATGAAAGCGTATCTAATCGTGTTTTTCCGTTCTCATGCAGATAGATACGATATAACGTCACCGACTCCATGTAACGATTCCGATACTTCGTTGTTTCGATCTTTACCGATGCATTCAGAAGAGCTTTAAGACGATAATGTTCTTCTAAAGCTGCTTTAATAACTGATTCTGAAAGCGGTCTTTTATACTTCCTGAACAAATCCTTTAATAGATTATGAATAACTTCCCGATGCTCTTCCTTGAGATTCTTAAAATCGAAAGCGAACAATTTATCATGGCTGACTTTTACATCCATGATCACCCGGCTTCCCTTAATGATAGGTACGAAGTCCAGATTGATGAGATAGTATCCATAACTAAAGAGTTCTTTCTGAGCTTCATCCAAGTATAATTTGAATTTTGTAAACTCAAATGGTTTGTTGTAGAAATTATAGAATTTCTTAACCAAAAACTCATTGACGAAAGACGAGGATGCATTAGTTTTGATTCTTTTAAAAACCCGAGGTCTACCAAGAGTAATGATTAAATTAACGAAAACATCATCTTTCTTTTGCTCTACCTTGAGCTGATGGGTATTGAGAGGATATCCCATGGTCTCCAGTCGTTTGTGCAGCCCTGCCAGATCTGATTTCAACTTTTGGATTTCGAAAAACTCACCTTCACGTAAACTTAAAAGCTGAGAAGGATCCATTTCAAGATTTCTATCGGTAAATCCAATATTAATTTCTTTGATCGTCGGCTTCAGATAAATTGCAATTTTTAATTTATAATCAGATGCTTTTTTAAAAACTTCATATGAGAACGATTCATAGCCACCATCTGAGGCCATGATTCTTAAAGTCTCTTTAAGGTGAACTAAACTGCGATACTCGCCAGTAAGGTTACTTAATCTTGCTTTTTTTGGAGCGCAGAGATCAGACTGCTCACAGGAAATCTCAACTTCAGTCAGATGAAAGGTGGTTGCTGCCAACAATTGGAGAGGAAGAATGATGAGAAAAAGAAAGATGTAATACTTCATTTGAAGGTCCATCTAAACTTCAAGTCTCCACCGATGGAATTATCGATGACATCCTCCAAACCTTCTTCGTTTGTTCTTAGTTCGTAAACTCCTTCAAGTTGAACTTTTTTATTGATCGAGTAGTTTAGGTTCATGCTTTGTCGCTGACCTATACTTCCTCCCATGGTACTGGAGACTGACAAACTGAGGGCTTCATCAAGACGCTTTTTTAATTCAATTTTTGTGGCAGATCGAGTTCTGCCAATTCCCAAAGTTCCTTGACCGTCTTGAGTCGTTCGGCCCGATAACAAGCTGTCTGTCTGAGACTGTTCAAATACCGTTCCTAGATTCACCTGCAAACCAAATTGCTTGTTCAAGATGTCGCTAATCTTAAAACGGTCAAAGACAAAGGATCCAACACCAACTTGCGTGAGATTCTGTTGTTCACCCTGAGTGAGGGAGCTCTGGATCTCGTCTGTGTAACCGAAGGCAATCAAGGAAAGAATGGAATTCCTGGTCAGAGATGGATCTGAAGTGAGATCGAAGTTAAAACGCTCGAGATCCCCATAAGCCTTGATCTGAACTTTATATGATGAAATTAAGGTTAAGGCCTGAATATCGAAATCAGGATTCGAGATTTCTTTCTTAGGGGTAAAGTTAAGATCGGCATTCGTTATGGAATACTCATTATTCTTAAAAAAGATACGTGATGAGTTATTCGGAGCGAATAATCTGCCTTCGGCTCTAGGTCTGGTTGGACTACCCAAGAGCATTAACTCACCCTTAAGACTCACATCCATGAGTGAATTTGTAATTCGGACAGGATTTTCTGCCTTCACATTCAAGTTCAGAATCAGGAATTTTCCAACCTGTGATTCCTGATTTTGAGGAAGAAAACGCACCTGAGATAAGGCATTTGACTTAGAATTAAATTCGTTCAATTCATTAACGATGTTTGCCTTGTTAACAATAATCTCACCTCCTATTGTGTAGGGAGGCTCATTGCCGAGCATGATCCCTTCACCGGAGAGGTTTAAAAGTGACTTCCCAAGGATAGGAATTTCTGCTTTATCCAGAACATATTTAAGATTGATATCTGGATTATCACCATCAAAAAAGATATCTCCGTGGAGACGAACTGATCCATTCTCAAGAGTTGAACGTAGATCATGTATCACTAATCGACGATTCGAAAAATCCACCGAGTAATTGATATCATTAAGCGGAAATGGAACTGAGGAAACTGTAAGGTCCAAATCGCTGGCTTTTGAAGAAATATTTAAATGATATTTGTTATTATCCCCATCTATACGCAGTGAATTTCTTACAAAGCCTTCCGCTGACAAGACTGGTGCCAGTAGAATTTCAAAGATGCGGGAGTTGAGATGAAATTCATGGTAGAGTGATACATCCCGCCCAAATTCTCCACGTCCTTTGGTTGCGATGAAGACATCAGATTCCTGGATTGAAAGGCTCCATTTTTTAACCTGATTCTCATCAATTACAAACTGGGGCTGAGTAGATGAATAATTAAGATTAAAATTCTCATGGCGAAAACTCAGATTCTGTAATGTCGCCTTGAGGTCAACTTCTTGGAAGGTCCCTCTGAATGTTGTATCAAGTGTAAAGCCAAGACTTCCGGAGAACTCTTTTGTTTCGAGTTGCTGCCCTAGAAGTGCAACTAAAAAGGGTTTAATTGAGGGTGTATTCAATTTGAGATTTATCCTCGACTTGCGGTCCTGCTTGGGAGCGTAGTCAAATGTAGATGTAATCATCTGACCAAGTAGATTTAAATCACCACGGATGGAAGAAGGCGAAAGGTTCATTTTGACTAAGCTATCTTCAAAATTATAGTCTTGAGATTTTGTTTCATCCATCTTCGCTTGTACTTGGAGGTTATAATCGGAAGTGGTTCCTTCTCCAAATATAAAACCAGATAAAACACCATTGAGATTTAACTTGGCTTTTTTGACGGCTGCAAAGCTTGCAAGTGCAAGCTCATCCCACTCGTAATTAATCTTCATTTGTTCAGATTTTAAAGAATAAGCAAAATCTCCCCGGATTTGTCCTTTGCCTTTATTGGCAACAAAATCGCGCAGCCTTAGCAATTGGTTTGAAAGACTGATATTCAATTCGCCACTCTTGAAAGTTTCACCGAATGCAGTCAGATCAGTAAATTGAGTTTCCGCTTTTACTTTCAGCCCATCCAGCGAAGTTTTTCCATTAATGTCGGCATCTACTTTAGCCACCAAATCAAGATCATTAGGTAAAAAGTTAAGTTTTGAAAAAATTGGATAAAGGATCTCTTTAAGGTCACTTAAACTCGCCTTGGGTGAATTGATTCCCAAAGCGATGTCATTAGCTTCCCAGTTAATGGCACCTGTCCCCGAAATGGGGGTGGTTCGGTAAAGTGACTCAAATTTATTGATAATGACTTCCGAGTCTTTGAGGGCAATACTTAAATCTTTATCAGATTGGCCTAATCGATATCCAAGAACCTCAAAACCTTTGGTTTTTCCTTTGAGATTAATCACCACATCATCAATATCACCTGCCACATTAATATCCAGAACACCTTTTCCTTTAATGTCGAGTTGAGAAATATTCCCAAAGTCTTCAAGATCAACAACTGCATCGTTCACATTAAAACTGACTCGCTTTGAATTGACTTTACCGTGCACGTCCAGCAGAGAATGATTAAGTTCAATCAAGGAGTCCATTTGGAACTCACTATCAATAACTTTGAAATTAGCTGATGTAAGCTTTGCTCTCTTTATCATCAGGATCGTAAAAGGTTTATCATCCCCTACAACAAGGCCCAGATTATTTACAACGAATCCGTCCTTGGGCTTAAATTCCATATCTTTTCCGAACATCGAAAAAGTAAGCTCACCATTCAACTTACCTTTAAGAACTTTTAAAGATGGAAGAACTCCTAGAACATTATTCAATTCAAGATTCTCTGCCCTTACAGTTAAAGGCTGTCTGAGATATTGCTTATTATTGAAATCAAAAATCTTTTTGGGCTCCAGAAGTGTCAACTTCTCAGTTTTGTTCTGAAAAAGAAATTTTTCTAGGGTTATGTTTTTCTCATTGAATGATAACTGCGTAATTAATTGCTCTGCCTTGAATAGATTAGAATCCATCTCTGATATGGCAGCTTCAATCGAACCATTTATCTTTTTATCTTTTATTTGCCCCTTAAAGCTAACATGAGCAAATCCTGATTCGAATTTTATCATCTCCGGTAAACTCAAATGATTCTTCAGATTTTGAAGAAATAGATGAGATTCACCTGTTAAATTTATTTCGGCTCCCTTGAGAAGATGATAATTTTTAAGCTTTCCTTTCACTAGCAGGGAATGCACATCATGTTGAACCTTAAGACGATATATATTGATATCTTCTCGGCCTACCTGAGCATCTCCCCATATCTCATCGATGCGTAGGGCACTATCTTTTAATGGCTTTAGATTTGCCAGATGGAATCTTGCAATGAAGTTATCTCCCCGCTTGAATAACTTTAAGCGCTTCGCTTCAATCAAGTCGTGATTGAAGAACAAACGGGTATTTTCTAATAGTAAAGTGTCTACCCTTAACGGCATTTTGTTACTGAAATCAAAAATCTGATTAATTATTTTTTTATCTATCTTTTCCGGCGTCGGCTCATTATCTTCGGGCGCAGTATAATCGATTACTGAATCGGAGATTCTGATCTCACCTAACGTGAGCTTTTTTTCTTCAAGTTCAATTAAACCTACGTAAAATCCTAGTTTGCCAAATTCCGTAAATATCTTTTTATCTGGTGCTAGATTTTTATGTATCTTAACCTGATTAAACTCAATCCCCGGTGGAAGCAGACTGATGGCGAGACTTTTCACAGTTATTTTTGCATCTGCACGGCGATGGGAAATATCTGAGATCACCTTAGAGGCTATTCGACCAAATGTTTTTGTTTGGACAAAGATGACCATCGCCACAAAAGAAGCCAGCCACAAGAAAATGAATGCGCCGAGGATGCTTTTAAATCGCATTCAGCTTATCCAACCTTTCTCTGGCCAGGCGGTAACCTGAATCAATAGAGACGATTTTTTTTAAGATAATTTTTGCAGCTTTAAAATCTTTCAGATGCGTATGAGCTTCGGCTTGAGCATAAAGAAAAGACAAGACATCATTTTCTGTTGTTGCATTTTTTAAAGCCTCTAGAGAACAATCCAGTGCTGCACGATAGTCACCTAATTTTAACAGGCAGAAAACCTTCAGGTAAGAGCTCTTGAGATTTTCCTCTCGATTAACGGCTGCGAGAGATGCAAGCTCTGCAGCTTTTAGTCCTGCGTGAAAAAATTCTGACTGAAGAAAACTCACGGCAATATCCAGAAGTTCGTTGGTTGTGAATGTTTGATGTCTAAGAACGTGTGCAAGCAACACCTCCTCTTCCGAAATAGCGGCAGGCTCCTGAGCTTCTGGTGTAGCGTGTGAGAATTTTGTTATTTTCAAATCTTCTGCTGTAATTATAGATCCTCGCACCGGGATTATTTTTTCCTGTTTTTTGAAGAAGAAAGATTTTAAATGAGGGAAAAATTTATCAAAGTAAACATACGAGTATTCTTTATTTTTACGAACAATTTGGGCATATTCTTCAGCAGCATCCTTTAGTTCCTGGCGCCACAAATAATCAAGCAGCAGAACCTGTAACCTGAAGTCATCGAAGTAAATAACCAGTTCGATGAGTTTTTTGTAATCTTTTTTCTCAGTCAATCCATGTGCCAGAAAGTGGCAGAAGGTTTTATAAACCTCAAGATGGAACAGGCTTTCGGGAGTTTTTAAAACTTCTAACAGAGCATCCAGTTTTTCTTTTGTTCCTCTTGAAGAGGATCTTTCAAAACATGAAAGGATTAACCCTTTCAAGTCACTCTCCGCATGGGCGAGGTCCATCCGTAAAAGATCTAGCGCCAGTCGTTGAAGTTGAAGATGAAAATCATTTTTATAATACTTATTGGACAGTTCAATGACGTTTTCAGAGATAACCGGAGATTTAGTTTCATAACGAAGAACCTGATAATCTGATATGAGACGATAGAGATTATCTGTGCGCCCTTTTTTCTCGGCTACGGTGATTTTAATCTGGATTATGCGGAGATTATGATGAGAACTTCTAAATTCCGTTAACCATCTTTCAGCTTTGTCTGGATCTTGATGAAATATTTTTTCAATCAAAGTAAGTAATAATTCTTGTGGCAGTGGCTTGGATTGGGCAAGTAGTGATTCAAAATACAGTTCCAGCAATTCAGGTTGCTCTGAATTTTTTTGAAGAAACTCTAATTCACATGTCTTTTGGGCTTCAACAAACCTGGACTCCGCCAGCAGTTGTTGAATCTTAGAAATACTATCCACCATGCCCCTTCCTGTGGCACATTAAACTCTTAATTTTATTATACTTTTAAATGAGTTTTTTGGATAAATAATTGGTCGAAAACTTACTTTCCACGAAGTCCGGATCGTCCAGAATTTGCTTATGTAAATTGATGTTGGTTTGAATTCCACTGACCACTGTTTCATTCAAAACGCGCTTAGCACGTGTGATGCAATTAGCGCGGTTATCGGCCTGAACAATGATCTTAGAAACCATAGAGTCGTAGTATGGAGGTACAGTATATCCTGTATAAATATAGTCGTCTGTTCTTACGCCAATTCCGCCAGGTCTATGATAATGCGTGATATGGCCCGGTGATGGCATACCGGTGCGTGGATCTTCAGCATTAATACGGAATTCGATGACATGGTTGCGAAAGATTATATCTGACTGTTTAAATCTAAGTTTATCACCTTGAGCGTGACGGATTTGCTCGGAGATGAGATCCACACCCGTTCGTCCTTCCGTTACCGGATGTTCTACCTGGATACGCGTATTCATTTCCATAAAATAAAACTTCTGGGTATCCTGATCGTACAGGAACTCCACAGTTCCGACAGAATCGTAATCTACGAACTTGGCCAATCGAACTGCCGCTTCACAAATTTCTTCGCGAACTTTCGGAGTCAAAACGGGAGAAGGTGCTTCTTCCAGAATTTTCTGAAAGCGACGCTGAATGGTACAATCTCGCTCACCTAGATGGATGACGTTTCCATGTTGGTCAGCCAAAATCTGGACTTCGATGTGACGAGGATTTTGAATATATTTTTCAATGAAAAGTGTTCCATCACCAAAAGCAGCTTTTGCTTCTTCCTGAAGTCGAGAGAGAGCAGGCCAGAGTTCATCGAAGTTTTCGATGCGCTTCATACCTCGTCCGCCACCACCAGCAGATGCTTTGATGAGAACAGGAAAGCCCATTTTTTCTACGGATTTCTGAATTTCAGCTTCCGGGGAATCTTTGACATATATTGGTTCCAGAGTTGGAACTTTTGCTTTTTTAGCAGTGATCTTAGATTCAATCTTATCACCCATGGCCTGAATACATTTCACACTCGGACCAATAAAAGTAATTCCCCACTTCTGGCACATCTCTGCAAATTCATCATTTTCAGATAGAAAACCATAACCAGGATGGATAGCATCTGCTCCAGTAATATCTGCGGCAGACAATATTTGAGGAATGTTCAGATAAGAAAGACTGGATTTAGGAGGGCCAATGCAAACTGACTCATCGGCCATTTTTACGTGCAAAGAATCTTCATCCGCAGTCGAATGAACGCTCACGGTTTCAATTCCCAGCTCTTTGCAGCTGCGAATGACCCGAATGGCGATCTCACCTCGGTTAGCGATGAGGACTTTTTTGAATTTCTTTGCAGTTGGTTTCATTAGTTAGGTTTAATTTTAAAAAGAGGCTGGCCGAACTCAACTAGGCTTTCATTTTCTACGCAAATCTCAATGACTTCGCCGGCAACATCTGCGTCAATTTCATTCATGATTTTCATAGCTTCCAGCACACACAAGGCCTGTCCTGCTTTTACCTTATCGCCTACTTTTACATAAACAGCTTTACCTGGACCAGGGGCTGCGTAGAAAGTGCCAACGAATGGAGACTTAATCAAATGTAAACCCGCATCCGCACTAACTGGCTTTGCTGCTCCAGGAGCAGAGATTGTTGCTGCTACCGGAGTGGTTTGAGCAACGTGAGCAACATGTTGTACATGATGGATAGGAGCAGTAGCACCAGTTGAGAAGCGCACCTCTACCTTAAAGTCTTTTGATTCAACTTTAAGTTCAGCAACGCCTTCTTCTTTTGCAACTTTAACGATTTGCTTGAGTGAATCCAAGTTCATGATTATGCCTTCTCGCGGCCGATATATTCACCGGTACGAGTATCGATTTTTAAGATTTCGCCTTCTTTGATGAACAGCGGAACGTTAATCTGAAGACCTGTCTCCATAACAGCTTTTTTAGAGCCACCTGAAGCCGTATCACCTTTCAAGCCAGGATCAGTCTGAACAACTTTGAGATTGATGAAATTTGGGAGTTCAATCGAGATCGGACGACCATTATAATAAAGAATATAAACTTTAATATTTTCCTGAAGGTAATACTTATTATCACCAACTTGGTCATGGTTAAGGTGAACCATTTCGAAGGTTGTCTGATCCATGAAATTGTAACCATCCTGATCGGCATAGTTATACTCCATTTCTTTTTCTTCCATGTCCGGCTTGCCACAGTTTCCACACCAGCTTTGAAAGTTCTTTCGATAGTCTGGTTTGTTTCAAGGTTTCTGATACGTGTTCTGACGAAAGCCGAACCTTTACCTGGATTCACGTGTTGGAAATCAACAATGATCCAAGGTTTGCCTTCAATCTCGATCTTTAAGCCTTTTCTGAAATCTGTGGTTTGGTACATGAAATGTTCCTTTACTGGAGCTGCGATAAAATCGCGATATAATAACTCTGTTTTCCAAGCCCGCTCATTATGGCGGAAGCGGCTTTTGCCGTCAATAATGTATGACGGAACTCCTCGCGCTTATAAACCTGGCTTAAATGCACTTCAATTACTGGAATTTTCAGGATTTTCAGAGCGTCATGAATCGCCACACTGGTATGAGCATATCCGCCAGGATTGATGATGAGAGCGTCATAATCCTCAGAGTGGGCTTGCTGTATACGAGTGACTATTTCTCCTTCGATGTTGGATTGAAACCATTCGCAGCTCGCCTGATCTTTAAGTTTTGCATCGGTGTATCTTTGCAAATCATCTAATGAGTCTTTTCCATAAACCTCAGGCTCACGCTGGCCCAGCATGTTCAAGTTGGGGCCATTAAGGATCAAAATTTTTTTCATTTTATCTACCGGTAGTGTTGAGCTCTTTCTTTTAGAGCATTGAGGAAGTGATCGAAAGTAACTTGAAGCTTAATCTCTTGAGGTGACTTCGCTTTTACCTGATTTTCAATTATTGAAATTAACTCTTCATGTCCAGATTGCTCGGTATCTACTTTTACTTCAGCAATGTTTCCTGAAGCATTCATTTTAAGTGTCTTTACATGCTCCAGCTTCTTAAGGGAAGCCTGGTCTTTGGGATTGAGTTCAAGTATTTTTTCAAGCAGCTCTATTGCTTTGTCAAAATACTGTTGGGCACAGTAGAGATCAATCAGTGTATGTGAAACAATTGGTGAATCTGAAACCAGAGAAGGTTGTTCAGTATCATCAATATCGCCATATTCTTCGAATTCATCAGCATAAAAGTCATCTTCCAGACTACGGACTGTGATTTTTTCTTCCTTAAGAATCGGATGTTGCTCAGGTTTGAGTTCTTCCATGCCAGGCTTTTTCATGACCCATTCATTATCATCCGGAAGAGATTCTAATTTTTGTAGTGGCGCCTGAATTGGCTGCGCCGGTTGATTGAAATCGACTTGAACCCAATCATCATCGACAGTTTCCGGTGCCGGTAACTTCTCGATATCCGGAGCTTTGATCAGCTGATCCAAAGTGAGTTTCTTGTGGCCGACTAAAAGATCGTCTTCAAGCTTCTTAACCTGCTCGCCGAAGAATTTATCCCGCGGGTTCATAAAAAGAAGGTACTTATAGGTATCCAACGCTTCTTCTAAATACCCCAGATTCATACAGGCCTGTGCAAATATCTTCTGGAGGGAGATGTTATCTGCGTTCTGAGCGACGATAGGTCTCAGAGTATTGTAAGTTAATTCAAATTTGCTCTGATCAAAATAACAATGGGCGAGAACAATATATCCAAGAGTGTAATTAGGGTGATGGCGAATACCATCTTTTAATATTTTAAAGGCATCATCATACATGCCAAGTTTACGAAACGCCTCCGCCAAAGGTGCAAAGACCTTTGATCGGGGGTTTTTCTTGTACATGCTGAAATATTTTGCCAGTACTGCTGACTGGTTTTTTTTACCAACCATCAATCAACCTTCCTAAAGCTCCGTGGAGGTTGCTTGTGTTTTCGCGGCCCTGTCTGAGAAACCGGCTTCATCCTGGTTGAGAATTCTCGGCGTTAAAAAAATTACCAACTCGTTTTTACTTGTCGAGGTATTTAACGGAGACCTAAAAAGCCAGCCCACTAAAGGTAGATCTTTAAGAAACGGTATACCAGAATGGGATTCCAGGCTGTCAGTTTGGTAGAGACCGCCGATCACGATAGTTGAGCCGTTATCTACCAGCACGTTGGTTGTTACGTTACGGCGGTTCATGTTTGGTGGAGCCTCGTCTGTGGGACGGGTACCGAAAGAAGATTTCGTCAGGTTGATCTGCATGGAAATCGCACCATCATTAGTCACCTGTGGTGTAACGTTGAGGGTTAGATCAGCTGATATGTTCTGGAATGTCGCAAGGGCCGGCTGGTTACCAGTAGCTGGCTGCTGCACCCGGAAACTCGTTTGTTGTGAACTGGTGATTGTCGCAACTTTTTTGTTTTGAGTAACAATTCTTGGGGTGGAGATTACGCGACCTTTTGATTCTGTCTCAAGAAGTTGAAGGTTAAAATCCAGATTCAAGAGTCGCTTATAAACCGCGACTGTCATTCCCATCGTAGATGGACTACCAATACTTGAGAAAGAGAAACCGGGCCCAGCGTTTGGAACGGCACTGGTGTTTTGGATCGGATCATATCCAAAACGCACACCACGTTGAAGACCTAAACTTTTTGTGTACGCTTCAGTCGCCTCAACAATTTTTGCTTCAATAAGGATTTGAGGAGTCTGTGTGTCCAAAGTTTCAATGATCTTTTTCACACGTTCAATAGATTCAACCGTATCTTTTACGATCAAACTGTTAGTCCGTTCATCAGCTTGCATGGTCGAGCGATTCGGTGTGAGATAATCTTTAATAATTTTTGAGATATCTCCAAGTGTAGCATAGTTGATTAGAAAAACTCGTGTCACTAACGGCTCAAGACCTTCTTTCAATTGAGCTGACTTCAATTGTTCTTCTTTTTCCTTTGAAGCCTGAGTCAGGGTCTTCATGATCAGAATATTGGCATTCTTCTCTGCCACTAGCTTCGAAAGATTCATGATGGTATCAAGGGCCTGATCCCATGGAACATTGGTTAAAGTAAGAGACAATGGAGAGAGTTTTGAAATTTCCTGATCAATGATAATGTTGAAACCTGAAGTGTCAGCGATCATGTTCAACAGGTCAGCGACAGGAATTTCTTTTACGTTAATGGAAATTCTTTTTCCGATGTATTTCTTTGGTCCTGACATCGTCAAATTTGCGAGAATATCTTCAACACTGTTTGATTTGGGGATATTGATTCCGACCGAATCTTCAACTTCTTCAGTCGCAACTGAACTGGACTTCGTGCTTCTAAGTTTTGCTTGAGAAAATACCCCAAATCGGTTTTCAATATTGAGAATGACTGAGGTGCCTTTCGATTCCAGGATAGACCGAACGTTATCTCTTAGTTGAATAGCAAATCGAATATCATTGGTTGTTCCAGGTTTCTTATAACCCGAAATATAAACAGCACTGCCAGGAAATTCTGACGTATCAATGCCCCGAAGGAGCTTTGGTGAAACTTTGACATTTTTCAGATCCAGGATGATCTGCTTGTCTTCAGTGACATGAAATCGTTCAGCAAAAACGTCTTTGTCAGCTTCAATAATCAGTTTACTGATCTCACCTTCTTGGACGAAATTGACGTTTTTAATTTCCTGCGCCGATAACCCGGATGAAATAATCAGGGCCAATAGAAAAAATCCTTTCTTCATGCTTTCTCTTCCTTAAGATGAGCCGATAACTCAATTGTAAAGAGATTATTTGGAAATGGGTATAACTGTTTCTAAATATTCTTCCTGTCCATATACATTAACGATCTTCTCAACTAATATGATCCCACCTGGAAGAACAGCTTTTAGTTCAGCACCCTCTTCCCCTATTTTCGATCCTTCCTTTAGTACAATGATACTTCCCTGCTTGGGGCCAGCTACCATCACCCGTCTTTCACGTCCGATCAGCACCCCTAGCACTTTAATATCCTGAACGTTCTTAATCGTTTGTTCTGATATGTTGCTATAAAGCCCTTTTTCATTAACATAATAGCCGGACTTCTCAGATTTCTTTTCTTCTGCTTTTGAAACAGGTTGCTTAAAAGGGTCTCTCAATTCAAAGGGCTTATCAATTTTTGTCTTATCTTTAAAAAAATCAGTCAACGGATCTTTGATAGGGGCGGCATGTGCCCCTGTGGTCATCACAAAAATAGCTAAACCAAGCCATCTATTCATGGTGTACCTGCCCCGGGCTGGATGATTTTATCAAATCCACGATCAACCTTGAACTCTGGATTATAGCGGAAGGCTTCAATAACGGCATCTGCAGTGATCATTTGAAATCGTCCGCGATTAGAATCGCTTGTAGAGACGAGCTTCAAATTTTTTATGTTATAAATTCGAGTCGCATTACCAATTCTTTCAAAAAACACCAGGAATTGTAAAAATGTCCCCTTGGCCTTAACTGCATAATCTTTGGAAATAAAATAAGTATTAGGAGTTTCCGCTCCAGGAATGATGGAAGGATCTTTGATATTCAAAGTATTGATCTCTTCGGTGAAGAAAGTCAGAATCTGGTTATCATTAATGTCGGCCGGTAATTGTTTTTGAGCAGCTTCAATGTTTTTTGCAACCTCTTCTACTCGCACCTTAGATTCCTCAGTACGTTTAACGAACTCTTGAATTTCTTTTACTTTAACTTTATTCGATTCCAGTTCCTGCTGAACCCCTGGAAACTGCTGCTCCAGTTCCGTGAACCGCGTATTATGATCATCCCATAAAAGAAAAGTGCTATATAACCCGTAAAGGATGATAAAAACATGAAGATTGGCTATGACTTTATTTCCAAGATCTTTCATTATTCAAATCTCGCAATTTCGAATTGGACCTCAAAAACTTCCAAACGCTTTTTGTCGCTTTCGCGAACAATACTATTCGTACTCTTGATGTTTGCGTCCTTAATGAAGACTGAGGATTTAAGATTAGCGACAAAGTTTCCGACGCTGCTGTAGCTTAAGGCTTCGCCTTTAATCAGCATCGTTTGTCGATCAATACTTAGTTCTTTAATCCACAATTCAGCAGGCATGTTTTTTGAAATATAGAGTAAAAGATTTGAAGGATTACGCTTGAGAGATATAGCTTCTTTAACAGCTGTCAGTTTTTTAACTAAATTTTCTTCCTGAGCCTTCAGCTCACGAATTTGTTTTTCATAAGTTGCTGACTGAGACACTTTTCGTTTAAGAGAGTTCAATTCACCTTGCAGAGTTTGGAGTTCGGCCTGCTTGGTGTTCATATTTTCCTCCCACATGGGAACCAGAAAGAAATCAGGAACATAAATAATAAGGATCGCCAGCCCCACAGCCTTTATTTTGAGCTTGGTAAAATCAAAACCACCGACATTGGAGAGATCGGTCTGTTTGGGTGCAGCCGAAAGGTTAATCTTAATCATAATTAAGTAACCTTCCTCATCGCCAGACCGATGACGGTAGTTGCTACTGCCGCAAGTTGCTCCAGTCCTTGTTCAGCTTTCTTCTCATCAACTTTGATGGCCGGGAAAATCTCCATGCGTTTCACTTCCAAACCCGTGGATGCCGATAATTTTTCCAGCAAACCAGGAAGGAGTGATGAACCACCAGTCACAAAACAGTAGTTAACCTTTTCAGCCGATCCTTGAGTTACATAGAAGTTGATATTCTTGCGGACCTCTGCAATATGCTGATCAAGCTTTGAATTAATAATATTGAGAATTTCCTCAGGTAAGTTACCTTTATCATCTGTATTGATCTTCAGGTCTTCTGCTTCTTCGTAGCTCACACCCATCTGACGCTGAATTTCCTCAGTAATCAGACCTCCACCGATCGGAAGCTCTTTAGTGAAGATTGGTCCACCACGCTTGTATACGATGACTTTTGTACTCTGCGCGCCGAAGTCGATAAGAAGAGTACCGTTAGAATATTCATCTAGATCATCGGCGTAAATTTCTTCGAAAACATTTGAGATTGCAAAAACGTTGAGATCAACGATCTTTGTACTAAGCTTTGCTTCAGTGAGAATCTCAGTGAATGATTCAATAATGTCGTTACGGGCGGCAGCTACGATGGCATCTTTACCGCCTCCTTCATTATCGCCGATAATATGGAATGAAATCTGCGACTCATCAGCTCCGAAAGTGATATATTGCTCGGCTTCCCACATGATATGGTCTTCAATTTCTTCTTTTGTTCCTTCCGGGACATTAAGACGTTTCGTCATGGTATTTGGGCCATACAAACCAACACAGGCAACTTTGGATTTGATGCCTGATCTGCTCAATGCCTCTTTCAGTCCATCAACAATTTCTGAAGGTTTTTGAATTTCATCTTCAATGATAGCAGCTTCAGATAATACAAAAGCACCGAAGCGTTCGACCTTTAACTTTCCGGGAGTTCCGCTGATTTCGCAAACTTTAATAGAATGGGCACCAATATCGATACCAAAGACTGTTCCAGGATTTAATTTTCCTAAGAGCTCTTCTAGCTGTTCTTTGAGGGATGCTGCCAAAGTCGTCCTTGCCTTTGCTTGATAAACAAAATCTCAGTTAATTATAGACAGACCGAAGATGGAGAATCAAGGATTTAGTGCTTCACAACATCAGTGAAGAATCACTGCCCCTACGGAGAGGAAGTGCCCCCACCTCAGAAAAAGAAATAACCCTGAACAGCTTGAGCTAGTCCGGGAAAAAATATCTGAAAAGCAGCGACCAACAGAATGGCCGGACCAAAGGCCATCGGCTTTTCTTTTGTAATTTTTCCCAAGCCAATCAGAATAAGTCCAACCACTGCTCCCAGCATGCAGCTCATGAAGATTGTAAAAATAATTCCCATAGGTCCCAGATAAAGCCCCAATATTCCATACAGCTTAATGTCTCCTCCACCAAGGCCTATCTGACCTCGTAACTTGTAGAAAAGCCAGGTTACCAGCAAAGTGGAACCGAAACCAAGACCTCCGCCAATCAGCCAGTAGGTCCAGTTATGGGTATAGAGGACGTAAGGAAGAATCAATGCCAAAAGATATATGTTGATCGAATCTAGTAGAAGCTGATGATCAAGATCGATGAAAAAATGAGCAATGAAAGCACAAGCCAAAGCGAAAAAGAAAAAATACACACCCAAAGTTTCGGCAATCACATAGTCGGGAAAAAGCCAGAAAGAGATTAATCCTGTCAGCATCTCAATCAGAGGATAGCGCCAAGAGATCCGAGTCTGGCAAAAGGCGCACTTCCCTCTGAGTAGCATAAAACTTAAGACTGGAATATTATGGTACCACTTCAGCTGAGATCCACATTTAGGGCATGCGGATCGATCCAGGACCAAGCCTTTATTCTGTGGCAGTCGAATGATCACCACGTTCAAAAAACTACCAATCATACATCCAAAAATAAAAGCGTAAACCTGAAAAAGTGTTTCCATCAATCGATATTCTTTTTATTAAAGATCAAGATGATCAGGATAAGAAGAAAGCCGGAGTACGCCAGGCCATAGATCAGAGAACTTAAAAGATAATCAAAAGGTAAGGAGACTTTATAGAGCACAAAATCCTTAAGGTTTAGTTTGTAAAAGCCCGGCAGGATAAAGTGATAAATCTTCAGAATATATTGCAGAACTTCCCGCTGCTGAACGAAGGTAATGTTCTGGGTTTCTTTGACTGCATGGCCTAGCACCAGCACCACTGACGAAAGCAAAACTGAAAGAATATTATTAGCCATCAAGGACGTGAAAACCACAACAAATAAAAGTAACAACGACTCTAGAAAGGTGAAGAGAATGGTCCATAAGATGAGTGAATCAATCTTACCTCCCAGAAACTTTACCGATAAAAGAGTCATCGATCCCAGCAGAAAAACATTCAGCGCCTGAATTCCAAGTAGTCCGATGAGTTTTCCCAGGATGAAAGCATACCTCGGAACAGGCCTGGAGATGACCATGTAAACTGTCCGAGAATCAATCTCTTTTGAAAGTAGTGTGACCCCCAGGAAAAGTGAGATCCCTAGGGATGAAAGAGAGAGCATGCCCAGTCCGAAATCCAGTGCGACTCTTTCAGGAACGCCATAAGTAAATTCCGTCGCCACGTAGGTAATAACCATCAGGGCAACCCCGATGAAAAATACGTTAATGAGGATCTTACTCTTAAGAATCTCTTTAAAGGTATAGTGGGCAACGATGGAAACTTTATCAAATGTCATTTGCGATCCTGCGTTAGATAGAAAATTTCTTCCAAGCTTGGCTTGCGCATTTCGACTGCCATAATATTCATATTGGAGTTAATCAAGCTGAGCAAAAGTCGATCTTTAAAGGTAGGCTCGATGATAAACTTCTGGACGTTATCCGGAAGACTCTGAACGAACTTGACCGGTACTTCTGGCTTAAAATCACCCAGCATTCTGGCCGTAATGATGTATTCAAAGGATTTGGAATCATTGATCAAGTGACCAACGGATCCATTATAAACGAGCTTTCCTTCTTTAAGAAAAACCACCCGGTCACAAATCTCTTCAATATCCGGAACGATGTGGCTGCTAAAGAATACAGTCTTGCCCTCTTTGTGAACTTCGATGATGACATCCTTAAGTTCTTTTCTACCAATTGGGTCAAGCCCTGAAAGAGGCTCATCCAGGATCACAACCTTAGGATGGTGAAGGATAGTTGCCATAAAACCAATTCGTTGAAGCATCCCTTTTGAATAGGTTTTAAGCTCGCGTCCGAGGGCGTGATCAATCTTGAAACGAGGAGCCCATTTTTTAATTTCTGTTTGAAGTTCGGAATGGGAAAGCCCAGAGAGCTTTCCCATGAAATGCAAAAAATCTGTACCTGAAAGAGAAGGATAAAAGTAAGGTCGCTCAGGGAGAAAACCAATATTCTTGAAAATCTCCATCTGGTTGGATCCTAATTGAGGATCAAAGTTAACTGAACCTGAAGTTGGGCGGATAAAATCCATGATGATCTTCAGCGAGGTGGTTTTACCCGCGCCGTTAGCGCCAAGAAATCCCACCATAGAACCAGCCGGAACATCGAAGCTGACATCATCCAATGCAACGAAGGGTTGAGTTAATAAGTCAGATTTAAAGACTTTGCTTACGCGATTGAACTTAATCATAATTTTATGTTATGAACTCTCTTAAAGTAAGCAAACCATTTTCTGCAAGAAATCTGATTCTTGGCACGACGGCTGTAGCTCTATTTGCCTTGGCAGGTACAATTAATGTTTCCGTCGATAAACCTAAGATTGTTCTGAGTAAGCAGGACACTGCCCTCAACATTAATAAAAATCTTCTGCTGTCTTTTAGCATCGGGAATAAGCGCCTGCTCTCTGATCTTTTATGGATTCAGACCTTGCTGGAAAGTGATGAGCAACACTACAAAAATAAAGACCTTAATTCCTGGATGTATCTGCGCTTTCTGAATATCTCCGAATTAGATCCTAACTTTTATGAGAATTACCTCTATGGAGGCCTTTATCTATCCGTAGTAAAAGATGATCTCCCTGCTGCCCATGACATTTACAAGCGTGGCCTGAGCATTTTCAAAGAGGATTACAATCTCAATTATTTTGCGGGCGTAAGTTTTCTGGAAGGGAAGGATTTCCCTGCCGCCGCAGCAAGTTTTGAGAAAATCGCCCATGATCCACGCCGTCCGCACTTCCTCCCATCTCTTCTGATCAAGCTGAAGAAAGAAAACGGCACTGATTTGAAAG
>JBEIEO010000017.1:0-21834 GCA_040382895.1 Halobacteriovoraceae bacterium
AAAAACGGTCACCGTCAGCACTTCACTGGTCTATTGATCACTGAGATCAATGATGGTCAGGGTGGCGTAAGCAAAGCTGAAGCAAAAGCTAAGAAGTAATAATTTAAGAATTCATTTTAGGAGATAGCAGATATGGCACATAAGAAATCGGGTGGTAGTACCTCTAACGGACGTGACTCTAACCCAAAAATGCGCGGTGTAAAGAAATTCGGTGGCGAAGCTGTTGAAACAGGCATGATCATCGTTCGTCAGAAAGGAACTAAGTTCCACGCTGGCCAGAACGTTAAGATGGGCCGTGATTTCACACTCTACGCTATGATACCTGGTAAAGTTAAATTCGGTTTCTATAACAAATCGATGAAAATCGTTTCAGTTATTCCAGCTTAATTGATCTTTAAAGATTGTTGCGATACAGAAGGGAGCTAGAAATAGCTCCCTTTCTTTTTTAAGAGGTCTGTCGAGAGACAGTAACAGTTTTATGAAGTTTATTGATGAAGTTGATATTGAGATTATCTCCGGCGAAGGTGGAAAAGGCTTCGTAGGTTACCGCCGTGAGAAATATGTCCCTCTCGGAGGACCCGATGGAGGAGACGGGGGAAATGGTGGCAACATCGTTTTCCAGGGTGATGAAGGCATGAACACACTCATGCACTTCCGCGGTTTAAAAACTTTCCGTGCTGATCCTGGTACCAATGGTGCCGGCGGCAATATGACAGGTGCTAACGGCGAGGATCTGATCCTGAAAGTTCCCGTGGGTACTCTTATTTATCATAAAGAAACTGGTGACCTCCTTTGTGACATTACTGAGCACGGACAGCAGTTTATTGCTGCTGAAGGTGGTCGTGGTGGTAAGGGGAATGCCTTCTTTAAATCCTCTACTAACCAGGCCCCACGCTTTGCTCAGAATGGTGAGGCAGGAACGATGATTCCGGTTCATCTGGAACTAAAACTCCTCGCTGACATCGCCCTGATCGGATTACCCAGCGCAGGTAAATCGACTTTGATCAGTGCCATCTCTGCAGCTCGTCCTAAGATTGCTGACTATCCGTTTACCACCCTTGAACCAAACCTCGGTGTGGTTCAGATCGGAGAGAAGACTCTGGTAGTAACTGATATTCCAGGGTTAATTGAAGGTGCGGCTGAGGGTAAGGGTCTGGGAGTAAAATTCCTGAAGCACATTGAGCGCACATCGGCTTTGGTACATCTGGTGGATTGCTCGATGTTTATCGATGAATACGAAGCGGTTGAAGCTTACACCACTGTTCGTATGGAACTGGAGAAGTTCAACCCCGAACTCCTAAATAAGAAAGAACTCGTTTGTTTAACCAAGATAGACGCCATGACAGAAGAGGAAATTGAAAAATTCCGTTCGACGATGGAAGTTCAGCTAGACCGTAAAGTTCTTCCGATTTCTGGTGTCTCTGGTCGAAATATTGATCTATTAAAGCAACTCATGCTAAGAACCAAAGAAGTCTTAGATGAAGAAAGGAATAAGGCATAAGTATGGCCAATGAATACGTTCAATCAGAAGTAAAAACCATTATCTCAAACCCAGGTTATGAATTCCCTCTTAACCACGCCATGGCAGCTGCCTGGATCGTGGCGAATTTTAAAGGTGATAACCTGAAAGTTTTTGATCTGAAAAAATCCAGCTCCCTGTTTGATTACTCCGTTCTGGCGACTGCTCAGAACGCTACACAAGCACGTGCGATTGTTGATGAAATTTCTCATAGCTTGAAAAATAATGGTGCAAATATCGTGAGCTATGAAGGTTATGAATCAGCGGATTGGATCCTGCTCGATACAGGGGATATCGTTGTTCACATCTTCAATGGCCCGGCCCGTGATGTTTATGACCTGGATATGATCCTTGCGAAAAATCCACAGGTAAAAATTCCGGAAGAATTCTACTTCGGCAAACCAACGACTGTTTCTAATGAGAAGCCAGACCTTAAGGGCTACTTCTAGTAGATGGCACGTCAACTCCACCTGATCGTGGTGGGAAAACTCAAAGACACACACCTCGAAGCGCTTGAGAATGATTATCTCAAGCGCATCTACAATCCCGAACTCCTTATTCATGAAGTGAAAGCATCTGCGGAAAACAAAGAAGCAGAAGGCGAAGCATTGTTGAAGAAGGTTAAAGAGCTCGGTGGCGGTCATGTGGTGGTAATGTCCGAATGGGGCAAGCGCCATACATCAGTGGCCTTCTCAGAATGGATGAGTGGCTTAATCGAGAAAAGCAGTCGTGTCATTTTCCTGATCGCTGGGGCCGAAGGTTTCTCTCAGGAAGTGCTCAAGGCTTCCCAGGAAAAGATCTCTCTTTCCGAGCTTACTTTTCCACATAAGATTGCCCGTTTATTGCTGGTGGAACAAATCTACCGCGCTCAGACTATCCGCAGTGGACATCCCTACCACAACTAGCTGCACAATCACTCTTACCGGCTGACCAGTCCCTCTGAAATGGTTTAAGATATTGCATATTCTTGACCCCTAACCAGGCGGCTGCTGATGCATACAATTCAAGGTTTAAGTCCACGAGTTCTACTCGTTATCCTCGATGGCTATGGAATGAATCCGAATGAACATAAAAACGCCATCAAAGCGGCGAAGAAACCTCATATCGATAACATTTTTGCTCACTACCCTCTCACTACAATTCAGCCCGGTGGAGAGGCCGTGGGCCTACCCAAAGGAGTGGCAGGTAACTCTGAAGTGGGACATCTGAATTTGGGTGCAGGAAAACCTGTTCGCCAGGATTTAGTACGAATCAATGAAGCCATTGAAAAAAATACTTTCAAAGATATGCCGAAAATGAAGGAGTTGATCGAGAAAGCTCGTGCTGGAACAAAACGCATCCATCTCATGGGTTTGCTATCAGATGGTGGAGTTCATGCTCACATCAACCACCTTAAAGAGATTCTCAAAATATTGAACGAGTACTCCGATCTTCGGATTTATCTCCATGCTTTTATGGATGGTCGGGACACAGCTAAAGATAAGGGTGCTCAGTACGTAAAAGAAATCCTTCAGTGTCCGGGTTTTATATTTGCCAGTATGCAAGGTCGATCGATTGGAATGGACCGGGATCGTCGCTGGGAAAAAATCCAGCGGGCCTACAAAATGATGATCGGCCAGGGTGAAAAAACGAACCATAAACCAGAAGCCTATATCCTGGATGAATACAAGAAAGGCATTTTTGATGAGTTTATCACACCGGCGCTTTTTGTAGAAGATGGTGCGATTCAAAATGGCGATGCAGTTTTCTTTTTTAACTACCGACCGGATCGCGCTCGCCAGATAACTCTGGCAATGAATGATAAAAACTTTAAAGAATTTGAGGTGCCCGTCAGGCCTGGGTATTATCTGTGCATGTCTCCTTACGTTCCTGAGGAGTGTCCTGAACTGCCAATTCTTTTTGATAAAGAAAAGATTCGTGGTGGACTCGCTGAATACCTATCAGGTCTGGGAAAAAAACAGTTCAAAATCGCCGAGACCGAGAAATATGCTCACGTCACTTACTTCTTTAACGGTGGTGAAGAGAAGCCCTTCGAAGGTGAAGAGCGCTGCCTGGTGCAATCTCCGCGGGATGTGGCCACTTATGATCTTAAGCCCGAAATGAGTGCCCATGAAGTAACTGATAAACTTTTGGTGGCCCTTTCAGATAAGTCTTTTAGCTTTTATCTGGTGAACTATGCGAATGCTGACATGGTTGGGCATACTGGTAATTTCCTGGCCGCTGTAAAGGCCATCGAAACTCTGGACGTCTGTGTGGAAAAGCTCAGGGCCAAGTGCGAAGCTGAGAATATTACCATGCTGATTACCGCTGACCATGGTAACGCCGATCAAATGGCCTATGAAGATGACGGTATTCATACCTCTCACTCAGATTCAGAAGTTCCTTTCTGTGTGGTCCATCCGAAACTAAAAGACATGGATATCATGCCGAACACTGAGAATAAGATCATGGCGCTTAAAGATGTTGCCCCAACTGTTCTTAAAATACTAAACTTACCTAAACCGAAAGATTTTTCAGGACAGCCGATTTTCGTCTAAGGATTACTTATGGCCTTCACTCACATTGGTTTACTTTGCTCTGGTGGCGACTCTCCAGGAATGAACTGCGCTATTCGCGCAGTGGTACGAACTGCGATTTACCACGGGATTAAAGTCACTGGTATTAAACGTGGCTACGCCGGACTCTTACGAGGAGAATTTCAACCAATGAATCTCTCTTCGGTGGGAAACATCATTCAGCGTGGGGGTACAGTTCTACAAACATCTCGCTGCGTGGAGTGGATGAAAAAAGAATTTCGCGCCAAAGCGGTAGATATCCTCAAGCACCAGGGAATTGAAGCTCTGATTGTGATTGGTGGCGACGGTTCTTTTAATGGGGCTATGTCACTTTGGAATGAACACAATTTCCCAGTCGTGGGAATTCCTGGCACCATCGATAACGATATATCTGGCACTGAGTACACTATTGGTTATGATACTGCAGTTCAGACGGCGATCGAAGCCATCGATAAAATCCGCGACACCGCCCACTCGCATGCGCGAACTTTCTTAGTGGAAGTGATGGGAAGAAATTCTTCAGCAATTGCTCTTAAAGTTGGCGTTTGTACCGGTGCGGAGAATATTCTCCTCAATAATGAAAAAGTTGATCACCAGAAGCTGGCCGATGATATCCAACGAGGCATGGCGCGCGGAAAAGATTCTTCCATCATCGTGGTAGCTGAAGGGCATACCTCAGGTCGCAGTTATGACATCCAGCACGTGCTTAAGGACATGTATCATCTGGATGCACACGTAGCGATCCTCGGTCACATTCAGCGCGGCGGCTCTCCGACCTCAAATGACCGTTTCATCGCTTCCCAGATGGGGAATTTAGCGGTGACTTCACTCATGAATGATAACTTTCCATCTGTCACCGTCGTGAGAGAAGGGAAAGTAACAACAGCTCCGCTCACTGATTGCACAACCAAAGCGGATAATACTTTCATCGAGTATCAGAAACTCGCGCAGACCCTTTCCATCTAATTTTTTAATCCAATTTTTTTCTTCTTCGAATCGACTGGTGCTTCATCTAAAGCATCCAGTCGTTCGAAGACGATGCGGAACATTTTGTTGGTACCGTCTTCTCGATTGGTGATTCGTTGATCAAGCTTACTTTCCAAAAGTAAGTAACTTCGTAACTGAGTGAAGAGGCGCATGATGGCAATGTTGACTTGAATTGCTTGTGGAGAATGAAGCACACTGGAAAGCATGGCGACCCCATTCTCAGTGAAAACGAAAGGAAGATAACGTAAATAATCGTCATTGACCAAGGTCGCAATTTGCGACCTTAACTCTGCAACATCTTTTTTTTCCAACTTAAATGCAAAATCAGGAGGGAATCGTTCCAAGTTTTTCCTCACTGCTTCATTCAAACGTTTAGTCTCAATTCCGTAAAGCTCCGCCAGATCTGAATCCAACATCACCCTCATACCTCGGATAAGATAGATCTTATTCTGAAGCTCCATCACACCACCTTCAAACTGGGATTGCGACTCATAAACTGTAGTTCTGCAATGGATCCAAACAAATCTTTTCCATCGATAAAGCCATTGGGAGTTTCCACATCGGTAGACGCAATCAGATGGAGGTTGTACTCATCACACAGCTCAATGACAGAAGGATTGATGGGCTCCATCACTTCCCCACTGGGTGTGAGGGACCCGATTGCCAGACAGTTATCCAGCTTGGTGATGGGTAAGAGGCCCGCCAGAAACCAGTAGTGAAGCAATAAAGGATATTCCAGCCATTTAACTGATGAACTTTCCAGATCCCCTAAGTCATCGGTGATTTCCGCATTCAGAACGAATCTTTTGAGCGGGATCTGCAACTGTCGGGACCTGGTGACAAAGACAATCTTCTCTTTAATCGCTTTGCCGTATTTCCCTAGACCATTGATCTCAAGCCCCGGCACACTTTTAGTGGCGTAACCAAAAAGTGTAACAAGTGCGGGTCCTTTCTTTGTGAAGTAACAAGTTTGCAGTTGAGTTTCCATGAGAGTCCTCCTGATAAGAAGAACTCCAAATTGAAGGCCAGGAATAAAAGAAATAAGTGTCTAAATTAATTGAGAGATTGATGTAGGGTGAAAAAAAACTTCCTAGTTGGAACCAAGACTTTTTTCCTTCAACGGTAGAGATTCAAAATAACAATTCAATTCTTTGATACCCTTAGGGTTCTGCGTGATGGATGAATGAACCAGGTCCAAGCGTTTAGCTAACTTGGATTTGATCAACTCGCAGCTATTCTTAGGAGTGTTTTGGCAGAAGTGTTTATCGGCGAGCTTTACACACTGATACTTGAATAAAACTTTCTTGCCGCTGTGACAAACCACCTGCTCGGTGACCCGATTCACATAGCCCCGGAGGTAATAAGGATCGTGGGCAAGAACTTTTTCACAGAAGTCTCCCACGGCGATTTTTTTCCCCATGCAGTCGAGCTCAGTGCCAGAAACAATCTCAATCAGTGGAGTTTCGTGGTTCACCATTTTTTGGCAGGCTTCTTTAAAACTATAAGTCACTTTTTCAGTGGTACTGACGTCATCCTGAATAACACCAGCATGCAAGAGAAAGGACATGAAGAAAAAATAAAGCACCATAGACCTATTCTAGGCGAGTTTGAGATTGGAGCAATAAAAAAGGGCGCCGTAAGCGCCCTCTTAGAGAATAACTTATTAGAAGCTACCGATTAACCCGGCCACATTCCACGCAGTCTCATAGCACCCTGCAAGCGCTCCAGAGAGGTAATGAAAGCGGCTTGCTTCATGTTCACTTTGTAAACATCAGCATTCTTCCAGACTTTATCAAAAGCAAGCTTCATGATGTCGTGAAGTTTTTTGTTAACTGTCTCTAGATCCCAGAAGAACATCTGCAGACCCTGTACCCACTCAAAGTAAGAAACGATCACACCACCAGCGTTACAAAGAATATCAGGGATGATCAAACCACCGCGAGCGGTGATGATATCAACAGCTTCATGAGTAAGTGGACCGTTCGCACCTTCGGCAATCAACTTTGCTTTAACTTTGTTGGCGTTGTCTTTTGTCACTACACCATCGATCGCTGCTGGAATCAGAATATCAACGTGAAGCTCAAGCAGCTCTTCGTTAGTGATGTGTTCGCACTCAGGCATTTCACGCAAAAGTTTGCGGTTTTTCACCCAGTCGATACACTGAGGAATGTTCAGACCGTTCTTATTGTAGATCGCACCCGATACGTCTGAGATCGCAACAATTTTTGCACCTTGAGCGTGTAGATCATGAGCCGCTGGCATACCTACTTTACCGAAACCGTGGATCGCCACAGTCGTTGATGAAGTGATTTGCTTGTTAAGTTTTTCGTAAGCAAAGTTAATACAGAAAACAACACCTTTACCGGTAGATTCTGCACGACCAAGAGATCCACCAATCGCAATTGGTTTACCTGTTACCACACCTGGAACAGCATAACCGTTGATCTGCGAGTATGTATCCATCAACCATGCCATCGTTTGACCATCAGTTCCGATATCCGGAGCTGGTACGTCTTTATCTGGACCAATGATCATAGCGATTTCTGCTGTATATCGACGAGTCAGCGCCTGAAGTTCAGCACGAGAAAGATCGTTTGGATCTACCTTGATACCACCCTTAGCACCACCCAGAGGAAGACCAACCAGAGAACATTTAAAGGTCATGAGCATCGCCAGAGCTGCAGTCTCAGAAAGATTGACGTGAGGATGATAGCGAATCCCACCTTTACCTGGACCAAGAGTCATACTGTGCTGAACGCGGTAACCTTCAAACACTTTAACTGTTCCATCATCAAGACGGACAGGAACTGAAACTTGTAAAGCACGCTTAGGATACTTCAAACGCTCGAGAACGTTTGGATCCATTTTCATCGTTGCACCAGCTGATTCCAACTGCGAATACGCATCCTGGAAAAATGGACTCTCGAAGAGACTCATTATCGACTCCAATGTAGGGTTAAAATAAGTGGGGTCATATTACTCTTCGAGGTATTTTTCGGCTACAGAAAAGGGCCCTAGAATGACTTGCCATAAAGCAGCATAACGGTGTTATCAGTTACCTGCGTGGTAGGATTTCTGCTCGTTGTGTATCGCGCATAAACATTTTCCATGATCCGCTGATCGAGAGAGGTGAAATACTGACCGGTATGAGCGTAATAGTTAAACATCGCTCGGAAACCAATCTTATCTATGCGGTGCTGGAAGTTCACTTCAGTCTCACCATTCACACCCACCCAGGCGCGAGCATCTAAACCTGGCCCCCTGAAACCTACGATCACCAGACCCTGATCTACTCGAGGTTGAAACACAAACTTGGTTTTCTTCCAGATACTCACTTCTTTTGCCTGAAGTGATTTTGGTAGTACTGATCCACCAGTTGTTTTCTTGTTAGTCTTCTGAAAGCGAGCTTCCATTTCATCGATGGTATCCACTTCGTTTGAAGCGCGATATTCTTGATACCAGTTTTTCGGCATGTCTTTTAAAGGCTGCTCACCTTTTCGTCGAAGATAACGGAGGTATCGATCTTTAAAGTACTGCCATTTTTCTTCTTCTGTCGGAACAAAATACGGTGATCCTATCAGCTCAGTACTTAAACCGTACTGGTTAGCGAAAATCTGGTTATCATTCCAGACTTTGATCTGGTTACGTGCATCAACCACGTCCCGACTCTCATCAGAACCGACGTATTGCTGATAAAAGGAAATCTCGTTTTCAATGGGCTTTACGATGACATCATCATCCGGAATGTAACTAGCTGGAGCACGCATCGAGGCTTTTACCTGTGTGGTAATTTGTCCGTGGCAGATTCCAGAGAGCAGGATGATGCTCATAAGACCCAGCTGTCTAAAAGCTGGATACTTCGAGCATTTTGTCCAAAAAGTTAACATTTAATCAGTCCCCTGTAACTGCCTAAACCCATAAAATCACAAGGAAAGCATGGATTTTTAAGCAGCCTCTTAGGTATAGAGGAGCAATCGGGATGCCAACCCCTATAAGTATTACCGGCCGTGACTAGATCTTGGTCACTATGTGCTAGAAAGCGTCAAAACTAATCCATCAGGAGAGGAAAGAATGAAGAAACTGTTGTTTCTGGCCCTAGCTACGCTTTCGGCCCAGACCTTCGCGCAGGTCTGCGAAGTTGATATGGTCGATACCTTTAATAATCGTGTAGTTCGCACCTTCCGCGCCTACGGTGATCCTAATTCTTGTGTTGAAGGCATGAAAGAGTGTCGTAAATCTATTCGCCTGGATTACTCTAACAATCCCCAGTATCCCAACAATCGTTTAACTTGTGTTCGTGCTTATCAGAATCCAAATCCGATTCCTAATCCAAACCCATATCCGAACCCAAATCCAAACCCGTATCCAACGCCTCAGTTTGGTGTAACAGTTTCGGGCTTGATTGAAGACCAGCCATTTATGTTCACTGCTCGGGATGCTTCTGATCTCTACTACAACTGTCTGGCCGATATTCGTCGAGTCATCTATGGGTCAGCTGATGAAATATTTTTTTCGGCCAACAACAATCGTTTTGTAGCTACTCAGACATCGGGCTATTACAACGACACTCAGATTTGTTCAATTCTTGAGCAAGAAGCCCGTCGTACATTTAACGTTGCTTACACTCAACCTATCAGAGTTGTTGGAAGTCTGGAGCGAGCTCCATTTCAAATTTTTGCCAGTGATAGAGCTTCTTTAATAAATGAATGTATCAATGCTTTCGCAGCGACTCGCCAGGGGACAACTGATGAGCTGACTTACTCACTCAACGGAGCTCCTTTCCAGCAGATCAGAACTTCTGGTTGGTGGAACTCTCCGGCCCGCGCTTGTAAGGCGATGATTTTGAATTTAGATTCGATGCTGAGATAAAAAAAGCAAAAAAAAAGCCCCTCGTGCAGAGGGGCTTCTTATTAGTGAATCCGTTCACCTACTAATTCCTTCATCATTTCCTTGGCGCGAGCCTGAAGTTTGGGATCCTTCATTTGGGTCTTGAGGACCTTCATGAGTTTCTCAACTGAATCTTCTTTTTTCTTCTTCGGCTTTTCGATCTTAAGTGTAGAAATTATTCTCTTAAGCTGCAATCTTTTTGTGATTTCGCCGTTTAGAATTCTGCCTTTGATTTCATCTTTGAATTCATTTTTTGGAAGCTCGTTCCACTCAAGAAGCACGTACTTTTCAGTATCAAACTTCTTGGCAGCTTCTTTCATATCCTTTGGAAGCTTGGCGATCATGAGGCAACGGTGAACCTCAGACTTTGAAATTCCCAGAGCTGCTGTGATTTTTCTCTCTGATGTTCCAGTAAGTTTCTGATAACCATAAATAGAGTCGGCTTGATCGATATAGTGAAGATCTTCGCGAGCCTGATTCTCAGAGAACTGAATCGCCATCAATTCTTCTTTCGACTTATTTTCAAGAATGAAGCATGGAGCTTCTTTCATGTCGATGATAGTGCTCATGGCGCGGAAACGGCGCTCACCACAAATCAGAACGAACTTATTACCTTCACGGTGTAGAACGAGTGGCTGAATCAACCCATTAACTTTAATGTTTTCTGCCAGCTCCATGATGGATTCATCATTGAACTTGGTACGAACCTGATCACGAACTTCAATATCCTTCAGCTGGATATTGGCAAGCTGAGCTCCACGCAGAAGCTTCTGATCGTTTGCACGTAAAATTTTTTCATCAATCCCTGTTGTGATATCGGTGACTTTGCGCTCACGCTTAGATACGCGTGCGGAAAATTCCTTGGCCATGGCCTCTCCTTAAAAAACGATATGTTTAAAAACTAAAAAATTAATTAAGTCCTAGTGAATCCCACAGTTGCTGATAATCGGTTTTACCTTTTGAGCTACCACCGAACATGAACACTGGTTTTTTCATGGCAACTGACTCCTGCATGTCCACCAGGTTGCGGATCATGGGAGTTACGTTGAATGACTGAGACAGCTCTTCCAGACGCTGACGCTCGATCTTTCTGCGTGGGTTAACCATAGACGGAATGATGGAGAACTCTAAGCTTGGGTTCTCAGTTTCTTTGATGATTTCAAAAGTATCCATCAGCTCTTCCAGACCATCAATTGAGTAGTCCTGAGCCTGAGTAGGGATAAGAATTAGGTTTGAAGCAACCAAAGACATGATTAACTCATCACCCAGCATCGGAGGAGTATCGATCACCACGTAATCAAACTGGTCTTCAATTTCTTTCAGACGCAGTTTCATCAAACGCTCTTTGCGACCGGCGTTTTTGCGGACTTCTGACTCAGAAAGAATCAAAAGCTTTGCAAGGTTGGCCATATGACGGCTGCTGGCGATGAGCTTGATGTTTTTATAAAAATCAAAATCGCCTTCAGCGTCCACAATGATTTCGTCGACTTTTACATCGCCGATTAACCACTCAGGAATAAGGGTTCGCTGAATGTTGACTCCTAAAGTAGAGCTCAAATTTGCCTGGGAATCTAAATCAATAGCGAGGACACGATGACCCTTATTGGCCAGGTGACAAACGAGTTGAAAGCATTGCATGGTCTTACCCACGCCGCCTTTGTTATTACCGACGGTGATGATTTTCATAACCAGGTCTCCTACATAAGAAGTGGTTCGTTAATTGGTCCTATTAATAAAAGTCTAGGAAAGTGGTCACGCTTCGTCAAAGGGCCAAGTCATTAAAAATTAAATGTTTTTTGCTGCGCGGCCCAAAAAATGATGTTTGGCCCGACGCACAACAATAAAATTGCCCCTTTCTTGCCCCTTTCCTTCGACAGGAGTAAGGTATGGCCTCTAAATAATGAGGCTTTTATGATCGACATTTATGGTGACTTAAAAAATAAGGATCACCTTCCTCAAATTTCTGAAACTGAGCTCACTGATGAGCAAGTGTTGGTGGAATTAGCGACTATCAAAAAGCGCTTAGGCGATAAAGTGGTAGTGTTAGGACATCATTATCAACAAGATGATGTCATCGCGTTTGCTGACATAACCGGCGACTCTTTGGAGCTTGCCCGCAAAGCGGCTGAAATAAAAACTGCTGAGTACATCATGTTTTGTGGTGTGCATTTCATGGCAGAAACAGCTGACATGCTGACTTCTAAAAATCAGAAAGTGATCTTGCCGGATCTACGCGCTGGTTGCTCTATGGCCGATATGGCCAATCGTAGGGAGATTGACCTGGCGTGGAAATATCTCAAAGAATGTACCGACGAAAAAATAGTTCCTATTACTTACATCAACTGCACTGCTGCTCTTAAAAGTTTTGTGGGCGAGAACGATGGGTCTATTTGTACTTCCTCTAATGCAGAGAAGATTATTACCTGGGGTCTTCATCAGGGTGAAAAGCTACTCTTCTTCCCTGATCAACATCTGGGACGCAATACTTGTTTTAAATTGGGCATCCCACTGGAAGATATGGTGGTTTATGATCCACGCCGACAGCACGGGGGTTTAAGCAAAGAACAGATCCAGAAAGCCAAGGTTATTTTGTGGTACGGCTTCTGCTCGGTTCACCAGGGCTTCACCGCTGAACACGTAAAGATGTGGCGCTCAAAAGATCCTGAGCGCATTGTGATTGTCCATCCGGAATGTAGCTTTGATGTGGTTCAGGCGGCGGATCTCGCCGGCTCCACTTCCTATATCATTAATCAAATTAAAGCGGCGAAACCTGGTACCAAGTTTGCGGTTGGCACTGAGATTAACTTAGTGAATCGTCTGGCCCAGCAGTACCCGCATCTCGACATTACTTCTCTTTCTCCTTATCAGTGCCTTTGCACCACTATGTATCGGGTGCGGCCACGCTGGTTACTGGAAAGCTATCGAGCGATTGAGAAAGGTCAGCCGATCAATGTTATTTCCGTAGATGAAGTGACAAAGAAGTACGCCCTGAAAGCTCTTGATCAAATGTTGTCTATTTCCTGAAGGTCACCATGATTTACGCTGATTATAATGGTTCTGCTCCTCTCCTTCCGGTCGTGCGTGAGTACTTAAAAAAACGCATGGACTCAGAACTCTTTGCTAATCCCAATTCCATTCACTCGATGGGGCAAAAAGTTTATCAGGGAATAGAACGTTGCCGAGGTCTGATCGCTGATGTGGTGGGCTGTTATCCGGATCAACTTTATTTCAATAGCGGAGCCTCTGAAGGAATCTCCCATGTTTTTTTTTCGCTTCTGGAATATGCTCCTGAGTCAAAAAAAGTAATCATTACCAGCCCTATCGAGCATGTCGTAATCCCCAAAGCACTTCATTTTTACCAAGAACAACGGGGATTTAAAATTGAGTCTGTTTGTATTGATGATAATGGTGTCGTGAAACTCGATTCACTTAAAACGCTACTTGAGAAATATAAAAATAAGTTGGCCATGGTCACCATCATGGCAGTGAATAATGAGACAGGAGTGCTTCAACCCTACCAGGATATCGCCAAACTCTGCCAGCTGTATGGAGTAGATTACTTTTGTGATACGACTCAACTCATCGGCAAGGGTGACTTTCACTTTGAAAATTCCGGCATAGACTTCGCTGTTTGCTCAGGACACAAGGTTGGTGCTCTGACAGGAACCGGATTTGTCATGGCGAAGGACCCAACCCGTTTAAAATCTCATGTTTTCGGAAGCTCTCAGGAAAAAGGTCTTCGAGGTGGAACTCAAAACTATCTGGGTATTGAAACTCTCGCCATAGCCCTTAATGATTTCAAAGAAAACAAATCAAAACTCTCAGAGCTCATGAAAGCTCGTTTGCAATTTGAGAAAGAAATCAAACAAATGTTCCCGGCCACTGTCATCATCGGTGAAAAAGCACCACGTTTGGCGGGTACAACCCTCATTAGTTATCCTGGCATCCATGGTCAGGCAGTTCAGATCGAACTTGAATCACACGATATTTTCGTTACCACTTCAGCAGCGTGCTCAGATAACCAACCGGAGACTTCAGTGGTTTTAAAATCCATGGGCATTCAGGATGATGTGGGCCGCGGGGTAGTGAGAATTTCCCTGAGCTATTCGCACAAGTATGAGGACTACCTCCAGATAGAAAAAGCTCTGAAACAATCCTACGGCAAATTGGCCAAGATTCGTTCCTACTAAGGAACTTAATCCCACTGGCAGTCTAATCGCAAACATCCTATAATGAGGAAAAATCTCATTCTGCCGGATGTACATGAAATTCTATCTCGCTTTATTGATACTTTCGCTCTCAGCCTGCTCATTCAAAAAAAGCCATTTGGAAAATCAAACTCAAAGTGGTCACAACGAGCTCTACTCTTCACCGGATGCTCCAAAAAAAGTGCCTATTGGATACAAACGTGTGGTGGTAGTAGGAACTAATGATGTTCAGGGGCAGTATGCCCCCAATGAAATACAATTCAAAGATAAGCACCATGGTGAACAAACAGTTCAAATTGGTGGCGTCGATATCATCAGGGCTTACTTTCAGATCATGAGACAGCAGTACGATAACATCCTCTTGGTTGACTCCGGGGATCTTTTCTCAGAGAAATTTCAGGAAATAAAATTTACTCAGAATTTCTACGAGACACTCCGATACGACGCTTTCACTATTGGCATGCGTGACTTCAACTTGAAACTTCCGGCCCGCTACAAAACGGGGACGGACTTCTTTAAGGAGTTTTCCAAGAATTCCAAAACGCCACTTGTTCTGAGTAATCTCTATGAGCTTAAAACTGGCCGTCTGATTGAATGGGCCGGAACCGAACATTACCTGCTCAAAGAAATCAATGGAGTTAAAGTTGGTATCATTGGTCTTATGCCAGATGATCTGGTTGAGCAAACTCCGGTAGATAATCGTGTCGGCCTTTACGTAGAAAGCATGTTGCAATCAACACTTCGACACGCCCGACTTCTTAGATCAATAGGTGCTGAACTTATCGTCGTGCTCACTCATCAGGGGTTGCATTGCGGAGAAGACATTGCTCAGGAGCTGAAGCTCCCTTTGAGCAAAGTAAATTTTGAAGCTACTAAAAATGATGTCTGTGACTTATCAGGGAAATTAGGCGACTACTTGAATCGTTTGCCTCCCAATTTGGTGGATGTCGTCATTGGTGGTCGTAATCATCAAAAAGCCGCAAACTTTGTAAATGGGACATTGGTATTAAGCAGTTTTGAAAAAGGCATGAGCTTTTCCTATGCTGAGTTTTTCTTCAATCAGCAGACAAAAAAAATCAATCGTGAAATGACCATCGTTCATCAACCGGTACTCTTCTGCCGTGATTTTTTTAAAGAAACAAATGACTGCTACTTCGAAGATTCAAGCGTAGATCATAAAGTCAGAAGCGAAGCCACTTTTTTGGGTCTACCGGTTAGGCCTGATACATCATTGGAAAAGAAGTTTGGAAATTTCCTGAAAAATCCAACAACCCAGCTGAAGTTAAAGCCTAAAGAAATTCAGTCCATCGTAGATGCTCATCAAGCAGATCTGTCATTTCATTCTCAGACAAGTGGTGACTCTCAGCTTGTTGTCCTTACTTTATCCGGTAAAGAACTGAGCGATCTTCTGGAGCAGGAGTATAACGAGGGAGGCAAAGCCAAATGGAATCCCTCACCGTTTCTGATTAAGGGACAGGACTTAGTTTTAAATTTGAAGGGTAATCCGCTGTCGTCTGAAGAGTCGTATCGATTATTAGCAGCTTTGGATGATGTTCAAAATCACCCAACCCTGAAACGATTTATCAGTCGCATCGGGAATCAATCTCTGATGAATGTCTCATGGAATGAGCCGATACTGGAAAAAGATGACGTTTCAACAGCTATGTCAGCTTCAGATACAGTAAGGTAAATTTCCTTCACACTGAACTTGTAAACCTTTTCCACAATAAGCGAAGCTACTGTCTTCCCGGCAATTAAAGCTTTGTTCTTTTCTTTGCCAGACATACCCACGTCGACAGGCAGGAGCGCCTTTGGTTCCGCAAGTAATTGTGCCACAAAACTTAGGACCCTGGCCGCAACCATTGGGGATTTCATACCAACCTTGCGGACATAAGTGACAACGAGATGGTGAAATCTCGGAACAATCCTCTGCGATCATGTGACATTGTTTCAAATTCTGGATTTTACTTTTTTCCGGTCGAATAACCAGCTTACCCTTATAGGGTTTTAGAAAAAGAATTCTAGCTGATCGATATTCAGCGGAAGACATAAGATTTTTTGGAACTGGTTTTTCAAACACATTAAAGAGTGGGACATCCCATCTGGTAATTTCAAACTTCTCATCAGTCAAACTCAGACTCAGAAGGTTCTTTTGAATTGAGAACTGAAATGCTTTTAAGTTATTCCATTCCTGATCACCTGGCCGATACATCACTTGTTCACACTTTAAATTCTCGGCAATAGTCTTGATCTTTAGTACACCTGCTTCCTGTCCCGGGACTTTGTAAAAAACACAGTCTTTAAAAGCTTTTAAGTTACTATCGTGATAGCGAACAGCAAAAAGCGTCTGCCAGACGTCTTTAGGTTTCTGAATAATCTCATTGTTATGGTAAAACTCATGCTTTTCCACAACATCAATCGCATTGGTCCACTTCCAGGTGGGATCAGCTAGCAAAATGTTGGAAATGAAAATCAAGAAAATCATCATCATGGTGAAACCTCCTCATAACAGCGGAAGGCAACAGGAAGTTTAGAATCCTGAATACCATCCCAGTTCGTACGGATGCCTAACTCATGCAGCTCAGAAGAGGGTGGATGAAAACGCGAGGATGCTTTAAGATTTTTCTCGGGCTCAATCGTATTGTTAAGAGATTCTGGGTAAAATCCCAGAGGGAAATTCATTCCCATCCAGGTCACAGAGTCGGTGGAATAATATCTTTCACTGCAACCTTCAACCTGGGCCAGAACACAATCCAGCGGCGTGAGTTGATAATCTTCGTTAATACGGGCCATGCCAAGAAAAGTTTTTGAAAGATCTCGCTGCCAGGGAGTTTGAGGACGTGCGACCCGATCAGGCTTGCTCATTTTTTGATCAACGGGAGTCATGCTTGCAGCATCAAAAAGATTTGCATCCAACAAACGCTTGCCCCAAAACGAACAATAAGCTTTTTGTTCCGGCAAATTGAGTAGCGCAGGCACTGGCCATTTTTTTCGATCTAGCTCAATATCTTTGCGACCATTAAGCATCTTCCAGACATTTACCTGCTGGTTTGAAACATAGAATTTATCCAGGAAAAGTCTTCGTCCGAAATTATCCCAAATAACGCCTTCGCCTTTTTTAGCCTCAGACTTGCCGTAAGGATAGATGCGTTCAGGGAGATATACATCCCGACAAGTATCTGTCAGGATCATGGGCCAGGTAAGCTCAGGTACTTCATCAATAGTAAATTCCACCAACATACCGTAATGAAAGTTCAAACCCTCATAGGGGCCTTTGAGAATTTCATAATAGCGAGGCTCTGAGGAAAGAATCGGCTGGGGCACGAAACTGGGTTTCGCCCTTAAATGAAACGCCTGACCAAACAAATCTATTTTTATTGAAGGATCTTTTTTGAGACCACCTGACCAGTAGCATTGCCAAAAGTGCGGCTGACACTGGTAGTAGCTACGTCCAACTTTAGTATCAAATATGATCTCTTCAGGACAATTGAGCCCATCTTTCTTGATAAAACGATCGCCCTCTTCCCAGAGCTGTTGAATTTTAGGCTGAGCACTCAAGATCACTTGAGCAAACAGCTTCTCAGGTGTTTCAGGACGCAGAGCTTTGGATTCCATCTCCGGACGCGGCCGGAAGAAAAGCAAAATTATGCCTATAACACTAAGAAACCCCAAGATCACGATGATCTTTGGTATAATGGAAGAATCTCTACTCACAGGATCAGGTTATATGAAATGGATGGAAGAAGTAAATAAAGAAGAAGGCCGCTACATCAACCTCTTAGCCTTCGATGATTACATGAATCTCTTTGAGAAAAATCCTCAAAAAGAACTCAGGCCCACCAACATTTACCTGCGCGATATGTTTGATTACTTCGGGCAAAATCCTAATGGAAGTTTCAAGCTCTTTACCCGAGAACATGCCGATGCACCTTCGGTACATGGACAAGTCAAAACTCAGAACAGGATTTATCAGTTCCTTCGAAACTTCATGGAAGAAGGATATAACAACAAGTTCATTTTACTGGTTGGCCCTAACGGCTCTTCCAAATCCAGTTTAGTAAAAAAAATCATGCTTTCGGCTGAGGATTACGCTGCCACGGACGAAGGGGCACTTTTTTCTTTTAGCTGGATCTTTCCAATTGATCAGTTCACTAAAGGGTCGCTCGGTCTTTCTGGATCGGCAGCTGATCGACACATGAATTCGTATGCTTTTTTAGAAGATAAAGATATCAGCGCTATCATGACCTCGGAATTGAAAGATCATCCATTGCTTTTGATCCCGATTAAGACACGTCAGAAACTCATCGAAGAAGCTTTTAAGAAAGAAAAACATCGTCTGGAAGAGGTTAAAAAGTCATATCTCTACAATGGTGACCTCTCAAACCGCAACCGTCTGATCTTCGATGCTCTTCTTAAAAGCTACAAGGGTGACTACAAAGAAGTTTATAAGCATATTCGGGTTGAGCGTCTGTTTATCAACCGTCGCTACTCAATTGGTGCCACCACGATTGAACCACAGTTGCATGTAGATGCTCATCTCCAACAGATCACCATGGACAGACGATTGGCATCTTTGCCACCAAGTCTTCAGTCCCTCAATCTTTTCTCATTGTCGGGTGAAGTTGTTCTGGCCAACCGTGGTATTCTAGAATTCTCGGATCTCCTGAAGCGTCCGCTGGATACGTTTAAGTATCTCCTGATGACTATGGAATCCAAAACCATCAATCTTCAAGGTATTTTGACAGAACTGGATATATTCTTTATTGGTTCTTCAAATGAAATTCATTTTGCAGCTTTCAAACAGCACCCTGATTTTAACTCTTTTAAAGGCCGCTTTAATTTCCTGCGTGTGCCTTACCTGATGAGTTATCAGGATGAAGAAAAGATTTATCACGAACAGATTACTAAACTTAAAGACCAGTCTTGTTTTGAGCCTCATTCTCTAACGGCACTTTGCCTGTGGTCGGTTATGACCCGCATGCGCGCACCTATCGCTAAAAACTATCGCGATGAAAAACTAGGTCGTATTGCAGAAGCTCTGAATCCGCTTGAGAAAAGTTTATTGTACGGTGATAAATATACTCCAGATGCTTACGACACAGAGTCGCGCCAGATTCTTAAAGCGGGCATCGATGAAGTCATGAATGAATATGACAATGATTCAATGTATGAAGGTAAATTCGGTATTTCGCCAAGAGAAGTGAAACAGATCATTTACGATCTGGCCGACAATCATAAGAATGTCACTTTTGTTGAAGTGGTGGAATATCTGCGACTTCTGAACGAAAGAAAAGCGGAATATGATTTCCTCAATATCTCGCACCAGGGTGAGTATCATAATCCAAAGAAATTCCTGGATCTGATCGAAACCTACTGCCTGGATATTCTGGATTCTGAAGTCCGGGACTCCCTTGGTCTTGTGGATGAGCGCTCTTACGAAGACTACATCTCAAAATATATTCTGAGCATCAATGCTGTGATAAAAGGTGAGAAGATCAAGAATAATGTTACTGGAAAATTTGAAGCACCTGATTCCTATTTCATCAAAGAGTTTGAATCCAATGTGCACATGAATGAAGCGGCTGAGAAATTTCGTTCTGGTCTGATTGCTCGTCTGGGAGCCTATGCGCTGGATAACAAGGGCAAGGCGATCGTTTATTCTGAAGTCTTTGATGATCTGGTCCACTTGTTGCAGGAGTCTTTCCGCAAAGAACAAAAGAAAATCATCGATAAAGTGGCAAAGAACCTGGTGCTGTATCTGGCGGAGAAGATGCAGGGTACCAGCAACGGTTTAGAGAAGAATGTTAAAGACCAAATCGCAAACATCATCCGTATTCTCCAGGAAAAACATAAATATTCTGAGAACGGGGCCATTGCCTCACTTCAATATCTGTTAAAAATGCGCTATGACACTCCTCGATGAGTGAAATTGAAAAATCCTTCAGTACCGAAAAATACGTAGTCTCCCATCCTGTTCGCGAAGAGCAGGATGGGTGGAGACTCGATCAATTCGTTCAAAAATGTATGCCCACTCTCTCCCGGGAGTATCTCAAAAAGAAAATCGAGAAGGGAGAAGTTGAAATTTCAGGCAGAAAATCTCCCCATAAACCCAGTGTAAAAGTTCACTACGGTGAAAAGGTGACGATCACTACCCACAATGATGGCGCTATCGAGGATGAGTACTGGCATGGGAAACCGGTTCCCAGAGATCAAAAACCCGGCATTGTATTTGAGGATGAAGAGCTTTTGGTTATCAACAAGCCACCTTTCATGATCACTCATCCGGCGGGGAAAAATCTCTTTTACTGCGCCACTGTGTTCTTTGAAACTATTTATAAAAAAACTATTCACTCGATCCATCGGATTGACCGGGAAACCTCAGGACTACTGCTTTTAGGAAAAAATCCTAAAGTTTCCCAGAGAGTGGCCTTGCTGTTTGAAGAAGATAAGGTTCGTAAGTGCTACTTCTTTATCGCGCACAAAAAGCCGGGAGCGAAGAGTTTCCCTTTCACTGCCCGTCAGCGCATGGATCGTGAGGAAGGAAAAATTCCCCGCGGAATGATGTCAGTGTGGCCTGAGGATTCGGAGTTCGGAAAAGAATCTGAAACGCATTTTGAGCTGCTCTTGGAAAAAGATAACTATGTGCTGGCGATGGCATTTCCGCTCACGGGAAGACAACACCAGATCCGGGTCCATGCCGCTGAAAACGGATATCCTCTACTAGGAGAGAAACTCTACAATGGTGATCCCGGAGTTTTCATGCGCTTCAAGGATCACGTTGCCACCCTAGAAGATCATGACCTCTTACAGATTCCTCGGCACGCTCTTCATGCCACTGCTCTCAAGCTCACCTACCCGAAAGATAAAATGACCTATTTTATCGCACCTCTTCCTGAGGACTTAGCAATTTGGCTCGAAGCAAAATTGCAGCTCGATCGCAAAACCGTAGAAAATCTCATCAAAGTAAATGTCGAGCAATTTTTAGCTTGAAGTTGACCGTCTCTAGCGCTCAATGTTAGAAACCCTCCCATGAATGACAATGACGATCTAATCAAAACTGATTTCTCACCTGATGAAATCGAAACGGCCCTCAAAGTCCTAAAAAGCTTTGCAGAAAAAAGTGAGCAGCTCACTCTCCTCACCCACGAACAACGTGTAACGATGTTTAAGGCGGCAGGATTTATTTCTCGCCCAGATCGGGAAGAGGCCAAGAAGCGCGACAAAGACGTTAAAAAACTTCGCAAACAAAAAGAAAAAGAAGCCAATCGAAACGCCCGCCGACTTACTGGTATTCGTACTGCGCGAGAAGTACCAGTTTTCTCAGCCCCTGAGATGCTGACCTTTACTGAGCAATTAGAAAAAGAAGAGATGAATGAATACGCAACTCCGCACGACTGCTACGTGTGTCGCGCGAAGTTCACTAAGGTCCATCATTTCTACGATACCATGTGCCCGCAGTGTGCGAGCCTGAACTACTCTAAACGTTTTCAGACCGCTGATCTCACAGGTCAGGTCGCTCTGATTACAGGTTCAAGATTAAAGATTGGTTACCACTCTACGCTTATGCTCCTTCGTGCGGGAGCAACGGTTATTGCCACCACTCGTTTCCCTGTGGATTCAGCACTTCGATACTCCAAAGAAGCTGACTACCCGGTGTGGAAAGATCGACTCAGAATTT
>JBEIEO010000018.1:0-21507 GCA_040382895.1 Halobacteriovoraceae bacterium
AGGGAAAATCAGGAGCGCAAGAGCTGGCATTGGACCAGCAAAGTGCTTCATATAGTTAACAAAACCAACAGCACGAATACCCTGGAAGTTAAAATAGAAGAACGTGAAAAACCCTAGCGCCAAAGTTGTATTCAAGCTCTGGTTTGGAGAATATGAACCAGGAAACAAACCGATTACATTGTTAAGAAGAATGAAAAAGAAAACGAAGATAATATAAGAGTAGTACTTCTTAGCACTGTCTTCGCCCATTACTGATTTGGCAGTTCCGTAGATCATACCACCAAGCATTTCCAGAATGTTTCGAAGAGTGATGCCTTTATCTGGGATTACTACATTTTTAACCGCAGATGTTTTCACACGATAAGCGAAACCAATGGCCATAAAGATGATCGAACCAACGATCAAAGCAAGAGTATGAGCTGGAATATGAGTGGCGTGAGCAGCGTTAGTAAAGAAGTTATACCCGCTAGCTGCCAAGGCAGAATGACTGAACAGTATTGTAGCTAAATACAAATATTTCATGGGATTCCTGGCAAAATTTAATAGTTGTTTTTAATACTAACAACCTGAATTATCAATTGGAAAATAACGAGAATGAGGACTTTCGGAATGAGATTCTGATTATAAAAATAAACCAATAGAAGCAGTGCACCAATGAGCAGCATTTTGGCCAACATGAATTTCAAGGTCTTTCGTTGAGCCCGCCTTGCATCATCGCCAGACGCACTTAAAGTCACGGCCAACTGAGACACCATTCTGACCAACAGACTGTGATTTAGGATCAAACCAACCAAAACCCCGGCCAAAACCAGTGTATCCAGCACATGCCCCTGACCTAATAGAAGGACCGGAATAAGATTAAGAGCCGAAAGGTAGAAGAATTTCTTTGTTATTTTTTTTTCCATGTCACCTGAATCATTTTGAAGAGAATGGAACAAATAGCGAGCACCAGAATGATCGTTGCCACCGTTTGGGAAATGACCTTCCGGTTGACCAGCTCCTGGAACACGAGAAATATGCCAATAATAGTGGAGGGAAGTCCTAAGGCCAATGCCAGGGCTTTCTGCCAACTCTTCATTGTTGTCCTTTTGGTGGCTAAAATAGAGAAACTAGCGCTTTCTGGCAACTCGTCGGGCAAATAAAGATTTTAAACGGGCCCGCAACACTTCGGGATTAGGATAAACCGGGAGCAGCGAGTAATAGATATTATAGGCTTCTTTTAACTTCTCATTGGACTCATAAGCATTGGCGATCAGAAATTTTACTTTCACGATCTGATCCTTGCGTTTCTCTCGTTTCAGGTACTCCATCCAGTACTCAACTGCCTGATCCCAGTTCTTGTTATAAAACTCAATGAGTCCCATCTGATTATAGGCTTCTACATAGTAGGGATTGGCCGGTTGGCTGATAATCTGATTAAAAATCTCCCTTGCCTTATTATATTTGCCCATCTCAAAGTAAGATTCTCCTACACGCAGGAAATAATAGTCGTAATTTTTCAGGCGAGGCTTCACCTGCATCAGCATCTGATAGGTTCGTATTGCATCAGGAAAATTTCGGGCGAAGCTGAAGTTAATATCTGCCATCTTTTCCAGAGACTTCACCTGCCATAGGGGATCGTCCACGTTATCCACAATGAACTGGTAGTACTTCAGGGCTTTCACCTGCTCATCCAGATAGAGGTAATAAATCTCGGCCAACTGGTAGTTGATCTTAGTCTTGATAATTTTAGACGGATTTTTTTTGAGAACGCGTTCGTAAAGCTCTACTGCTTTTCCAAATTCCTGGCGGTCCACGTATTTCTGAGCAGAGAGAATGTCTTGATTAAGTCCTGAGGTAAAGTCACAAGAACTTAACCCCAGGAGCATGATAAAAATTAAACTACTGAACAGGTGTTTCAGTCGGTTCTCCACCTTCAGTCTCATCATCCGGGTCCACAATTTTTTCAACTGCGACCACTTTCTCATCTGGTTTTACGTTAATCAAACGAACACCTTGAGTGTTACGTCCAAGCAGAGAAATTCCAGAGATCTTAGTTCTGATGACCTGACCTTTATCTGTGATGATCATGAGATCATCTTTATCTGTCACAGGTAGAATGCCCATGATGTCGCCGGTCTTCTCGGTCAACTTCATGGCAAGAATTCCTTTACCGCCACGAGATTGTTTACGGTATTCTTCAGCAGCAGAACGCTTACCGTAACCACGAGAAGTAACTGTCAGAATTTCCGATTTATCATCGATCACTTCCATTCCAATAACTTCTTCACCGTCTTCAAGACTCATACCTTTCACACCCTGGGACACTCGACCCTGGGCACGACAATCATCTTCAAAGAATCGGATCGACTTACCACCAGAAGAAGCCAGAAGGACATCCTTCTTACCATCAGTGATTCGGACTGCGAGTACCGCATCTCCATCAACGACTTTGATTGCCTTCAAACCGTTCTGGCGCATATTCTTGTATTCAGAGAGCTCAGATTTTTTCACGATACCTTGCTTGGTAGCGAAGATCAGGAAAGATCCTTCCGACTCTTTTGGCACGGTGATGATTTCTTGAACTTTCTCGTCAGCTGGTACGTTGATAATGTTAACAACGTTACGACCCTTCGATGTACGCTGACCTTCTGGGATCTGATAAACCTTAATCGAGAATACAGTTCCCTTATCAGTGAAGATCATTAGAGTATCATGCGTGTCGGCTGTGAAGATAGAAGTATAGAAATCTTCATCGAGATCTGCCCCCTTCACACCTTTACCGCCTCGTTTTTGCGATCGGTAAGTATCAATCGCCATACGTTTCAGGTATCCCTTCTGCGTAATAGTAACGATTACTTCTTCATTTTTGATCAGGTCTTCCATCTGGATTTCATCAGCTTGCGCGATGATTTCGGTACGACGAGCATCACCGTAATTTTCACGAATTTCAACGAACTCGCCACGGATTATGTCTTTGATCTGTTCTTCCGAACCAAGAATTCCTTCTAAGCGGAAGATCTCTTTCATGATGGCATCGTAGTCAGCGATAATCTTATCTCTTTCAAGACCAGTTAGACGCTGTAGACGCATATCCAACACAGCTTGAGCTTGGATGCTGGATAGAGTAAATTTATGCATCAACTGATCTTTAGCTTGAGCAGGCCCTTCAGCTTTTTTGATCAATTCAACAATAGCATCAATGTTCTCAACGGCAATCTTGAGACCTTCTAAGATATGTGCGCGCTCTTTAGCTTTCTTTAACTCATAAGTGGTTCTGCGAATGACGATTTCACGGCGGTGCTCAATGAAGCACTCAAGCTGCTGCTTAAGGTCCATAACTTTCGGCTGACCGTTATAGATTGAAAGGAAGATAATCCCGAAAGAAACCTGCATCTGAGTTTGTTTATAAAGACGGTTAAGAATGACCGATGCTTGCTCAGACTTCTTAATATCTATAACGACTCGGATACCTTCTCGTGAAGATTCATCACGGATATCAGAAATACCTTCGATGGCTTTTTCTGTAACGAGCTCAGCAATTTTTTCAATAAGCTTCGCTTTATTAACCTGGTAAGGAAGCTCAGTGATAATGATCTGTTCGCGATCATTTTTCTTAACTTCAATATCGGCTTTCGCACGAATTTGAATAACACCCTTACCGGTGTGATAGGCCTGTTGAATTCCAGCAGTTCCGTGGATCGCACCAGCAGTCGGGAAATCCGGGCCAGGGATAATCTTTATCAAATCGTGAACAGTTAGGTTTGGATCATCAAGAAGCGCCAATAGACCGTTGGTAATTTCAGTTAAGTTGTGAGGAGGAATGTTGGTCGCCATCCCTACGGCAATACCAGCAGATCCGTTGATCAGAAGGTTTGGTACCTTCGTTGGAAGAACAGTTGGCTCCTGTAGTGAACCATCATAGTTGTCCTGCCAATCAACAGTTTCTTTGTCAATATCACCCAACATATCGTTGGTTAGTTTTTGCATTCTTACTTCGGTGTATCGCATAGCTGCGGCGTTATCACCATCAATGGATCCGAAATTACCCTGACCGTCGATGATGGTGTATCTCATCGAGAAGTCCTGGGCTAGACGTACCATCGCTCCATACACAGCAGAATCACCGTGTGGGTGATACTTACCGATAACGTCACCAACAACACGTGCCGATTTAAGATATGGACGGTTGTGATAGTTATTAAGCATGTGCATGGCAAACAGCACTCGACGGTGAACTGGCTTCAGACCGTCACGCACATCAGGAAGAGCACGGCCAACAATTACCGACATCGCGTAATCGAGGTAACAGTTTTTCATCTCATCTTGAATCAGAAGAGGTGAGATGTTTCCGTGATTGTGATTTTCGTTGTTGTTATCTTCAGACATATTTTTGATCCTTCAAAAATTAAATATCAAGGTTACGCACATTCAGAGCATTTGTTTCCACAAATTCTCTGCGTGGATCTACCTGGTCACCCATCAGAACTGAGAACACCTGATCGGCATCAATCGTATCTTCGATTTTCACCTGAAGAAGAGTTCGGTTGGCCGGGCTCATCGTGGTTTCCCAAAGTTGCTCTGGGTTCATTTCTCCTAGTCCCTTATAGCGCTGAATGTACGCGCCCTGACGACCTTCCTGAGAAACAAACGCCGAGAACTCGTGAAGTCCTGTATGTTTAGAAACATTGTTCTGATGCTTGATGCTAAAAGTAGATTTCAGGTAACGCTGAATCCCTTCGTGCTGGTTAATCAGATCCGCAAATTCCGCAGAATCGGCGAAATGAAGACCAATACGAAAGTTTTTAGTTTTGAGTGATGAGGTAACTTTCACGCGCAACTGGTAAGCCAGATTTTTAACATCTTCTTCAACTGTGATTTCATATTTTTTAAGATCGACATGATCGATCGACTTAAGCTTAGACATGATGGACTGAGCGTAAGCTTCAAGTTTCGCCTTATCCTTCATCATATCAGCTTTCAAAGAGCCATCTTCTACGATGTTTCTTAAGAAATACGCATCGTAGTGCCGATCATAGGAATCAAGAGTGTTGTTGAAGTTACGAAACTTATTAACAAGAGCTTTCACCGTCTCGATTTCAAGTTTGTTTCCGTCAATCTCAACTTCACAGTCAGAGAGTGAGCTGGAAACCAGGTAAGACTCAAGCTCACCACCGTCTTTCAGGTAACGCTCATTTTTACCCTTCTTATATTTATAAAGAGGAGGTTGAGCGATATACAAGTGACCACGCTCTACGATCTCAGGGAACTGACGATAGAAGAGGGTCAACAATAGGGTGCGAATGTGAGATCCATCCACGTCCGCATCTGTCATGATCACGATTTTATAGTAGCGAAGTTTTGAAATATCGAAGGAATCTTTACCGATACTGGTACCAATTGCTTGAACCAGCATCTTTATTTCATCGTTAGAGAGCATCTTGTCGTAACGTGCTTTTTCCACGTTAAGGATCTTACCTTTAAGAGGAAGTACGGCTTGAGTACGACGATCACGACCTTGCTTAGCTGATCCACCCGCGGAGTCACCCTCAACGATATAGATTTCGCAAAGCTCAGGGTTTTTTTCCTGACAGTCAGCCATTTTTCCCGGAAGTCCCGAGAAATCCAGAGCGGTTTTACGACGGGTTAGTTCACGGGCCTTACGAGCAGCTTCTCGAGCCGCAGCTGCATCGATCGATTTTTTTAGAATGGTTTTACCGACATTTGGATTTTCTTCCAGGTAAATTTTGAATCTATCCCCAACCAGAGAGTTAACAATACCTTCAACTTCAGAGTTACCAAGTTTTGATTTTGTCTGACCTTCAAATTGTGGATTAGTTAGTTTAACGGAAACAATCGCAGTCAAACCTTCGCGCATATCATCGCCGGTTAAGGCAATTTTGATATTTTTCAAAAGATTATTATCTTTGGCGTAGTTATTCAGGACACGGGTCAATGCTGTCTTAAAACCAGAAACGTGCACACCACCTTCAGGGGTATTGATGTTGTTTGCATAAGACGTCATGGTTTCGGTGTAGCCATCCGTCCACTGCATTGCTACTTCCACTTCGTAATTATCGCGAGACTGGAAGAAGTAGATTGGTTCTTTATGAATCGGAGTTTTCGCACGGTTCAGATATTGAACGAACTCGCCTAAACCACCTTCATAGTGAAAAGTTTCACCTTTATCTGTACGCTCATCATGAATAGAGATCTTTAAGCCTTTATTCAGGAAAGCCATCTCGCGGAAACGATTGGCCAGAGTATCGTAGTTGTATTCGTGAACTTCGAAGATTTCGTTATCAGACTTGAAAGTTACAGTCGTACCTGTGTCTTTAAGATCACAGTCTCCGATAACTTTCAGCGGTTCCTTAGCAGCTCCATGAGCGAACTCAAGGCGATGAACTTTTCCATGCTTTTTAATTTCAAGACGAACCCACTTAGAAAGGGCGTTCACAACCGAAGCACCTACTCCGTGAAGACCACCAGAAACTTTATAAGCTCCGCCTTCTTCGTTGAACTTTCCTCCGGCATGGAGTTTGGTATAAACGATTTCTGCAGCAGAAATTTTTTCAGTAGGGTGGATGTCCGTAGGAATTCCACGACCGTTATCCACAACTGTCAGTGAATTATCCACGTGGATGATAACTTTAATGTCGGTGCAATAGCCGGCCAAAGCTTCATCAACGGCGTTATCAACAATTTCATACACGCAATGGTGGAAACCGCGAAAACCTGTGTCACCTATATACATACCAGGACGTTTTCTTACAGCTTCTAGGCCTTCAAGAATTTTAATCTGGTTTGCGTTGTATTCAGTGTTAACTTTTGAAATAGAATCAGGAGTTTGATTCATTCGAGAGTGCTCCTATCCGTGGTTAATGAGCGTTCCATGTTCAATAAAAAACTTCTTAGAATTGGGAATTCTTTCCAATTCCTTCCTAAAATTCTCATTGGCGGTTGTGATCAAAACCTGGAACTGTTTTGTTTCCAAATATTGGATCAAATTTTTCCATCTCTGGCTATCCAATTCGCCAGAAACGTCGTCAATCAGCACAATAGGATAAGAGTTAAATTTGTACCTAAAAAGCTCAATATAGGCAAATATTAAGCTCAGAAAGGCCATTTTCTGCTGGCCTAAGGAACAGAATTCGAACGCGTTGAGTCCATTGAAGCTAAAAATGAAGTCATCTCGATGTATTCCGACTTGAGTCACTTGGGCTTTTATATCGTTCAATTCTTGATGACGATAAAAGTCAAATATCTTCTGCTTATCCCAATGGATAAACATACTATCTAGATCCATTAGTAATTGATGTTCTTCAGCAAATATCGCCCGGAAGGCAGGTGTGATGTGCTGATTCAGGTCCTGAAGGAAATTAAATCGCGTTTCAGTCAAAAAGGCTGAGTAATCTGCCACTTGTTCATCGATGGCACGCAACTGAGAAGAAGCATTTTTTCCACCAAAGCCTAGAGTGGAATTTCGGAATTTCATAGCTTTTTGAAAACGACTCAATACTTGCTTGTACTCTTTGTTCATAAGTGACAAGTGAGAATCCATCCACTGCCGGCGAAAAGTTGAACTGGTATGAAATGAGTACGAATCAAAGGGATTAATAAAAACTGATGTAGAAGGAGTTTTTGATTTCTCAAAAACGTTGTTTAAATAACGTTCTTCACTCTCATCATTGAGTCGCAATGAATAAGCCTGCTGATCACCTTCATTTTCAAAGACTGATTGTATAATGACTTCAGGTGAAGCCCCTTCGATGTTGATCATTTGTGAATAACCGGTGTTTTTACGAAAGGATTTCTTATTCGTCAGTAAATGAATGGCTTCCAGTAGATTGGTTTTCCCATTTCCATTTTGACCAAAGATACAGTTAATTCCAGGGTAAAAATCAAAGACATCTTTATTCAGATTTCTAAAATTTTGCGCCTGTAATTTTTTAACTTTCCAACAATTCCGTGCGTGATTCATCCACAATTAGAGTTTAAGTGGCATAATGATTCCCAGAAACTCTGGAAGATCGTCAGCCTTAATCACTACCGGGCTTAATTCATTATTAAATTCAAAAGTCACATCAGTCTCGTTGAGTACTGAAAGACTTTCGATAAGATATTTGGCATTGAATCCAATTTCTGTAGCTTTTCCATCATAAGCAATAGGAAGAGTTTCATTAGCTTGACCAAGAGCTGGGTGGTTTGTAGAGATCGTTAATTGCCCAGGAGCTACATTTAACTTAATTCCATTTGTCTTCTCATTGGAAAGGATCTTAATGCGTTTAACAGCATTCAGGATAGCATTACGATCAATATGGAATCTGTTAGTCGTCTTGGATGGGATGACTGTTTGATATTTAGGATATTCACGAGCAATCAATCGAATTGAGAGATAGTACTCATTGCGTGCATTCACGAACATGAAAGAATCATCCAGGGATATAATGGCATCTTCTTCCGGATAGGTATCAGCAATCTTCTTTAGCTCCGAAATACCTTTTCGTGGAACAATCACACCATCTACAAGGTACTTATTTTCACCGATAAATTCATGAGTATCTAACAAGGCAAGGCGATGACCATCAATAGCCACTGCCCTAAGTTTAGAGTCAGTCATCTGAAGAAAAATACCATTAAGGTACAATCTTGTCTCATCTGTAGAAATCGCATGGGATGTCTTGTTGATGATATGAGCAATCTGTTTCGTTTTTAAACGGAACTCAGAACTTTGATTTTGAAAGTTGAGTTGTGGAAATTCATCTGCACTGGTGATTAAAAGTGAATAGTTAATATTTTTACAATTCAAATTTAAAAGATTGTTGTTATCAACACTCAGTAACAAATCTTCATTAGGAAGTTCTCTTAAAATATCAGCAATGTTTTTGCTGTTGATACAGAAGCTACCTTCTTTTTCAATTTTAGCATTCAGAATAATTTTCGCTGATACTTCGAGATCCGTAGCAATCAATTCAATTTTCTGACCTTGAGATCGAATCAAACAGTTTGTCAGAATGGGACGAGAGTTTTTCTTATCCACTACTGATAGTACTTTATTGATAGCATCACGTAGTACGTGGGCTTGGATGGTTAGTTTCATAAATTAATCCTTTAAACGGTTCCAAGGTTTTAACTTTAGCAGCTCGTTTTATCAAGTAGACCTTGCCCCTATAGGACTAGTTTCTTTTCTCTCTTAATTATATTCTTTATATTCTTAATACTAATAAGCTCGGATGGTGTGGATGCTTTTCACGCATTGTAGTAATTCAGCTAAGTTAGATAACTATTTACTTAATTTCTTCCACGAGCTTTTAATTAGGCCAATTTATTACATGCGTATATCTCCTGTTCTCTGGGGATTATTTTATTATTCATCCCCAAAGATTTTCCAACCTTGTGAACTATGCAGCAGGTTAAACATTTATTTTATTTGAACTCTTGTTGTTATTTATGTTTTAGATCCACAATTTCTCCACATTGTTGATGAAAGTGCTGTTGATAACATTTCTTCCACAGTTAATTGTGTTGATTCGTTAATGTGTTCAACTAAGTATTGATTTGAGTAGTCATAAAAAAAACAAGGCCGGTAAACACCGGCCTTGTTTCAACGTTAATGCTGTGGAAATGTGAATCAATTATCAGAGTTGTTTTTCGATATCTAAAACTTGTTGAGCAAGTAGTGACTCAATTTTGATTCGATCTCTAATGCTGTTTATTGCATGCAGAACAGTGGAATGATCTCTACCACCAAAGTATTGGCCATTCTCTTTTAGCGTCGGTTTAATTAATTTATTGATCAAATACATAGCCACTTGACGGGGTAAAGCTACTTCTTTCGTTTTGGCTTTTCCACGCAGATCTCCCAATGGGATTTTATAGTAATTACAAACGGTCTTAGTGATAGTCTCAATTGTTATGTGCTTTTGATTTTCAAGTTCTTCATTAAGATTTAAATGCTCTTTAGCTACTTCAAGGTCAATATCAACTTTTAGGATAGATGTAACAGCTCCAAGTTTGATCAAACAACCCTCAAGTTCACGGATATTGCTCTTCACGCACTTGGCAATCAGGTTAACTACATCATCACTCAGGTAGATATCTTTCTCGATAGCTTTCTTTTTAAGGATTGCAATTCGAGTTTCAAGGTCTGGCTGCTGAACCTCTACAGGTAAAGCTGAGGAGAGACGAGTGCGAATTCGATCCTCAATACCATCAATATCTTTTGGTGGTTTATCTGAGGTAAATACCAACTGCTTACCTTTTTCCATGAGTTCGTTAAAAATATGGAAAAACTGATCCTGGGTGCCCGAGCGATTTTTCAATTCATGGACATCATCAATAATAAGGACATCCGTTTTTTCAGTGTATTTACTACGGAAATCTGGGAACTTTTGCTTATGAATGGCTTCGATCATCTCATTCATAAATTTATTCGCCGAAGTCATACAAATTCGCATGCTAGGCTTATTGCTCTGAACACAGTTAGCGATGGCGTGTATCAGGTGTGTTTTACCCAAACCGGAGTTTCCATATACGTATAGGGCCGGATAAGTTTTTCCAGGGTCTTTGGCAACTGCCATGGCCAGTGCGTGAGCAATATTATTAGAAGGTCCAATAATGAAGTTTGCAAACGTCTTTTGCGTATCAATTTGGGATGGTGTCGGTGAAGACATGTGCTCAATAACTTGAGAGTCCACCGCTTTAAATAAGTCATCCTTAGTAGGGGCCAGATCTTGGATAAAGAAAGTGGTGTTTTTAACGCTTTCAACTTTCTTACTCGTTTTCATGGAGTTAAGGATGTTTTCATCGTTTGAACTCATGCTGCCCGTGGATCCCAGGACCTGGATATCTAATTGATATTCCTTGCCCAGTATTTCAATTAGTGCCTGACGGATGGTTTCCATATAATGAGTTTCCACCATCTTTTTAATAAAGCTGGTAGTGACTACAAATTCCACCACGTCCTGATTAATTGCTGACACTGTAAAAGTGTTAGCAAAGTAAGCATGAAACTTATTTGGATTGATCAAACTTTTGATGTGATCCAGTAAGGCTTCAGTGATGGTTTTTAATTCGTCTGTAGAGAATTCCGGCGTAATTTTAGACTGTTGAGTCGATAAACTTTTAAGAGTTTGGTCAATCACAACAGGGGATACCGGCATTTCAGTCTTTTTTGATGCAGGATGTACATCTGAGAGTCCATCCAGCTTCAAAAAATGATCAAAAGGAAACTTTTGTGACATTGTTCCTACAAATTTGATTGAGTTATATTAAAAAAGTTCAGATGAAGTAACACTGGCTAAAATTAAATTCAATCACTGGCCTCTAACAAGAACTTACTCTGACGCTTTGGTTTATAAATATTATTGACCCAATTCGAGTTTTCCTGTAGATAATGGATTCCCAAAAACCAGCTTAAGCACCTTTTCGAGGAAGTATTATATGAGTATGCAAAAAAGAACATGGCAACCTAAGAAAACTAAGAGACTTCGTGACCACGGATTCCTTAAGAGAATGTCTACAGCTGGCGGTAAGAAAGTAATCTCTCGTCGTCGTGCTAAAGGACGTAAGAGCCTTACTGTTTCTACTGGTACCAAGTAAGAGATGACCCTGATCGCTTCTAGCGGCTTACCTAAATCTCTCAAACTTACCCAAAAAAAAGATTTCGAATACCTTCGTGAGCAGAGCCAACGCAGCTTTGCTCACCCATTGGTATGTTTTTATAAGCCATCTCTAATTCAAGCACCTCACGCCCGGTTTGCCCTTAGTGTTTCCCGCAAAATAGGGAAGTCCCATGATCGCAACCGATACAAGAGACTTTTGAAAGAAGCTTTCCGCCTGCATCCTCAAATACGACATTTATCCCTGGATATGATGTTTGTGATTATCAAAACTCCGGATAGTGAGCAGCAGTTATTAGATGCCTTCCATAAAATAGCCAAATATCTTTGCGGTGCGAAATGAAGTGGCTTTCGATCAAGTTTATCGATTTTTATCGTTATTTCATCTCACCTTTGCTTGGGCCCCGTTGCCGCTTTTACCCTTCCTGGTCCCAATATAGTTTGGAGTGCTTTAAGAAGTTTTCCTTCCCTAAAGCTTTATGGTATTCATGTCGGCGCATTTGCAAATGTCATCCGTATCATCCGGGAGGGGTCGATCCTGTACCCTAATCCCTTGTCTTCATTGGAGAAAAAATGGGTTCTGAGCAACGTAATGCCTTTTTAGCTATCGCCTTATCTGCGGCTATTTTATTCGGGTGGCAATATTATTTCGCCCCTAAACAGCCGGCCAATGCCCCTATAGAACCATCTGTAACCACTCAAGCCGAAAATTCAGGTAATATGGCAGTTGCGACTCAAACTCCACCTGCTGGTCCTATAGAACCAGTTTCCGTTCAGGCGCAAACTTACCTGGTTAAGAGAGGGGAAGTTGAAGTAGCTATTACCAATGATTTCGTTGTCACTGATTTTAAAAATCCTCAGGCAGCTTTCAAATTTGAAAATACTGTCGGAAGTCAGCAACCTTTAAAAATTGAATTCGATTTCGGTAAGGGTTTCACCTCGGTAAATCTCGCACAGACGGAAGAGACAAAATTCTTCGATGCCAACCATCAGCTTACTGTTGTCATTGCTATCTCTGATAAAGGTGTGGCAGCGATTACTGCCAGCTCTCCCAATCCATTTCGCTATCGATTCCTTTTTGCCTCTGAGAAGAAAAGTTTAGATAACGGTCAGGTCAGAAACTTTGCGATCTATACAGATGAGCTAACATTGCATGAAGTAGGGGATGAAGATTCCAAAGATCAGTCTATGAAGTGGGCCGGGATCGATTTTAACTACCATCTTTTTGGTTTGTATTTCGAGAAGGAAACTGCACTTATCTATAAGAATAATACTAATAACACCCTCTCAATTTTCTCTAACAAAGCTGAAAATGGTTTAAGTTTTAACCTGGTTTTCCTGAAGAAAGATTATGATTACCTGGCAAGCCTCGGTCATAAACTCCAGGGTGCAGTTGATTTCGGAATCTGGGGTCTTTTTGCCGTTTGGATCTTAAAAGGTCTTCAGTTTTTTTACACTTGGTTTCCGAACTATGGTGTATCGATCATTCTCCTTACGTTCCTGATCAGAATGATTACTTTTCCTCTCCAATATAAATCAATTGTTTCAATGAAAAAGTTACAATTGGTTCAGCCGGAACTCACAAAAATTCGTGAGAAGTATAAAGATGATCCAGCTCGTATGCAGAAAGAAAGCATGGAGCTCTTCAAGCGCTCTGGAGCTAATCCGATAGGTGGATGTCTTCCATTGCTACTTCAAATGCCAGTATTTTTTGCTTTCTATAAAGTATTGAACCATGCGGTTGAATTAGTGGGCGCACCCTTCATGTTCTGGATTCAGGATCTATCTAACAAAGATCCTTATTATGTGCTTCCAGTTCTTATGACAGGGGCCATGTTCCTCCAGCAGAAACTTACTCCAAACACGATCTCTGATCCTGTTCAGAAAAAAGTTATGATGTTTATGCCTTTAATCTTCGGATTCATCATGAAAGATCTTCCTTCAGGGTTAAGTTTGTACATCTTCGTATCTACCGTGCTTGGTATCCTTCAGCAGGTATTTGTTTTCAACTCAAAGAAGAGTTCTGACCCTGTTGTTGTATGAAGTTTCTTTATTCGGATGAGCCGATCATTGCTTGCAGTACATGTAACCATGCTAACGCAGCTTTGGCGGTCATCCGGATCTCCGGATTCACCTCTTTAGCTCAATTTTCGCCCTATTTTTCTCACACTGGTCCTATAGAACCACGCCGTGTTTATTATACGAAACTGGTCCTACAGGGGCAGTTTATCGATGATATCTGCATAACCTATTTTGAGGGTCCCAAGAGCTATAACGGAGAAAACATCCTAGAGCTAACTATCCACGGCAATACACTCAATACTGAGCGCGTTTTAAAGCTCTTTATCAACCACGCTGGTTGTCGTCTGGCGAGCCCCGGTGAATTCACCTACCGGGCGTTGAAAAACAAAAAATTGACACTTTCTCAAGTGGAAGGATTGGATCTCTTTCTTAATGCTAATACCGGTTATGCTTTAGACCAGGGACTTTCGCTTTTGAGCGGCAATTTACAGCAAATTTACACCGATCTTTACGATCTCTTCCTCAAACACAAGTCAGCCCTAGAGTTGTCGATCGACTTTATTGATGACGTAGGAGAGGAAACGGCAAAAGGTTATTTCACTTCTACTCTCAAAGATTTCAAAGACAAGTTTGAAACACTTGAACGAAGAGTGATTCCTATGGATCACAATTTGATTCAGCCTGAGATTGTCATAGCGGGCTTGCCTAACTCTGGGAAGAGTTCTCTTTTTAATTTCTTACTGAGAGATGAGAGAGCGATCGTATCTTCAATCGCAGGTACTACTCGTGATTATCTTTCAGAGATACTTTCTATAGAAAATGTTCGATACAAACTCATTGATACCGCTGGTATTCGTGATGCTTCAGATGTGATTGAAGCTGAAGGCATTCGTCGGACGAAACAGAAAATGCAGCATGCTTTCTTTAGTGTGCTACTAATTAATCCGCTCGAGATGCGCGAAGAATTTTCTGAACTGATGCAGCTGAAGTTTGATTTCATGATCTTTACGCATGCTGATGGTATTGGATTTGAAGCTGCTAAAAATCAGTTGCTTCAGCAATACCCTCAACTTGGTTCTATAGGGGCGGTTTCGCTGAAATCTCAACCTGAAGTCCTGGAGCAACAATTAGTTGATCTCATAAACAATAAGTATTTATCACTTACTTTTAATAAACCTATTTTATTGGACCGTCATAAGTTGCTAATAAATGATGTCTCGCTGGCGCTTAAACAATATGAGAATTTAAGTAGTTACGAACATGATGTAGCAATCTTGTCCCATGAATTAAATACCTTAGCCACTTGTCTATCGGAACTGATAGGTATAGTTTCACCCGATCAAATTCTAAATTCTATTTTCTCCAATTTCTGTATCGGAAAATAGCAATGTTCCACGTGGAACAATTTGGTGAGGGTTCCATGCTTTTTTTCGACATTACAGTTATCGGTGGCGGCCATGCTGGAATTGAAGCGGCTCATATTGCGGCTCAGTTTGGACTGAACATTGCCATTATTACAATTCCTGGAATTGGACTTGGCTCTGCTCCCTGTAACCCTTCTGTTGGAGGTGTTGGCAAGGGTCAGGTCGTACGAGAATTAGATGCCCTGGGTGGTTTGATGGGTATCTTAGCCGATAAAGCTGGTATCCAGTTTCGAACTCTGAATGACTCTAAGGGATTTGCCGTTCAGTCGACTCGCGTCCAGATCGATAAAGATTTGTACTCCCTGGAAGCTGAAGCTTACATTGCCACTATTCCGAATATCACTGTTATTCGTGAGAAGGTACTAGAGATTAAGGCTGAACACGACTTTGAAATTGTCACCACTGAGCGCTCCTATAGAACCAGTAAGGTCATTATGACTGTTGGAACTTTTCTCAATGGCAAGTTGCATACAGGTTCTGAGCAAGCCATCGGCGGAAGAGTTGGCTGTGAGGCTTCAGCTGGTTTAACCAATATCTTTGCAGACATTAAGACCAGGCCCTACAGATTTAAGACCGGAACACCTCCAAGGCTAGATAAGGCCACAATTGATTATTCCAAACTAGAAGAGCAGCCTTCAGATAGCTCGGTTCGCAACTTTCATTGTATGCACCGACCATTTCACCGCTTTTCTCGCCAGGTTTCGTGCTATCTTGCCCGGACGAATACTCAGACTATGGACATTATCCGCTCAAATAAAGAAAAGAGTCCCATGTTCAATGGACAAATTAAGGGTGTGGGAGCCCGTTACTGTCCGTCGATAGAGGATAAGGCTTTTAGATATCCAGAGAAAAGTGTCCACCATGTGTTTGTTGAGCCAGAAGGGTTAGATCTAGATACCATGTATCCTTCTGGAATTTCTTCTTCTCTGCCCAAAGAGGTTCAGCAAGAGTATGTGAATTCTATAGAAGGGTTGGAGTCGGCAAAAATCAAAGTTTATGGATACGCAGTTGAGTACGATGTTATCGATACCACTGATCTAAAGCTCACTTTAGAGCATATCCAAATCCCAAATCTTTATTTTGCGGGCCAGGTGAACGGTACTTCAGGCTATGAAGAAGCAGCTGGACAGGGTTTCATAGCTGGAGCTAACGCCGCCATGGCTTTTTTGGGGATGGATCCACTGATTCTGAGTAGGCATGAGAGCTATATAGGTGTCATGATCGAGGATTTAACTTCAAATACACGTGATGAACCCTACAGGCTCTTTACAGCTCGCTCAGAGAATCGTCTTTTTATACGTGAGGATAATTCTATCCTTAGAATGTACCCTTATAGGGCAACTTTTTTGCTGAATACAGTATTGGATGATTTTCAACGAACATTTATGGACAGCTACCACGAGCTTATTCAGTTCTGTGATGAGACTATGATTCCGGAAACCTCACCGTTGATGGAAGAATTCTCGGGAGAAGGCGAGCTTCAGAAAATTACCCGTAGAATGTCTGTCACCGAAGTCCTGCGGCAGGCGTGGTTGAACCCAATTACCACTCTAGAGCGGATACTTGCTGTAAATGGCTTGATCATTTCTTCGGATCTGGTGCGAACAGTTGCTATTTCTAAAAAATACGACGGTTATATCAAACGTTCAGAGTCTCAATACGAACGATTGAAGAAGATGGATAGTATGAAGATTAGTTGGGAGACCATCGCCGCCTCCAATAATATTTCCTTTGAATGTAAGCAGAGAATTACTCGAATCAGGCCTGATACATTCGGGCAATTAAAACTTATCGAAGGAATTCGTCCGGCAACCTTGGCAGTAGTTGCAGCGAAGGCATTGTGATGTTGGATTTTTCACTACGATACTTGCAGATTTTGAAAACCGATCTAGCGGGACTTAATTTGACCAATATCCTGGACCAGGATGAGTTCTATCATAAGCAGATCCTTGATTCTATCAATCCTTATTTAGAATCTAAGCTTTTTCAAGAAGACGTGAAGAAGACTGGAGTCGTAGTGGATGTGGGTTTCGGTGGAGGATTTCCTATTCTTCCTCTGGCAAAACTCCTGCCCGACGTAAAGTTTGTTGGGGTAGAGTCACGACGTAAAAAAGCCGAGGCTGTAACCCTGATTGCCGAAAAACTGGGACTGACCAATGTAAAGTTGGTTCATTCACGCCTTGAGGATTTTCTTTTTGATCGTCCGGCCACAGTAACTTTTAAAGCAGTCGGAACCATCGGTGATTATCTGCCAATCATCAATCGGAAGCATGATATGAAGGTCTTTTTTTATAAAGGTCCTAACTTCATGGAACTGGAAGGTCCGATGCTAAAAAAGCTAGAAAAGGACTGGAAACTATTGGAAAATCAGGAAATAAAAGTTCCCGGCACACAGCAGCGTTTTCTTGTAAGTTTTTGTTCGCAGAATGTTCCACGTGGAACAGCTAAAAGCCTTGTCAAATTATCAGAACTTCTCTAAATTTAGGCATCAAAAATTCATTTTGTGAGGATATAAATGGCTAAAATCATTGCGATTGCTAACCAAAAAGGTGGAGTTGGAAAGACGACCACTTCAGTCAACTTAAGCGCATGCCTTGCCGCAGCAGAAAAGCGCACATTGTTGATTGATCTCGATCCTCAAGGTAATGCGAGTTCTTGTCTGGGTATGGATAAAGAGTCCTTTTCCAAAGCCAATATCTATCACGCCATTATTAATGAAGAGAACTTTGAGAACTGTATTTATAAAACGGAACTTCCGTCTTTAGACGTGTGCCCATCGAATAATGATTTGGTGGGAGCAGAATTAGAACTGGTCCACATGTTTGCCCGTGAATCAAAATTGAAAGTGGCTCTCGAGGCAATCCAGCACAAGTATGACTACATCATCATTGACTGTGCTCCTTCGCTTAACCTTTTAACAGTTAATGCTTTTACTGCAGCTCATTCATACCTTGTTCCGATGCAGACTGAGTACCTGGCGATGGAAGGTCTCTCCCAGTTACTTAATACCGTTCGCTTGATCCGCGCTTCTCTAAATCCGAAGCTGACTCTCGAAGGTATCCTTCTTACTATGTACGATTCAAGAAACAATCTTTGTAAGTTAGTCGCCAATGATCTGATGGCTCACTTTAAAGATGATATTTTAAAATCCATTATTCCTAGAAATGTGAAGCTTTCTGAGTGCACTAGCTTTGGTAAGCCGATCATTCTTTACGATATAACTTCAAAGGGAAGTGAAGCATATCTATCTTTGGCGAGAGAAATTATTCTTAAGTCTGAGAAGCGTCCAGAGCCAGTGGCTCAGGCAAAATTGCCAATCACTAACAACCCACAAATTCCAAAATTTGAAGATTATCAAATCAATCCTTAGGAGTAAGTTATGCAAAAGAAACCAATTCAACTTGGCAAAGGTATGGCCGCACTCCTGGGCAACAATCCAGGTTATAAAGATGAGCCAGCTGCCCCTATAGAACCAGTAACTAAAAAAGAGATTCAAATTGAAACTCAACCAATGCTGGTTGATGTTGATAAAATTGTTGCGAACAAGGGTCAACCTAGAAAAATCTTCAAAGAGAAAGACCTGTTGGAGCTTTCAGAATCGATTAAAGAAAATGGCGTGATTCAGCCGCTTATTGTTCATGAAAAAGACGGAATGTTTGAAATCGTGGCGGGTGAGCGTCGCTACCGTGCTTCTAAACTGGCTGGTCTGACTAAAGTTCCTGTGGTGGTGAAGCGTGCTACTAAGAAAGATGTTCTGGTCATGTCGATCATTGAGAACGTTCAGCGTTCAGACCTTAACTGCGTAGAAGAAGCTTTGGCTTATTTCCAGTTGATGAATGACTTTGAACTTACCCAGGAAGAAGTAGCAAAAAAGATCGGTAAAGAGCGCTCAACAATTGCCAACTTCCTACGTATCCTGAAACTCCCAAAAGACGTGATTGTATCGCTTCAAAAAGAACTTCTGAGCTTTGGTCATGCGAAGGTATTAGTAAGCCTTAATGATGATGAATTAACCAAACGTCTGGCCAACGAAGTGATTGCAAAGAATCTTTCTGTCCGTGAACTAGAAGAGCTGGCTAAGAGTTCTAAGAAAAAACCAAAAACTACTGCCAACGATAATAAATTTATGGCAGAGCAGTATAATGTGCTTAGAAATAAACTTGAGCAAAAAACTGGGTATCATTTTGATGTGAAAGCCAAAAAGAACGGCGCCGGTGAAATCCTCATTAAATTTAGCAACGAAGCGGAATTCAATGCTATATTTAGTTATCTGATGAAATAGTTTCTACGGAGCTCTTTTGGCCAAGAAGAATGACATCTGCGCCATCATCGAAGAAGGTTGCAGATTTGAAGGTAACCTTTCATTTAGCGGTACGGTTCGTATTGCTGGATATGTTAATGGAAGCATCTTTTCCAATGACACGCTGGTTATATCTGAAGGTGCTGTCATTAACGCAGATATTAATGCCAATATAGTCATTATTTCCGGATCAGTGAAGGGCACAATCAAAGCTTCTTCTCGAGTCGAAATACGCCGCCCTGCAAGGTTTGAGGGGACTGTGACCTCACCAAGTTTAATTGTTGAGGAAGGTGTTATTTTCCACGGAATTACTAAGATGAAAGACAAAAAATAAGCCCCTAATTTCCTTGACTGTATAGGCCCTCCCGCTTAAAAATTCAGCTTAATAAATTCATTCCAAATTAAGGTTTAACAATGGAAATTCTCACTCAAATGGGTGTCGACGGCTCCTTGGCCTATCAGTTCGTGATCATCGTTGGTGTTTTTGTCATTGCTAATTTTTCTTTCCTGGGAAAACTACAGGACGTGCTTGAAGTACGAGAAGAAAAAACAGTAAAGCTTGAGAATTCTGCTGATGAAACTCTCGAGAAAGTTTCAGCGCTACAAGGCGAGTACAAAGTAAAAGTTGATGAAGCTAATCGTGCGGCTCTTAAGAATGCCACCGATAAAAAACAACAGATTACTGCAAAATACACTCAGCAGTACAAATCTGTTGAGCGCGAAGTGAATAGCTTTGTTGATAAGTCTCGCAATGAGTTCAGCAAAGAAATCGCCGGCAATAAAGATAAGTACCTTGCTGAATCAGAAAGTCTCGCACAGACACTGGTTCAAAAGATACTTCAATGAGGAAAACAGATATGCGTTTTTGGACTGCTTACGCTTTTATTACTCTTGGTTTGGCTTCAAAAGCTTGGGGAGCTAGTGGCGGTGATGGACATCATGGTTCGATTACAGATCTTATAGCTCCAGCCGTTAACGTATTCGTTCTTATTGCTGCTCTTGTCTATGCAACGAAGGGCAAACTTAAGAACTACTTTGACAAAAAAGCTGATGACGTTGCGAACACGGTTGAAAGAGCAAACATCAAATCTAAAGAAGCTCAGATGATGCTTGAATCTCAGCAGAGAAAAATGGCTAATCTTGAAACTGAACTTAACGACATCCATCAGCAAGCTGAAACGGATGTGATGGTTTTCGAAAAGAATCTTTCTAAAGAGACAGAAGAAAAAGTTACAAAACTCAAAACCGACGCTAACTCTAAAGTCCAAGCTGACAAGAAGCTCATCATGGACGAGTTGAATGCTGAACTGCTTGAACAAGTGATTGCGAAAACTAAGTCGACTATTAAAAACAATAAAGACCACCAAAGCAAAGTCTCTACTAAGATGCTGCAAGGACTATAATCATGAGAGAACAAACTGTCGCAAAAGTTTATGCTAAGTCTCTACTCGAACTAGGTGATGAAAAAGGCATTAAGCTCGCAGATGAGATGATCAAACTAACTGAAGTGATCAACAAGTCTAATGAACTGGAAAACATCCTATTCCTAGAAGTATTCACACTTGAAGAAAAGAAAAATGTTTTCGTAGAAGTGGCAAAAAAAATTGATCTTTCCCCGCTTTCAGTCGAAGCCATAAAATACCTGATTGATGAAAAGAGAATCGGTATTCTTCCATTGATCGTTAAAGAGATCGTTGTGATCGATGATGAGCGCAAAGGTTTCATCAAAGGCACGATCGAAGGTAACGATGTTAAGATTGATGAGAATTTCAAAAAGAAAATCGAATCTTTCCTTAAGAACAAGCTGGGCCGTGAGCCGCACCTTGATTACGTACAAAACAACAACATTAGTGCTGGTTATAAAGTGACAGTTGAAGATCTTCAGCTGGATGCTTCTCTGGATAATCAGCTTGAACAATTTAAACAATCAATTCTTAGCGAATAATAAACCCAAAAGGGGAAGGGATTTTCGATGACTACATCAATTAGACCTGAAGAGATTACAGGAATCATCAAAGAGCGAATTTCAAACTTCGAATCACGCCTTCAGATGAATGAAATTGGAACAGTTCTCACCATCGGTGATGGTGTTGCCCGTGTATTCGGCCTTAAGAACGTGCTCGCTGGTGAGCTTGTAGAGTTTGATGGCGGCGTTAAAGGG
>JBEIEO010000019.1:0-21499 GCA_040382895.1 Halobacteriovoraceae bacterium
CATCAGCGCGTGCCACGCTTTGGGCTAAAAGAAAGAACGCAATAAACGTTAACCATGTTTTCATGGCCATAAGTACCTCACTTTAAAGTGAGGCTCTTATAGGAAAAATGAACGACTTTGAGATGTCTAAGAAGTTGTTTTAAGTAGAATTTACAGGGCGGAATGCTTGATTAGATCCCGACAAATGGCTTCGAGGCCTTGATCATCCGCGGGTTTAGCTGAATGGGCTACAATTTGGCGTCCTAAGACATTGATTCCGATGTAGGATAATTGCAGTCGCATCGCCATTAAAGCGTGCTGACCACCTCCACCTGAAAAGGTTGCGATGGCGGCACTTTTACCATTAAAACATTCTCGCCATTCCTTAGAAGAGCGACTTACCCATGCCAGGAAATTAGTAAAGACCGGTGGTAAACCACCATTGTATTCTGGTGCCAGGAAAACAAAACCTTTGGCTTGATGGAGCTCATCGAACCATTTTCCCAGTAATGCTTTACCATCGTATTTTGGTTCATTTATGGAAGAGTAAAGAGGCAGATCCAACTCTACTAATTTAAGAATTTCAGCTGAAAGACCTAGATATTTAAGTTGTTCCTGAAACTTCAGGGCCAATTCAAAGTTTTTAACTTCACTTGCCGTTACGATCAGGATTTTGGTCATCAGTAATTCTCAGGAAAAAGCTGGCGCTCGATTCCTTCAATAAAAATATGAATACACTTGATGTGCACTTCCTGGATTCGATCGGTAATTTTTGAATCAACGATCAAAGGGACATCGACCATCGACTTCAGTTTCCCACCATCTTTTCCCAGTAGTGCTACTACCTTCATGCCTTTAGATTTCGCCGACTCTACTGCCTTAAAAACATTGGCTGAGTTTCCGCTGGTCGAAATTGCCAGCAATACATCACCAGACTGTCCCCAGGCATCAACATAACGAGAGAAGATATAATCAAACCCAAAATCATTGGCGATGCAGGTGATGTGACCAGCTTCAGAAATGCCCGTCGCTGGAAGTGGGGCACGATCCTTTCGATAGCGACCTGTCAGTTCTTCTGCAAAGTGCAGAGAATCACACATAGAGCCACCATTACCACAGCTAAAAACTCGTCCCTTATTTTGAAAGGCATGAACGAAAGTTTTTACGGCCTGATCAATGAGAGCAATATTTTTTTCGTCGCTGACAAAGTTATTTAGTGTGGACTGCGCTTCCTGCAGAGAGTTTTGAATGTAGTTCATAAATTACCAGGCCGATAACCGGAGTCATCGGCCTGCCAAAAAGATTAGATAAGGGAATTGATGTTTTTGATAATTTCAGCTTTCGGCTGGTTACCAACAAGAGTGCTCTTTACTTCGCCATTTTTGAAGAAGATGAGAGTTGGAATGCCGCGGATACCAAATTTTTGTGCAAGGTCAGAAGCCTGGTCAACATTTACTTTAACCACATTAGCTTTGCCATTCATCTCAGCAGCAATTTCGTCCAAAACCGGTGATAGTGCTTTACATGGTCCACACCACTCAGCCCAAAAATCAACCAATACTGGTTTATCAGAATTCATAACTTCCTGGTCGAAGTTAGCAGAAGTCACACTCGTCAAATTAGCCATATATTTCTCCTATTTAAGAACAGCTACACTTTATCTTAAGGCATAGGCGAGGACAAGACGAAACCCATTTGGCACCTGATCAAAGTGATCAGAAATTAATGAATTTCCGTTCAAGTGGTGATTTTTTAGCTACAATAGCGGGGATGAACAGGAAGGACCTGATCGACAGTCCGCTGGCCCGGGCCAGATGGTGTCGCCTCATAGCTAAACTAATCGACGTAGGTCTTGTGACCTTAGGGGCAGTCTTTTACTATCCTATGGGGCTGATTTTAGGGGTCGTTTACCTTTGCATTTCCGACTCCCTTTATGACGGGCAATCGATCGGAAAGCGATTCATGGGTTTTGGAGTCATTTCTCTCATAGATGGAACCCCTTGTTCGGCCCGACAATCATTTATTCGCAATCTGCCATTCACCGTTCCTTTTTTCTTTTTGATTTTTCCTTTTTGGGGTTGGATTTTATCCGCTGTTTTCGCTGTGCCATTAGCTGCGATGGAAGTCTATTATTTGTTTAAGCAAAACTCCGCTCACCGTTTAGGTGACCTCATGGCCGATACGACAGTTATCGCTAATGACGGCACACGATTAGATTTGCGAAAGCAGAAGACTCCGTGGTTTGATACTCCTCCTGTTCCCATGCAATAGGTACTCCGTACCGGGTGAGCCCATGAAAAAATTAATCATCATCGATATCTCGAATTATATATTTCGTGCCTTCTTCGCCATTCGCCCGCTGCATGCGCCAGACGGAACTCCGGTGAATGCGGTCTATGGTGTCTTAAGCATGCTTCACAACTTGATTGTGAAACATAAGCCCACTCATATTCTCATCGCCCGTGACACTAAAGAAGGTTCGTTTCGAAATGAACTTTATTCTGAATACAAGGCCAATCGCTCTGAGCCACCTGATGATCTCATTCCTCAATTTCCACTCGTGGATGAGTTGATAAAAGTTCTGGGAATTCCTGAGATGAAGCTGGCCCGGTACGAAGCTGATGACATCATCGGTTCCGCGGCTGTTCAATGGAAAAATCAATTTGAAGAAATTCTCATTGCTTCTGGTGATAAAGATCTCATGCAGTTTGTGGACGGACCGGTGAAGATGCTGGATACCATGAAAGAGGTCACTTACGGTCGCGAAGATGTGAAAGATAAAATGGGTGTTTACCCGGAACAAATCGTGGATTATCTCTCACTTATTGGCGACAGCTCCGACAATATTCCAGGTGTTCCAGGCATCGGTCCTAAAGGTGCTCAGAATCTTTTAGAAGAATATAAAGACCTCGATGGCATTCTTGGTCACGTTGAATTTATCAAAAACAAACGCTGCCAAACGGCTTTGATGGAACACAAAGAGAAGGCGATCATCTCCAAGGAACTAGCAAAGATTGTAACCGATCTGAAACTGATCTTTACTCCGGAACAAACCTCTTACAAACTTCGGGTTAACACAGACGTAGAAGGCTTTCTGGAAAAGCTGGGTTTCCGCTCATGGTTGGCGAAACTTTCTGATTTTAAGGTTGCTGAAGTTTTGCCTGCGACCACAGTCGACAAACCAAAGCCAACAAAGAAAAACCTCAAAGCAGAAATCTGGACACTGGAAGAGCTTAAAAAAAATATTGCTGGCTATCCGGCACTTGGAATTTCCCATGTGTGCGATGATGAATTCAACCAACTCCAATGCTGGAGAGGGATCGCAGTCTCAAACGGAGAGAAGGCCGGCTTTCTTACTTTAAGTAAGGAAGAGTCACTGAACGTGGTTCAGGTGTTGCAGGAGTCTCATGCGATGTTGGTTTGTTATCAAACCAAGCCGCTCCTTCAGTTGGCGATGCTCGCCGGGATAAATCCAAAGTTTAAATACTTCGATCTGGCCCAGGCCCATTTCATTATCAATCCTGAATTTCGTCATGATCTGGCGACGATGACGGAAGAATTTTTGGGTTTCAAATTAGAGACCGTAACAGGCCAAGCCGATATGTTTGGTGCTATCTCCGACGCTGAATTAAATTATCAAGGCGAAAAAGCCCAGGCTATTCTCGCTTTGCATAGTGTTCTGCGTGAAAAGATGAAAGAGCTCAATGTCGAAAGACCCTATGATGATCTTGATATCCCGCTCATCAAAGTTCTGGCGGCGATGGAACTCGAAGGGGTTCGTTTAAATGTTTCTTTCTACAAAGAACTAGAAACAGAATTCACCAAGCAAATTGATGCAATTGAAGCTGAGGTCAAAGCCATTGCTGGAGAAAAAATTAATCTTCGTTCTCCGAAACAAGTAGGAGAGTTGTTGTTTGAAAAGCTTCAACTTCCGGTCATACGTAAAACCAAAACCGGTTACTCCACTGATGCAGAAGTTCTGACCGAGCTGGTGGTGAGAAATATTAGTCCCATTCCTGAGATGCTCCTTCGCTACCGCGAAGTTGAAAAACTCCTTAGTACTTATGTGAAAGCACTTCCTGCCATCATTAATACTGCTGACAATAAAATCCATACTCATTATCAGCCAAGTAATGCGGCTACCGGGCGCCTGTCTTCTGATCATCCCAATCTTCAGAACATTCCGGTCCGGACGGAAAATGGCCGCAAACTCCGAAAAGGATTTATTCCTTCCGAAGGGCACGTGCTACTTTCAGCCGATTACTCACAGGTAGAACTGCGACTTCTTGCCCATTTCTCGCAAGATAAATACATGTTGGATGCGTTCCACCATGATCTGGATATCCATCGTCAAACCGCGGCTGAGGTCTTTGAAGTTCCGCTTGAGAATGTGACGAAAGAAATGAGAAATGGCGCTAAGGCCATTAATTTTGGACTCATGTACGGTCAGACGAGTTTCGGTCTATCACAGGCCCTCAGAATTTCACAGGGTGAAGCTAAGACCTACATCACGTCATATTTTAAAAAGTTTCAGAGTGTTAAAAGTTATCTTGATAGCCTCAAAGAATTGGCCGAAGAGAAGGGGTATGCTGAGACCTTATTCGGTCGAAAACGTTTTCTGCCGGATATCAAGTCTACTAACCGTCAGATCAAGGCCATGGCAGAAAGAATGGCGATTAATAGTCCGATTCAGGGAACGGCCGCTGACATCATTAAGCTCGCGATGATCAATATCCAGGACATTCTGCATGAGCGTGATCTCAAATCAAAAATGATCCTCCAGGTACACGATGAATTGATATTTGATGTGGTTCCAGAAGAATTGGAAACCATGAAAGTCTTAGTCGTAGAACAGATGGAAGGTGCGGTTAAGTTGAGTGTTCCTCTCAGAGTTGAGATGGGAATCGGCGACAACTGGTATGATTTGAAATAAGCACTTAAATTCAGTCTGTTTCTGGCGATAAGCTAGGCATGTTAAAAGCGATTTGGGCCTTTTTCGGATTCTGGTCTCTGACTGCCTTAGCTATCCCTTGTGATTGCGAGGTTCGAGTTCATACGCCCACAACCGGTTCCCATCAGATAGATCCCATTATCATCAAGACCTATACTCTGGAAGACTACAGCAATTACGCTCGCAGAAACATCAATCAGTGTCGGCAAACTTGTCTTGAAGAATTTCAAAAAGATATGCCTGCCGATCGACTTTCAGCATTATTGGTGACTTACAGTCAGGAACTGATTGGTAAAAAACAGGTGGGTTATAATTGCACCGGACTTACTACCTTGAAGTTCCCGATCAGAGTTAAGGCCAAACTTGGTAATCAAGGCTTGGGTAACGTTGCTGACCTCGTCCAGGTAGTAAGTCACGAAGAAGCTTGTTTCTAGCGCTTTACTGGATATCCACGCTCAAGCCAGGCGTCCATTCCTGCATCATCAATACAAATCAGATTGGATAGACCCAGATTTTTAAGAGTTTCAAAAGCTGTTTTAGCTCTTCCACCCTTTTTACAATGAATGTAGACCGCTTTATATTTTTTGAGCTCATCAATCCGGGATGCGACCTGATCTACCGGAATATTTAAGGCATTTTCAATATGGGCCTCAGCGAATTCATCTGGACGGCGGACGTCTAAAATCACTTCGTTAGCTTCTAGTTTTTTGTGTACGCCATGGAAGTCATCCAGTGCCATTGTAGTGTTTGACATGTCTAGTCTCCTATATGGTTGTTGCTAATCTTTAATACCTCAAAAGCCGATAAAGTCCAAGAGGATTAAGATTAATGCTCTATACGCTTTTTCTGGTAATTGCCATTCTGTATAACGTCCGGAAGTTCTCCAAAGAGAGAGCTGTCTTTTTTGATTCTCTCATCAACGCCACAACTCAGCAGCATCGTGAAATGATTCTTAGTCATCACTTTCACATTTTTATCTTTGAGGCCTTCTTAGGCTTTATCGTATCGCATTTAATCACCGAAGGTGCCTTCGCCATGGGCCTTCTTGGCTTTGGCGGGATCTATCTTCTCCTCATCACTTTTGGTTTGTTTTTGTACCAATATTTTTTGAAATATGTTGAGAAGGCTACCGGCTTGATTATGCGAGAATCTTTCAATCAACATGTGATCAAAGAATTCAGAGTGAGTTTCGCTCTGATTCTTCTGCCCATTCTCCTTTATTCTTTGCTTAACTGGACTTTCCAGGAAGAGACGACAGCTCCTACCGGAAGTTTCTGGTTACTGGAAATGCTGATCAATATTATATTTGTTTCCGTGCTCACGATTTCTGTGACCGTGATCATTATGTTAAGACTTCTTCCAAACCGGGAGATCACCGAACCTGAATACCTCCAAGTCATCAATAAACGCCTGGCCCAGATCAATATGCCAAACATGCGGGTAAAGTGGATTGAAACAGATATTAAGAATGCCTTCGTGGTCGGATTAAAGCTTCTGCGCTTTTCCAATCAGACCATGTTCATCGGTAGAAACCTGAGAACCATGCTGACCATTGAAGAGTTCGATGCTGTGATTGCCCATGAGTTGTCTCATGTCGCTAACCGACATATTCATAAACGGGTCATTGAATTGTTGAAAAACTTCATTTCTGCTTTTCTAGGTTTTGGCTTTCTCATGCTGACCTTGCTGACCTTTTTCCACTTGTATTTTGGCGACGATATAAGTCTCTACCAAAAGCCAGTGACAATCATATGTGCTGTGACTTGCATGGGATGGTTGTTTTTTAATTATTCGCTATTCTTCGATACTATCAGATCCCACGAGTTTGAATCCGATGCCTATGCTGTTCTTAAATTGGGTGCAAGTTTTGAAGCCCTGAAATCGGCTTTGGAAAAACTCACTCAAACCGAAGAGATGCCGGAGTACCTGAAATCCCGAACAAAACTAAAGCAAAAAAGAAATCCTTACCTGAGATGGTTGAGTGGTCTTTTTTCTACTCACCCGGAAGTTTCTGAGAGAGTGCGATCTCTTGAGAGAAAAATTCAGCTGGGACTGCCATTTAATCATTACGTCTCCCGGCCACAGAAAATCCGTCAGTCACTTTCGGTCTTTATGCAATGGAAAGTTTCGGTACCGCTGGCTTCAGGGTTTGCAGTCTTTGCTGCCTGGGTTCTAGTCTCCGTGAATGAGGGTTCAAAACTTGTCACTTACATCAAGGAAGCTCAGCCTGAAGAAATTCTCAGAAACAAAACGATCCAGCAAAGAATTAACAATAAGCCTTTCCTGGTTGGAAAAAGTCTGATGTTTTATATTGTTGAAAAACAAAACCCTGAGCTGATTGATCACTTCCTGGAAAAAGGCGCTGACCCGGGAAGGACACTGATTTATCTTTCAGAAACCCGCAATTTCGATTTATTTCGAGTCTACTATGGAAGTCTGGTAAGTAAGATTTCAGAAGATGAATACTATCTGGTGCTCTTAAGAAGTGCCGATGTTAACTTCACCCAAGGGTATCGCTTCCTCGTGAATTCACCAAAGTTCGATGCTCTCGATCCGGATTACAAAGCAGAATTCGCCCGTGGTCTACGAAAGTCAGATATCAATCGTAGACCCGCCAGTATCAAATAATAATTTTTAAAGATTTTTTTAGAAGTTTATTTCCAATCTACAAGATAGGTGGAATCGATCACAAGTCCGGCAGCTGTTGGATTAGTCAGTTGAACTTTAACCGATGAGCCTTTATCCATAGGAAAATCCATCTTTCCCAGGTCGGTGACATTTGAAACAATTTGAACCTGGTCACTGGACTCACAATTTTGAAAATTTAACTGAGTCGCACTACTGACTGATTTATAATTACAAAGAAATTCGTAATCGCCATTCGTGAGTAGATTGTAGTAAATGGTAACTCTCTTACCGACAGCATTTCCTGCGCGCACTGTGAGTTTTTCCGGCAGATTAAACCAGGCATTTCGACTCAACTGGTAGGTCTTAACACTAGACACTGCCTCTTGAAGCTGAATGGTGAGAACGGCCGGCAATTCGGTCGTCTGAGTTTGATCGGTGCGGTTAACGTCTGAGGTGGCCGGATCATTGATTTTCTTGCCGCACCCAAACGCGAGGGCCAAACTCATCAGAGGACATAATCTTTTAGTGAGAAAAGTCAGCATCTTCCCGTCCTTGAGACATGCTTGGTTAAATTGTATCTTGAAGTCTCTTCGGTGTTTCTGAGGGGAACTTTAAGATTCTAAGATCCTGATTTTGTTAATTAATTGGGAATTTTTTGCGTACTAGCATTGAGCCTAGAATTAGTGCTAAGGCGACAAGAAAACTCCGCTAATTTGTTTTATGTAACTCATCTAAGACACGATCCCGACTCATTGCGCCTATCTGAGATATAAGACTAAAAATGATTTTTTTCAGAAGCCAACCTTGACACTCACCCGTTCGGCACTACATTGTGGGAGGCAAAACTATTAACACTTACGTATTGCATTATATCCACAGGAGGATCTATGACTGTTAAGCCACTTCAGGACAGAGTTCTAATTAAAAGAGTTGAAGAAGAAACTAAAACAGCCGGTGGGATCATCATCCCGGATAACCACAAAGAAAAGCCTGCTCAAGGTGAAGTAGTAGCCGTTGGTACTGGTTACCGTTTGAATGACGGCACAGTGAAGGCTCTTGATGTGAAGAAAGGGGACAAAGTCCTTTTCGGAAAATACTCAGGCACAGAAGTTAAAGTCGGTGGCGAAAACTACCTGATCATGAAAGAAGACGAAATCCTAGGCATCCTACAGTAATTATAAATTTCATCCTAAAGGGAGAATCATATGTCAGCTAAAGAATTAAAATACTCTGAATCAGCTCGTAACTCTATCCTGGCCGGCGTAAACGCCCTGGCCAATGCAGTTAAAGTTACTCTTGGTCCTAAAGGCCGTAACGTTGTAATCCAAAAATCTTTCGGCGCTCCTGCCATCACTAAAGATGGTGTTTCAGTAGCCAAAGAAATCGAACTGGAGAACGCATTCGAAAACATGGGCGCTCAGCTTGTAAAAGAAGTTGCTCAAAAAACTAACGAAGATGCAGGCGACGGTACAACAACTGCAACAGTTCTTGCTCAAGCTGTTTACCGTGAAGGTGTTAAGCTGGTAGCTGCTGGCCATAACCCAATGGATCTTAAGCGTGGAATCGATCTTGCCACTGCTAAAGTCATCGAAAAACTTAAGTCTATGTCGAAGAAAATCGACACTGCTGAAGAAATCGCTAACGTTGGTACCATTTCAGCTAACAACGATAAAGAAATCGGAAAACTTCTTTCTGAAGCCATGACGAAAGTTGGTAAAGAAGGCGTTATCACAATTGAAGAATCAAAAACTGCTGAGACATCTCTGGATGTTGTTGAAGGTATGCAGTTTGACCGTGGTTACGTTTCTCCATATTTCGTAACTAACGCTGAGAAGATGGAAGCTACTTTCGAGAATCCATTCATCCTAATCACTGATAAGAAAATCACTTCCATGAAAGAACTTCTTCCTACTCTTGAGAAAGTTGTTCAGTCTGGAAAACCTCTGGTTATCATCGCTGAGGATGTTGAAGCTGAAGCTCTTACAACTCTGGTTGTGAACAAACTTCGCGGAACTCTGAACGTTGCTGCTGTTAAAGCTCCTGGTTTTGGTGACCGTCGTAAAGAAATGCTGAAAGACATCGCTATCCTTACTGGTGGACAAGTTATCTCTGAAGAGCTTGGTATGTCTCTAGAGACTGCAACTCTTAAAGACCTTGGTACTTGTAAAAAAATCAACATCGACAAAGAAATCACAGTAATCGTTGATGGTGCTGGTAACAAGAAAGATGTTGATGCTCGCGTAGCTGCTATCCGCGCTCAGATTGCTGAAACAACTTCTGACTACGACAAAGAGAAACTACAAGAGCGTCTGGCTAAACTTGCTGGCGGTGTTGCAGTTATCCGAGTTGGAGCTCCTACTGAAGCTGAAATGAAAGAAAAGAAAGACCGTGTTGAAGATGCATTGAATGCAACTCGCGCTGCTGTTGAAGAAGGTATCATCGTTGGTGGTGGTGCAGCTCTTTTACACGCAACTGTCGCTCTTGATGGTCTGAAAGGCGAAAACGAAGAGCAGACTGCTGGTATCAAAATCATCCGTCGCGCCATCGAAGAACCTCTTCGTCAGATTGTTTTCAACGCTGGTGTTGATGGTGCTGTTGTTGTTAATAAAATCCTTGAGTCTAAGAATGCTTCTTTCGGCTACAACGCACGTGAAGACAAATTCGAAGACCTGGTTAAAGCTGGTATCATCGATCCAACTAAAGTCACTCGTTCTGCTCTTCAGAACGCTGCTTCGGTTGCTGGTCTGATGCTGACGACTGAAACCATGATCGCTGATCTTCCGAAAAAAGATGATCACGCTCACGGCGCTCCAGGAATGGGCGGCATGGGTGGCATGGGCGGCATGGGCGGCATGATGTAATTTTTGCCTAGTGCATTTATGATTCCCGAAGGGCACCCAAGTGGTGCCCTTTTTCGTTTTTTGGGGCAGTTTTTCTATTCTCAGAGAGTTACCTTTTGTCCCTGACAAGACTAGTCTTCTCGTAAATCGGCCAATTTAGCCTACGTACCTGCCTTGGCATAATCCATGCAATCATATCAGTCAGAGAACGTGGACACAGGATGTGACCACACTCAAGCGACGTTAATGCCAAGGAGACAGGCATGCCATTCTTATTATCACTGATACTGCTGAGCTCTTTTTCATTTGCCACAGTGACCATCGGAAAGGTGGATTGCCCGGTGCAATTTGAGGGTAGAGTTGAAGAGATCATTCAAAGTGTAGGAAGCAAGCAAGCTTTTTCCACTCAGAGTGTTGTCTTTAAAAATCAGCATACCATCAAGGGTGATGTGGGTGAGCAGGTTGCTGTTGAGATGCTGGAACATGGCCCTTTCAAAATCGAGCGTGGTGAGGATTATCGCGTTCAATTGAGAGAAGGTCGCGTTTGTTGGGTTGAAGAAATATAAACGTCCCTTGTTTTTAGGAAGAAAACTATGTGGCTAAAATGGATTTTAGTATTCTGCCTCACCACACCTGCCTGGGCGTATCGCTTTACTAAAGACTTCGATATGGAAACCGGTGGCTTCTACTGGCAGTCCCTACCTATCAATATCATGGTGGTTGAAAGTGATCCTGATCGTAAAGCCATGCTGGAAGACCTATCTAAAGCTGCTATCATGGACTGGGAAGACAGCACCGGTCTATCCCTTTGGGATTGGGCCAATACCGGCACTCGTAACATCATCCGTTGGTCGACTAATTTTGCAAAAGAAACCAATATGGATCCGGCAACCGTTTTGGCCGTGGCCATCCGCTACACCAACGGTCCTTATTTCGCCCGAACTGAAATAGTTATCAATGGAGGCCACACCTATAATCAGAATCAATCTCTCCTCAGAACCACTATTACCCACGAATTAGGTCATACCATGGGACTGGACCACTCTGAGAATAACTCAGCTGTCATGGCCCCAACTCTTCAACCCTGGTATACCGGACTTCATCCAGATGATGTTCAGGGAATCTCAGCTGCTCACGCAGAAATGATGTACCGGCAACAAACGGGCTTTGTTTCCCGCTTTTCATTTTCCAGTGAGGAAAGCCAACCCCAGGCACTTAGCTGCGGAACGGTCGGACCTCTCCAGGCAACTTCCGGCATGGGTTTGAATGGGATACTTTCTTTGGCCGGAGGATTTTTGATCAGTTTACTCAGGAAAATTTTCAACTGGTTTAAGTCACGCCGTTAAACTCCGAAAAGGAGTCATGGCCAATGAAACACTCAATCCATTTATCTTTTTTCTCACACTGGAAGATCAACTTCCTAAAAACTATTACATCTTTGATCGCTATCTGAAGGATCTGGGATTCATCCTGGTTCCGGTAAAAATTGATCAGCTTCAGAGTCTGGTTTCTGCCAGTGATCAGGAGCAGGTGATAGTGCTTTGTTCGGTTTCTGATAGCCGTGAATATCGCATCTACAATGAAAAAGTTCGTGGCTTTTTAAAATTCATTCTAAAATCCAAACGAATTACCTTTATGCATATGTCGAGTTTTTCTAAACTCAATGACCAGCGTCTTTTTGCTCTTCAAAAAAACTACTATTTCTTTAAGTTCCCGTTTAGCGCTAAAGACTTATCCTTTAAGATTAGCAGATATCACGATCTGAAAAAAGATCAGCGTACTATCTGGCCTGGCGGAAGACGTGCCACTTTAAGTTCTGGGGCCGTATGAAAAGTAAAAATAATGAGAATACTCAACGTATTCTGATGCTCTTGAAGATTGATGCCAACAATGTCTTTAAGCGAATTAAGACCCGCAAAAATGAGTACCTTGAGATCTTCGCTCTGCGGAGAACTCGTGAACACTTCCCGCAGATTTTTAACAACCGTTACGAGGAGACTTCTATTGAACTCCTCGCCCACTGTAGTACTGAACTGATCACCACTCTTGATCAATATTACACTCCAGTAGAGGAGATGCGTTGGTATCTTTTCCAGACCGAAGACATGCCTAATACTGTGGAAGACTACATCAGTGGCAAAATCCGCAAGATGGAAAAACTCCTGGGAACTCTCAACATGTATCTGGATGCGGAACTGGGAATTGTCAGCGGTGATACCGCTGAGGTGGATGTAGATCAACCTTTATTTATTGATCAACCAGAGAGCGATATCTTTTCATCTGAATTTAAAGATGATACGTCTCAAGAATCATGAATATTTTCCTGTTACTCATTCTTAGTTTATCTGCATTTGCCACAAGGGATCCAATTTCAGGAAGCCGCTTTCAACAGCTATCCGGTGTTAAGATCTCCCAGGACTCTAAGACCCAATGGGATCAGCGCTATGCTCGTCCAACCTTTATTTTTGGTAAATCACCCGCTCAGTTTTTAGCTGAAAACTACCAGTATATTCCTTACGAAGGAACGGTTTTGGATATGGGAATGGGTGAAGGGCGAAACGCTGTATTCCTGGCCCAGAAGGGCTATAAGGTAACAGGTGTTGATCTGAGTTCAGTTGCTGTAAAAAAGTCCTATCTCCTGGCCCAGGAGTTTGGAGTAAAGATCAAGGGTGTGGTTGCTTCTTTGACAGATTATAAGATCAGTCCCGGAAGTTATGACGCTATTATTTGCTTTTACTGGGTAGACCGGGCGATGGTGGAGAAGATCAAAACCTGGCTGAAGCCTAAAGGTGTGCTCATTTATGAAGCTTTCACCATCCGCGAACGTGATCGTGATCCTGCTAAACGCAACGAGCCACTCGAGCATTTTCTACGGGAGCAAGAGCTCATCCGCCTCTTCCCGGGCATGCGAGTTTTGAAATACGAAGAACCGTTACACGAGAAAGAGTTTCGCTCAAGTATCATCCTTATGAAAGATTAATAGATTTATTCAATCAACTTAAATTTCATTTTGCTTTCTTCCAAATAATCAGCTCCATGGCATAATAAAAGATATGCCTAACTTACTAATAATCTTCGTAATGTTGATGACCACCAGTTTTAGTTGGTCACAATCCAGCGAGTTTAAAAAAGACGAAGACAGCACAGGATTTTCTGGACGCATTTCTCGCTTAAACGCTCCTGCAAAACTGGCACGAATTAGAACAGATTTCGCCAACATCAAGTTCCTTAACCGCAAGGACCGGGTAGAATTCTGGAACGAAACGTACCCGGATCAACGCTGCATGGCCTTGGTGGAAGGACGAACCAATGATTATCTTTTGCTGCGAATTCCTGAATTTGGAAACTGCATTAAGAAAGTTCATTTCACCACCGGGACTTATTTGCATTTTGAAAGTCCGGACTTGAATCAAACAGTGACCGTCGCAAAGGAACTCGTGGAAATTCTTTTGAAAAAAAGATTGGCCATGAATGCAAAAAAAGAAAGGCATAAACGTGAACTGGACGGATTTGTTGAGAAAGTAGATGCCGTTAATAAACGTTACGAGATTCTTCGCCAGAAACTGGAAATCGAATGGCATCGAGAACTGGCCGCCGTTGAAGAGGATAAAGCCAGATCTTTTACAGAGTTTAAAAATTCAGAAGCCCGGGTAAATGAAATTGATACCAAACTTGAGACATATCGGGTCGACGACCATAATCTCAAAGTTGATCGATGGTCACTGGATCCGGCCCTCTACATAAAAAAATAATTGAAGGAGTCAATATGAAATCCGCAAGCATGAAGCTTGTTCTATTTACTGCATTGATCACTCTGATGAGCTGTCAGGGAAAAAATTAAAAAGCCGGTAATGCTATTTATTTTAACATCGGTGGAGAGCCATCAACACTTTCTCCCTTAAGTTCAACCGATGGTTATTCAACGGCTGTTCAAGGTTATATCTTCGAAGGTCTTTTGGATCGAGATCTCGATACTCATGAATGGAAACCCGCACTGGCCACCGAATGGAAAGTCTCCTCAGATAAAAGAGTCTTTGACTTCAAACTACGCGAAGGTGTGAAGTGGCATGATGGAAAAGAATTCACAGCTGATGACGTGAAGTATTCTTATGATGTCATCTATACCGATGATTACAAAGCGATTCAGGCACGGGTTTACTATGATTCGATTAAAGAAGTTCAAGTCCTCAGCAAATATGAAGTCCGCTTCATCGTAAAAGATGATTACTTTCAGAACTTTGATTACTGTGCAGGAATTCAGGTTCTCCCGAAGCATTTCTATTCTGGAGCCGAAAATAAAAAAGATTTTGGAAAAAAACTTATTGGTACAGGTCCTTACATGCTGACCAAGTATGACAAAGGACAAAAAATCATTCTGGTTAAAAACCCTGATTGGTGGGGCAATAAAGTTGAGTCCGAGAAGAATTCCTGGACCGTCCCCAAGATGGTGCTGAGATTTTCTTCAGAAGAAAACGTTTCACTTGAATTGCTAAAAAAAGGTGACATTGATTTCTTGGGTCTTCGTCCAGAAGGATTTCTCAAGAAAACAGTAGGTGATGTTTGGGAAAATAAGATCACTAAAGTTCAGACCGAGAACAAAACTCCTAAAGGCTATAACTTTATTGCCTTCAATTTTAAGAATCCGATACTCAAAGATCTGCAGGTGAGAAAAGCCCTGTCGATGTTATTCAATCGCCCCCTCATGCTTGAGAAATTTGAATATAATCTCTCAGAACCTGCCACAGGACCTATCTACGTGCAGTCTGACTATGTCGATAATACAGTGAAGCCAGTAAGCTATGATCCTGCGGCTGCCGTAAAAGTACTAAATGCAGCCGGATGGAAAGATTCGGATAAGAATGGAACTTTAGATAAAGTCATCAACGGTAAAAAAACGGATCTAGCATTCACCATCCTAGAGCCATCACAGGAAATGATGAAATACCTGACGGTGTTCAAAGAAGATGCGAGTAAGGCAGGTGTTGAGATCAGTATCAAAAACGTTGAGTGGAACTCATTCATCAAACTCTTAGATGAAAGAAACTTCGATGCCGTACGTCTCGCCTGGGGCGGCGGTGGAGTCGATATTGATCTCAAACAGATCTGGCACTCCTCATCTTCTGCTGGTACGGGTTCTAACTTCATCAGCTACTCTAATAAGGAAGTTGATAAGTTGATTGATCAGTCGCGCGTTCTGTATGAAAAAGAGCAGCGCATTCCGTTTCTGCAGAAAGCACATAAATTGATTGCTGAAGATAATCCCTACATCTTCTTTTTCAATATGAAATACAGCCTCTATGCTCACACCAAGCGTGTTCAAAAACCCAAAGATACCTTCATCTATGGATTGGGCCAGCAATATTGGAATATAAAGTAATATGCTAAAGTACTTCCTTCGTCGATTAGCGATCTTGGTTCCGACCCTTCTGGGTGTCACGATCATCGTTTTTGCGATCATCAACATGGCACCTGGTGGACCGATCGAACAAAAGATTCAGCAGCTCCGCTTTGGAGGCGGTGATGGGGGAGGGGACCATTCCGGGACTAACAGCCGGGGGTCAACTCAAGGTGTTTCCAATGAAATTATGGAAGCACTAAAAAAACAATACGGATTTGATAAGCCCATTCACGAGCGCTATCTGTTATGGTTAAAAAATATCGGAACCATGAACTTCGGTGAAAGCTTCACTTACGAAGAGCCGGTGATCGATGTTATTGTTTCAAAGTTTCCGGTTAGTCTGCAGTTTGGAATCATCTCGCTGCTTTTGAGTTATCTGATATCTATTCCCTTAGGTATTTTAAAAGCCATCCGGCATGGTAGCTTTTTTGATGTCTCATCTAGTTTCATTCTTTTTGTGTTTTACTCGATTCCCTCTTTTATGTTGGCGATTCTTCTCATTGTCACTTTGGCGGGAGGGAGTTTTCTGGAAATTTTTCCAATTGGTGGAGTTCAGTCAGAAATGTTCGATGAACTCTCTGGTTGGGAGCAATTCCTAGATCGAGTCCATCACTTCACGCTTCCACTTATCTGTTACACCATCGGTTCTTTTACCAGTTTGACTATCCTTATGAAAAACTCACTAATTGAGGAAATTAAAAAGGATTATATTCGTACCGCCCGCGCCAAAGGTTTGGATGAGAAAGTTGTCTACATGAAACATGCTTTGAGAAACGCCCTGATTCCGATTGTTACCGGTTTAGGTGGATTCCTTTCTGTTTTTTTTGCCGGATCCCTGCTGCTCGAAACAATTTTTCAGCTCGATGGCATCGGACTTCTTAGTTACAAGAGTATTCTTTCCCGTGACTACAACGTGATTATGGGATTAGTTTTCATTCAGAGTGCCTTATTCCTCCTTGGGAACATCATTTCTGATTTTGCTTATGTATTGGTTGATCCAAGGATTGATTTTCAATGATTGAAAAATTTATCAAAAACGAAGACACCCTTAAGCAATGGCGCCGGTTTAAATCACGACGTTTAGCTGTTATTTCGTGTTGGGTAGTGGGACTTGCCTGTCTTTTTAGCTTCACTGCTGAGTTCTGGGCCAACAGTAAGCCACTGATACTGAAATACAATGACAGTATCTACTATCCGGTTGTTAAAAATTATCACCCGTCAATTTTCGGGGATGAAGAATCTTTGGTTGTTAATTATCGTGAGCTCGAACTAGATGAAGATCGGGGGGATTTTACGATCTGGCCGGTTATCCAATGGGATCCTTACGAATCTAACAAAGAAGTTGAAAGCTACCCCTCAGGGCCCTCAGCTGAAAACTGGATGGGAACTGACGATCGAGGCCGGGACATTCTCACTCGTTTACTTTACGGACTTCGCTATTCAATCTCCTTTGCGGTCTTAGTATGGCTTCTGACTTTTATTGTCGGTACAGTGCTTGGTGGGATCATGGGTTATTTCGGTGGCCGCGTAGATTTTTGGGGACAGCGAATTGTCGAGATTCTCTCGACTGTTCCGCAGTTTTTTCTTTTGATTATTATCATTTCGATTTTTAAACCTACGCTGCTTCTTTTGGTTCTTTTATCCAGTATCTTTGGGTGGATCAGTATCAGTTATTATGTTCGCGGAGAGTATTTAAAAAATCGTAAAAAAGAATTTGTGGAAGCGGCACGAGCTCTGGGTGCAGGCCACGGACGAATCTTTTTTAAACATCTTTTACCGAATTCACTCTCACCGATTATTACCTTTTCTCCCTTTGTCATTGCCGGCAATATTACCGCACTTGCGAGTCTAGATTACCTCGGATTTGGTCTTACTCCTCCTACTCCTAGCTGGGGTGAACTTTTGAATCAGGCTCAGAAACATTTCACTATCGGCTGGTGGCTGGCGGTTTATCCATCACTTGCCCTGTTTTTTACCCTCACCATGCTCTCCCTCATCGGTGAAGGTGTTAGAGATGTCTTAGATCCAAAAGATTAAGGTTTATTTCTCAAATGCTTCGGTGTACAAAAGTTTTACCGAGGTAAACCATGAAAGATACAGCTCTTCGCATAGCCGATTTTAAAGACTCTATTTTTGGCGTTATTTCACGTTTAGCGCGTGAACATGGAGCTGTGAATCTGGGTCAGGGATTTCCGGATTTTGATGGACCCGAATGGTTAAAAGATATCGCTTATAAAAAGATGCAGGAGGGTCACAATCAATATGCACCTTTTCACGGCACCCAAAACCTTAGGCAGGAAATTTCAAGCTACTACAATAAATTTTATGACCTCAATTACAACCCAGACACTGAAGTTACCGTGACTGTTGGTGCGACCGAAGCCATCTATCTCGTTATCAATGCCTTGATCAATCCTGGCGATGAAGTCGTTATCCTGGAGCCTTTTTATGATTCCTACGTGGCATCCATCAAGATGGCCGGCGGAACTCCTGTTCCAGTCACCATGCATGCTCCGGATTTCACGGTTGATACACAGGAGCTTGAGAATGCGATTACTTCACGTACCAAACTTTTGATTCTCAATAACCCTCATAATCCTACGGGCAAAGTGTGGACTAAAGAAGAACTCTTGTCCGTTGCTAATCTGGCCATCAAGCACGACCTCTACCTGATGTCTGATGAAGTCTATGAGTTCCTGGTTTTTGATGGGGTAAAACACATTCCTACCGCCACTCTGGAAGGAATGTTTGAGCGCACGATCACTGTTTCCAGTGCCGGTAAAACTTTCGGTCTTACGGGCTGGAAGATTGGATGGATTTGCGCCAACCCTAAAGTCACTCATGCTTGTCGTCTGGTTCACCAGTACGTTACCTTTGCAGTTTCAACTCCGATGCAAGAAGCCGTCGCAGAAGGTTTAAAACAACTGCCTGATTATCTTCCGGGTTTTGTATCTCTCTATGAGGGTAAAAGAGATTGGTTCTACGCTGAGATGAAAAAACTTGGCTTTGAATTCGCTCTTCCACGAGGAACTTATTTTATGATGGTTCCGATATCTAAGCATACGTCTCAAAAAGATGTGGATTATGCCATGACATTGATTAAAGAAAAGAAAGTTGCAACTGTTCCTCCTTCAGCGTTTTATTTAAAGTCCACTGAAGGAGAAAAGTTTTTAAGATTCTGTTTTGCAAAGAAAGAAGAAACTTTAAAAGCGGCTATTCAGAACTTACAGCTTTAAGTCGAATCTGGGTCTTCTGGATTTTGCCTTCACGGCTGTACTCAATATTGACCATGTCGCCAATTTTTTTCTTTTCCAAAACCTGGTAGATGTCATCCAGGTTGTTCACTTCCTGACCATCTACTTTAAGAATGATATCTCCCAAATAAACTCTGCCGTATTTATCCTGAGTCATACCTCTTAGACCTGCCTGAGCAGCTCCACCACCTTGTACGATGGTTGAGATAATAAGACCGCGGTCACTTTGAATCATCCGCTGGCGCATGCTATCTGGTACGATTCCAATTCCGAGACCCGGACGGATGAGTTTACCGTGCTTGATAAGTTGAGGCACAATCATTTTGATCGTATCTACAGGTACGGCAAAACCTAAACCTGCGCTTGATCCTGACGTGGAGAAGATCACCGTATTCATCCCGATGAGTTGCGCCGAAGAATTAAGCAGTGGACCACCGGAGTTACCCATGTTGATGGCTGCATCAGTTTGAATCATGTCGTTGATTTTTACTCCTCCGATCCCATCAATCTTTCTTCCCAGCGCAGAGATCACTCCGCTCGTGAGCGTGTAATCGAGCCCAAACGGCGAACCGATGGCAAAGGAGTATTGACCCACTTGTAGGTCTTTTGATGTTCCAAGCGAAATGGGAACCAGCTTGGCCGGTTTTTCCTGAAGTTTTAGAACCGCCACATCTTTTTCGGGAGCAGTCCCTACGATGGTCGCTTTGTACTGCTTAGGATCGTTATGAAAAGTGACTACGAAAGAATTTCCACCCTGAACGACATGGAAGTTAGTGATGATGTGTCCTTGTTCATCCCAAACCCAACCGGAACCGGCACCTTGCGGAACTTCCACTTCTCCGTAGAAAAAGTTTCGCGCGAGCTTGATATTGGAGACGTTGACAGTGGAGGGAAGAGCTTTGCGGTAGATTTCGATAGTCTTGGTTTCAACAGAAAGTAGCTCTGCGCTCCGGCCATTCATCGAGAAAACGAGCAAAAATAACAATAGAAGGGGTTTCATCTGGACTCCTTACTTTGACTGTATTTGGCGAGGTAAGTATAATATTTTTACCTAAATCACCCAAGAGGAAACCCAATGACAACCGTCAGCAAAGCTCCGGAAATAAAGTACTTCAATCGCATGACCGGAAAACACGAAGTCGAAAAGGTTTACGGGGATGCCTTCATTAAGTTTCTCTACTGCTCTGTGGCAGGCAAAAAGATGGGGTCGCTAGTTACCAATAAATATTTCTCTAAGGCCTATGGTGCCTTCCAGGACCTGCCGAGCTCTCATCGTAAGGTGCGACCTTTTATTGAAAAATTCCATATTCCTATTGAGGACTATGAACCAGGATCGCGTCCATCGCTGGATCCTCGCGATTCCTATCGCTCGTTCAATGAATTTTTTATTCGCAAGTTTAAACTAGGTAAGCGCTCGTTTGTTTCAGATCCATATAGGATGCCAGCCTTCGCTGAGGCTCGCTATGTGGGTTTTGATGCGATTGATGAAAAAAGTAAGTACCCGGTGAAAGGTCATTACTTACTGGCAAAAGACCTCATCGGAAATGATCAGATTTCTAAAATCTTTGATGGCGGTCCACTCCTCATCGCTCGTCTATGTCCGGTGGATTACCATCGCTACCATTACCCTGATAATGGAAAAGTGGTTGAGCACTTTCCAGTGGCAGGAGCTTATGACTCAGTTAATCCATTTGCTCTTCAATATAAGAATCAGATTTTCATTAAAAACGAACGGTATGTTTCTATCCTTCAAACAGAAAACTTCGGACGCCTGGCCTACATTGAAGTTGGTGCCATTTGCGTAGGTAAGATCGTACAGACCCACCGCTGGAATAAGTCTTTCCTGCGTGGAGAGGAAAAAGGATATTTCTTATTCGGCGGATCCACTGTGATTTTGGTTGGTGAGAAAGGTGCCTGGAAGCCTTCCAAAGATATTTCACTTAATACCAGTAATGGTATTGAGACTTATCTGCATCTTGGCCAGGAAGTCGCGGTTAAACCTTGATTCGACAGATAATGGGAAAGTGATCCGTTGGATAAAATCCGTCTCTGACGGATTTGTCCATCCGGCAATCCAGGATGGTTAACCGGTCATCCACCAGGATCCAGTCAATCCTGGAACCATTTTGAATTTCTCCCATGAAGGCGTGGTGAGATGTTTCTTCACTGGAATGAAAAAGTTTCCATGCATCTTTGAGTCGAGGGAATTCTTCGATCAGTAATTCACGAACTTTACTTTCCGGAGAATCATTAAAATCTCCCATTATGATGAGAGAACTTTGTGGGTCCCAAAGTTTTTTAATTTCCTGTGTTAAAACTTTGATCTGACCGATTCTGGTATCCTGTTTTACGTGGTCCAGATGAGTATTCACAATCAGAAATTTTTGTTCTGAATTTTTTAACTGGATATGTGCCCAGGTCATGAGGCGAGGGAAGGCACTCTCAAAAG
>JBEIEO010000020.1:0-21010 GCA_040382895.1 Halobacteriovoraceae bacterium
GATGAATTCAAACGTTTCTATGGTCACTCACCCTTTGTTTTTCGCGAAGATTTCTGTGGAACAGGTGCTATTTCATGTGAATGGGTGAGGCAGGATAAGGGGTGTGAAGCTTATGGTGTCGATCTGGATGAAGAACCTATAAAGATGGGTAAGGTTCGTCATTATTCAAAGCTCAATAAGGATCAGCAAAAGCGCATGCAGTATCTGCAAAAAAACGTTCTGACCGTAAAAACCTCGCCAGTCGATGTGGTTTGCGCGTTTAACTTCTCCTATTTCATTTTCAAAACCCGCAAGCAGATGCTTCAGTATTTTAAGGCGGTTCGAAAATCCCTGAAAAAGCAGGGTGTATTTTTTCTGGATATCTTCGCCGGACCTGAAAGTCAGCGTCTGGTGACAGATGTAAAAAAACTCAAAAATCTGACTTACTACTGGGAATGCCAGCACTTCAATCCTTTTACTCACGACTGCACTTTTGCGATTCACTTTAAAGATGCCAAAGGTAAGAAACATGAAAATGTTTTTACCTACAACTGGAGATTCTGGACCATGCCGGAGATCCGGGACATTCTGATTGAAGCAGGATTTTCTAAGACCGTTGTTTACTGGGAAGGGGACGATGATAAGGGCAACGGTAACGGTGTATTCACGCCTGCTGAGGATGCTGAAAACTGTGATGCCTGGGTTTCTTACATCGCGGCCTTGACCTGAATTCAGATCATCAGCGTTTGTAGTTTTTCCACGACTTTTGCAAATCTTGATGTCGGGAACTCACTTTTGAGTTCCTTCAGCATCTCATCCCGATTAAACGGACCATTCTCGTTTTTCATGATGATGCGAGTAAATTCTTCGGCCACGATAAACACCATAGACATTGGTGAGACGTTAGCCCCGTAGTGATCGGAAAAGCCGACACCATTAAGCTGACCATGATGCTGACGTATGATCTGATCTGTTCCCATTGGTGCATGAGGAAATTTCTGAACAAACTCTGCCGCGATTTGAGCGTGTTTTTCTACCAGAGACTTTTGATCTGCAGGTAAATTGGCGGCGCGGAGTTCATTGGTGGTTTTTATCTGACACTGAATATCGTTTGCCAGAGCGATATCGTGGAAAAAACAAATAAAGCTGATTTTTTCTTCCTGCTCTTCATTACCCCAGTCAATGTTGTGAATGATATGTAAAGCGACATAGGTGAGGATCTGGGTGTGCTTGAAAAGGTAGCTGGATGTATTGGCCAACAACCGCTCCAGCAGTTTATTGAGACTTGGGCTCTTTTTCACGTTCTGGCGGATAGCCGCTATATTCTTCTTGGAAAGAGCGATGGTTTCTTCAGTCAATCCAATAGTCAGAAGCTTGCGAGAGAGAAGTTCCAGGCTCTTGTCGGTCGCTGATATCTGCTCATCTTCTGATAGGTTTTCTTGCTCCAGCATGGATATTAATTCTGATGTCACGTTACTCACGAAAGCCAGACGATCCATTTTATCTACAAAGAGATGAGTGATCCCTTGCTGACCCATCTTTTGAATAGCTGTTTGATCAAAGTCTTTATTCTTTTCAATGCGTGGAATGAATCTCCCAGGATGCTCGATGTCCTCAGAATAAACCGTCACCACCGAGCGCTTGATCACACTGAAATAAAAAATCGGAATAGGAAAGAAATCCGGAACCACTTTTGCCGACATCTCTTTAGCCGTAATATTCAGAGCGCTAGCCGCTGATTTGATCAGGAGCTTTAAATCTAAAGAATTGGGAACCTGATTAACGGCTCCGAAATCCCCTGGGCCAGTAATGATTACCGGAATCGTGAGACCTTTGAGTTTAAGGTATTCAAGAATAATTTTGGCGCTGGCCTCTTTCTCGATCTTAGAGCGAACGATGATGAGATTGACCTTGCCGGGATTTTCTTCCAGGAACTTTACCGCAAATTCAGCCTTCTTTTTGGGCATAGTCTCAAACCCCAACCAGGTGGTCAGGTTGAGCATGTAAAAGCTCTCGATTCGGGGATTGTTCTCTACTAAAAGCGTTAAATTCAATCAATTGTCCTATTCACCCATCTTAATGCCCATGGGTTTTTTCCTCAAGTGAGGATAAAGTTTTATGGCGTGTTTATTTTTTGTTAAGATGAATGTGTAAAATCCTTCTCTGGAGTAGTTCTCTATGTCATCCTTTTCGGATCTTTTTGCAGAAGAATATAATACCCAACGGGATCAGTGGGAGAAGGCCCTGAAACATGAGCTTAAGCTAGATGATATAACCGGCAAGCTCTCTAAAAAGCATTTAGACCTCGGGGCCTGGCCGACACTTTCTCTGGAGACAGCTCCTGTTCCCTTGCAAAGTCAGACGTCCTGGAAAAAAGCATCACAAACCTATTTTCACTCTGCATCTTCCTGGTCACAGCAGTTAGGCGAAGATCTGGAGGCGGGGGTACGGGTCTTTTTCTTTTCTTTCCAACTCAAAAATGAAGAGTGGAAAACTATTGAGAAAATATTAATCGACCACGTAGAACATAAAGACATCGAAGTTATAGCTCCCTTTAACCAACTTAGTGGTCAAGTCAAAGTTGTTGATCAAACCTCAATGCTTCATGCCCGGGATATCCACGATCAAGGCGGCCACAATATTCAGGAGCTAGCATTACTGACTTTAAGGCTCATTGAAAATCTGGCAAATCCTCCGGCCTATCTGGGTGTTTGTCTGGATTCTCATTTCTTTAAAAATATTGCCAAAGTTCGTGCCCTAAAACTCCTGGCGCAAAAAGTGGCAGAAGAATCAGGCCGGAGTACCTCATTTAAAATCATCACTTTGAATTCTTACCGTGAGTGGACACTCTATGAGCGCTACTCCAACATGCTAAGGAATAATGTTCAGGTCGCATCCGGTTTTATCTCTGGTGCCGACATCGTTCAGTCATCCGGATATCAAGCCCTCTTTGACATGGAGACTGATGAGCATAGTGATCACAATGAGCGCTCGTTACGTATGGCCCGTAATACCACTCACATTTTAAGCCTGGAAAGTATGCTGGGGATGGTGGAGGATGCAGCTTACGGAAGCTTTCATCTTGAAACGCTTTCGCAAGAATATGCTAAAAACGCCTGGAGCCTGATGCAGGAGCTTTTGATCAAGCCAGCTGCTGATCGGAAGGCTTTTCTAGAAAATGAATTGAGTAAAGTTCGTGAACAACGACTGGAGAAAGTGAAAACCCGCAAAGACATTCTGGCGGGCATGAATGATTTTCCTGATGCCAGAGAGCGATTGAATATCAAACTGAAAAATCCTGCAGTCTTCAGAGTTGCCCGAGGCTTTGAGGAACTTCGTTTGAAGGTCGAAGGTCTTCAGGATCCTCCTCGCGTACAGATTTTGCTCAAAGGTGATTATGCCGCTTTAAATAATCGCATCAATTTTATTAAAAATTATTTTGAAGTCATTGGCCTGGAAGTTCTGGATCCGATGGTGAAAATAAAACTCGATAAAAAGATTCTTGTACTTTGTGCCAAAGATGAGGACTATGCAGCTCTGGCCGACGAAGCTGATAAGAGCGGAGCAATTGCTAGTTTCGTGGCCGGGAAAGTGGAGATTGCCAATTTTCAATCTATCTTTGCCGGACAAAATATCTATCAGGTGCTATCTGAGCTGACGAAAAAGTTAGGTGTCTAATGAAACAAGTGGATTTTAGCAAAGTCGCATGGAATCTTCCGAAAACTCACAACCCGCAAGGCAAAAGTGTCATGACTTTTCCTGAAGGTATTGAACTCAAGACCTCCTATACAGCAGTGGATTTAAAGTTCATTAAACTGCGTGAAACTCTTCCGGGACTAAGGCCCTTCATCCGTGGACCATATGCTTCTATGTACTCTGTGCGTCCGTGGACAATTCGACAATACGCCGGTTTTTCTACCGCTGAAGAATCTAATCGCTTTTATCGCGACAACCTTACGAAAGGTCAAAAAGGTCTTTCCATCGCTTTTGATCTGGCCACTCACCGTGGTTATGATTCGGATCATCCGCGTGTAAAAGGTGATGTCGGGATGGCAGGTGTGGCGATAGATTCCATCCTGGATATGCGGATTTTGTTCAACGGCATCCCTCTGGATCAGATGTCGGTGTCGATGACAATGAATGGAGCCGTGATTCCGATTCTGGCGTTGTTTATTGTAGCTGGCGAAGAGCAGGGGGTTAAGCCTGAGCAGCTCACCGGTACGATCCAGAATGATATTTTAAAAGAATTCATGGTGCGAAATACTTATATCTATCCACCAAAGCCTTCTATGCGCATCATTGCGGATATCTTCAGTTATACTTCTCAGCATATGCCGAAATTCAATTCCATTTCGATCTCTGGTTACCATATGCAGGAAGCAGGTGCCACCGCTGATCTTGAACTCGGTTACACTCTGGCCGATGGTCTAGAGTATCTGAGAACAGGTGTTAAAACAGGACTTGATATCGACCAGTTTGCTCCAAGGCTGTCCTTTTTCTGGGCAATTGGAATGAATTACTTTATGGAAGTGGCCAAGATGCGCGCTGGTCGCTTGTTATGGTCAAAGATTGTTTCCGAGTTTAAACCAAAGTCTCAGAAGTCTCTTGCTCTTAGAACTCACTCACAAACTTCTGGTTGGTCGCTGACCGCTCAGGATGTGTTTAATAACGTTACTCGCACCTGCATCGAAGCTCTTGCCGCAACTCATGGTCATACCCAAAGTCTTCACACCAACTCGCTGGATGAAGCGCTGGCGCTGCCAAGTGAGTTCTCGGCCCGCATCGCCCGTAACACTCAGCTCTTTATTCAAACGGAAACTGATACTTGTGAAGTGATTGATCCATGGGGCGGAAGCTACTTTGTGGAGGCACTCACTCAGGAGCTGGCCGAGAAGGCGTGGATTCATATCCAGGAAATTGAAGCTCTCGGTGGAATGAGTGCGGCTATTGCCAAAGGCATTCCTAAAATGCGCATTGAAGAAGCAGCTGCTCGTACTCAAGGAAGAATTGATTCCGGTGTGCAGCCTATAGTAGGAGTGAACCTTTATAGGCGCAAAAAAGATGATGTTCCTAATATCCTGCAGGTTGAGAACTCAAGTGTGAGGGAAGCGCAGATCAATCGAATCAAGCAACTGAAAGCGCAGCGTGATCAAAAACTAGTGGATGAAAAGCTCAGCGCCATGACTCGTGCTTGTGAAACAGGTGAAGGTAACCTGCTGGCGCTGGCAGTAGAAGCTGCCCGTGCTAAGGCAACGGTGGGTGAGATGAGTCTGGCGATGGAAAAAGTTTTCGGTCGCCATCAGGCAGAGATTCATACCATTCAAGGTGTGTACTTAAAAGAAGTCCAACAAGGGAAAGTCGACGTGAAAGAGCTTAAAAGCCTCATTGAAAAATTTCAGCAAAACGAGGGGAGAAGACCACGTATCCTGATTGCGAAAATGGGACAGGATGGACACGATCGTGGGCAGAAAGTTATTTCTACCGCCTTTGCTGATCTGGGCTTTGATGTGGACGTGGGGCCTTTGTTTCAAACACCGGAAGAAACCGCGAAGCAAGCTGCTGAGAATGATGTGCATATCATCGGTGTATCTTCTCTGGCAGCGGGACATCTTACCTTGGTGCCCGAGCTTAAAGCGGAACTCAAAAAACTTAATCGCGAAGATATTCTGGTCACCATCGGTGGGGTTATTCCACCTCAGGATTATGACAAACTCTACAAGATGGGTGTGGCAGGAATTTTTGGTCCTGGTACTGTTATTGCCGATGCGGCAAAGGATCTTTTGATTAAACTCAATTCCAATCTGGGCATTTAATGAGAAAGACTCTGACCCTTCAGGATTATCTTAATGGCTTTCAGAAGAAAGATCGGACGATCCTTTCCCGGGCGATCACGCTGGTTGAAAGCGCCAATCCTGAGCATCAAAAACTCGCTCAGGAGCTTTTAAAAAATCTTCTTCCGCAAACCGGTAAGAGTAAGCGCATCGGTATCTCAGGAACACCCGGAGTAGGAAAAAGTACGTTCATCGAAGCTTTCGGAAAACAATTAACCGCTCAAAATAAATCCCTGGCCGTTCTGGCAGTGGATCCTACATCACAAGTGAGTGGGGGAAGCATTCTGGGTGATAAAACTCGGATGAATGAGCTGGCCATCGATCCATTGGCCTTCATTCGTCCTTCACCATCGGGAGAAACGCTTGGTGGAGTTGCCCGCCGGACTCGCGAATCGATGCTACTTTGTGAAGCTTTTGGTTTTGATTATGTTCTTGTTGAAACTGTAGGTGTTGGCCAGTCCGAAACGACTGTCTCCAAAATGGTAGATATTTTTGTAATGCTGCTTCAGCCAGGTGCCGGTGACGATTTGCAAGGAATCAAGCGAGGGATTCTGGAAGTCGTCGATATGGTGGTGGTAACCAAGGATGATGGAGAAAATGCAAAAATCATCCAGAAGGCCAAATTTGATTACGAGAGAGCTTTGCATATCCTTCGCCATGAAGGTTGGCAGCCTCCGGTTATGTCTTGTTCCGCTCTCACAAAAAATGGTCTCAAAGAAATTGAACAAGCCATTGAAGATTATTTTCTTCAGCAACAATCACAGCTTCAAAAACGCAGAGACCAGCAAGGGCTGGAGTGGATGTGGCAGCTCATTCACGATGGACTAAGAGAAGCTTTTCTGGAGCGTTTGACTCCGCAAGAAATTCAGAAAGCTGAAAAAGAGGTGCTTCTGCACGCGGAAACTCCCATGGAAGTTGCGAAAAAGCTCCTTTCAAAGTTTACTCGTTAAATTTTTTTTGTTTTCCGTCTATTGGTTCCTCAGAGAGAATCATGCAACTCCTCGTGTTTTCGTTACCATTAATCTTAATTAATCCCAGCTAAACCATCATTAATTTATTCTTGCTTATGAATTTTTTGCGGTCGTGTTAGAATTTGCTGACCAAGAGGTTTAAATGGAAGATGCAAAGCACCGAGTTTTATTGATTGATGACGAGAAAGATATCCTTGAGGTCGTGGGCCATTTCCTTAAGAAAGATGGATATCTTGTGTCAGTAGCCGAAAGCGGTGCTGAAGCTCTGGAGATCATGGGGGAGCAGAGTTTTGATGTTGTTATCTGTGACTACTTAATGCCCAAGATGGATGGCATTGCCTTACTCCAAAAAGTTCGTGAGAAAAAAGATTTTACGTCTTTTATTTTTTTCTCCGGTAACGCCAATGAGAAGCATGAAGTAAAAATGGTCGGCTTGGGTGCTTATCAGTTGGTTCAAAAAAATGATTTCAAAAAACTTCCGGATGCTATTAAGCGCACTCTGAAGCATACCCAGGAGCTTCAGGACATTCGCCAGGAAACCACCCAGGAAATGGATGAGTTCCTATCTATCCTTCATTCGACGAAATAATCTAAGATCGCATCCTCCATAAAAGCTGAGATAAGTACGGCCGGCGGGTTTCACCCGTCGCTACCATTAGGAGTTTGGTGATCTTTAAGTTCTCCGGATCTGTGAACAGAAGAATCAAAAGTTCCTGGATATAATTGGTATTGAGAGTCACGTAGTTGTCAGTGCCAATTCCCAATTTCAGCCCTTTCTTTTCCCACCATGAGAATGGATGATCTTTATAATCCTCAAAGCTATTGGTGAGCTTATTGTTGGATGAAGGAAGTGCAATCAGTGACACTTTCTTATTGATCATGCGGTTGAGCACGTCGTGCTGGTAATGTTCTACTTCCCGGGCGGTGTGAAATTTAATTTTAACAAAGTTTTTTTTCTCTAATTCAGTGAGCTTCTCCCCCATAAAGATTTTATCGCGGATACTTTCGTGCTCCCGCCAGTCCATATCCATCAGCTCTTTATAATCCGAAGATCCCGGGTGAACTCGCTCACCATGCTCATTCTGCGTCACCAAACGATTGTAAAGAGAGTGGAAATAGAAGTTAGGGTTGATCCCCAGGGAAAGACCATGCTCCAGTGTATCGATGTGCCAGATGTTGAGTGAGTTATCTACCGCCTGCACTCCCTTTTTAAGTGTGTGCCAGGTTTCTCCGTGGTGGGATCGAATGGCGAAACCTTTGAAATGTAGCTTTCTAAAGCCTTGCTGCATCTCCATGAAATGGCTTTTGCGGTAGAGATCTTTCTCGCTACCCACAGTGTCTACTTCACACAGGTAAGGCGATAGAAATGGGTACTTTTCCAGCATGTCTAGGATGGAGTCGACCTGGTAAAGAAAGTCCTCTTTCTTAGTAGCAAATTTCGGGTTAAAGAAGTTTGCTTCTTTTCGAAAACAAGGCGAAAGAACAAAATCAAATTGTGGCACATCAGATTTAAACTGCATGAAACCATCGTAGAGTCCTATCACTACATCTTCTTCGGTGAGTTTCTCCAGGCCCGGAATCTGCTCATCTGCTGTCTGATTAGCGCGGGAAAGAGTAAATTTAAGACGGATCTTGCCCACGTTAAATTTATGATAAAGCTCAGAGGCCATATGATAAGCCGCTTTCCTATGCATCTCACGGCTGGTGAGAATGAGCTTAGGCAAAAGCAGAATTTTCAGATAGCGATCAAAGAACTCATCGTCTTTTAACCGGACAAGGTTGTCCACGTCTTCTATGGTTTCGATTTTTTCTGCTGTTCCTTCTCCGTAAACTTTATCGATGATGTTGATATAAACATCCCGATTAGGACCTTTCAGAACTTGCATCAAGTGTGGATGGATGAAGTCTGCTGAAAGAGAGCCCGTCAAATGAATGTGTTCTTCGATGTAAGGCTTAGGAAACTTCTTAAAAAAAATAAACAGGGCATGGGCCACGGGATGAGTCAGAAGAGTTTTAATGTCCACTTCGTCGCTTTGAAAACCAAAGAGCAGTCGACGAAATTCCGTCAGAGTTTTTTTCACCTGGGTATTATCGTTTTCACCCAGTACGGCCAGCTCTAGGGTATCGGCCAGGGATATACCGTTGGTTTCTGAGATGACACGAATCAGGTGCTCCGCCAGGAGCTCAATCTTTGATAGTTTAGGCATATAGGACTTATCGGTAACACGTTTCAATTACTTAGGCGACAAATGTACCTACTTAATAGGCTATACAACCTATAAAGTAGGTTTTTCTACCTACAAAGTAGGTTGACTCACCTACAAAGTAGGTTAGAATGTGAATATGATTGAAACTATTTTTGGCAACGTTACCGCCGCTAAGATTATGCTCTATCTCTTCCATTATGGTGAGGCCTACGCCTCGGGGATCTCCAAAGACATGGGGATAGCCTTGAGCCAGGTTCAGAAACAACTGGATCGCTTCGAAGTGGGAGGAGTGCTGGTCAGTAAGATGATGGGGAAAGTTCGCATCTATACTTTTAACTCTAAGATGGGTGTGACGAAAAAATTAAAAGAACTCATTCAGGTTTTTTATGATTCAATTCCCCAGGAGAAACGTGAAGAAATGTTTGAGGCCCGTCGTCGTCCTCGTCGTCGAGGTAAACCGGTCATTACCAAAGCACAATGAAGATTGATTTTAAAAACTGTACCGAAGAAGAACTCTGGAAGTACGTGGCGTCTCACTTAAAACAAAAAGGTATCGACACTGTTTTGGTGGGAGGAGCTGTTGTTTCCATTTACACTGCCGGGTTATATGAGTCTGGTGATTTGGATTTTATTTTAACCGACATGTTTGTTAAAAAACTTCCGGAGTACATGAAAGAAATTGGCTTTGCACGCAAGGGTAGGCACTTCGTTCATCCAGAGTGCTGTCACTTGTTCATCGAATTTCCCAAAGGACCACTGGAGATCGGTGATGATTTAAGTATCGTGCCGGAAGAAGTCAGCGTGGATGGAGTGAAAATCAAAATTCTCTCTCCCACTGACTGCGTGAAAGATCGTCTGGCCACTTACATCTATTTCAAAGACCGCGTGGGCATAGATCAAGCGGTGCTGGTCGCAAAGAATCATCCTGTGAACTTAGAGAGTATTAAGGCCTGGTGTGAAAAAGAAAAATTCCCACATGTGTTCGAAGAATTTAAAAGCTATCTTGCCTTAAAGTGACTGTGCCGCTGCCCTTGGTGTTGAGTCCAGAAGTTGTTTGAGCTTCTGGCGATCAAGAGGATCCTGACCCGAGAGATAATCCATCAAAGATTCAATGGCATCATTCCCCCAGAAAAGTTCATCTCCCGCCACAAAACTTGGAACTCCAAAGACTCCAAAAGAAATCGCTTCCTGAATGTTAGCTTTCAGTTCGACTTTGGCTTCCTTGGAAAAACTTTTCTCATACAACTCCTCGGCCGGTAGTCCTGCTTCTTTCAAAACTGTCTGCAGTTCATCCGGTTCACCCATATCGATGCGTTTTTCCCAACCTGCCTCCCATAAAGTTTTAATCACCTGCGGTTGCAATTCGCCCGCCGTAGATTTCAGTGCGAGTCTGAGAGCGTAGAGTGAATTAAAAGGATGAGTTTTTGGTGTGGTAAAACTCATCTTATTTTTAGCTGCATAACGAAGACATTGTTTCAGCAAAAATTCTCTTTTCGGAGTGACTTCCCCTGGTCCTTTGATGCTCCAGTGATTCAAAAGCGGGCCTAAGGCCACTGGCCTATAATGAATGGTGATGTTCTCTAACTGTGAGAGGCGCTTAAAAGCAAAGAAGCTGAAGGGGGATAAAAAATCGAAGTAAAAATTGAAATCTTTCATAGACTTAGCAGGATGCCTTGGGAGCATCTGATTTGTCCACTCAACATTTTGCTTGCAAATTATTCGGGAACTGCTAAAATGTTGCACCACGCAAATTGATTTTAACTCTGCGGTTGCACGTATTTTTCAAGCTGGACGTTTGTTGGAGAGTAGAGTTTTGATCATCCAAGAGACTAGTTCTCGTTTGGGTAGAATTCATGGGTCATTCCTTTGTTAAAATGGTCACTATCGTGATGCTTACTCTCGTTGTGTCTGCTTGTGGCAATAGGCCTCAGGTCGTCACTGGTATCCAAGTTCAGTCAAGTGTCGTCAATGAAGACGTCATGTTGGCACTCAAAGCAGATCTTGATTTAGGAAGCATGATGTTTCCTTCAGTCACTCTGCCGATCCTTCATCCTCGCGGCCAGACTCAACTCGGCTCGGTTGAACTTCTTCCAGTTCTTGGAGGAAAAAACCAGATTAAGATTTCAGTGAATCTTTCTTCTCTCGCTGACATCCGTGCTTCGCAGGCAAGTTTACCAAATGGAAATGCTGTTCCATTAATTGCGAACAATCCAACTATTACTGTGAACCTAGGGAAGGGTGCTAAGTTGTATTTAACTATCGGAGCAAATGCAGTTGCTCTGGGAGTTGCTGTTCCGATCTCTACCTTTGACGGCATAGGAAATGCTGTCGGTGCGATTAATCTCTTTCCAGTCTTCACTATCGACAAGGTGGTCGGTGCTGCAGGACTTTTCACCGGAGCTGCAGGACAAAACGGAATTGCCCTCATCGCCGATGTTACTCAATACGTGAAGATGCAGGACATCTTCGTGCCGCAAGCTGCAGCCGACATGATGATTCTTGCTGATGCTCAGGAAGAGCAAGCCGTAATCAAGCTGGATTACGCTTCACAAATCCCTTCGAAGGCCAAGGAAGACCGGATCAACTCCATGATCTATGAGTTGAATCGCAGAAAAGCGAGACTTCAGTTACGTCGATAATTTATAGGTAAAAAAAAAGGCCCCAGGATGGGGCCTTCTTTATTCAGATCTTCTTAGATCCACGCATTTTTGAATTAGTTTTCTTTCTGCGCTTCTCAGCCGCTTCAAGTTTCAGTTTGTTCTTCACCGATGGTTTTTCATAGTGTTCACGAGCACGGTATTCTTTCACGATTCCGTAAGCATCACAAAGTCGCTTGAATTTTTTGAGAGCTCGCTCAACAGCGAAACCATCAGTGATATCAATACGAATTTTGTCTTTTGGATCTTTCTTCTCGTGGGCCATGCATCCTCTCGGGTTGTTTTTATGATGGTAAAAAATAGCATAACACCCTAAAAAGGCCAGTAGATTAAAAATGCTGCGTCGCTCTTAGTGATTTAACTTCAGACCGGCCACAAAAGGGTAGTGATCGGAGGGTAATATATTCTTTTGCTCCATCCTTTGGGGGACCGGAATGGGACTTCCGCGCAGGTTTTTATACCGGGGAAAATAACATTCGGGAGCTTCTATCAGGTGCTTATACCTGTTAGAAATAAACAAGTAATCAATCTGCTGAACGAAGCGATTACCGCCGCGGTTGAAATACACATAACTAAAGCGCTCTTCGGGTGGAATGCCGGCGAGGTAGGCTATGTCTTTAAGATCCGTCTTAAGATAGATACTTTTGAATTCTTCCTCGGTGTTTTCCTCTCCGGCATGACCATTAAAGTCTCCACCGATGAGAATGGGAACATTCAGCTTTTCTAATTCTTGATATATTTTGATCAATCCTTCCACTTCCAGTACCCGCCGGCTTCGGCCCTCAAAATCTGTGCGCCTGAGATCCAATTTGGATTTGATATGAACCAGAAGAAAAATCAGCTGAATTTTTCCGTCTAGTTTAAAGTTAAGCCTTAAAACGTCACGTGAAAATCGGCGCGCTGGCTCGGGGAGGGGATAATCGATGTAGGATTCAATTTCCAGCTCGTACGGCAAACTCTTTTTTACCAGATACCCAAGATCGATTCCCCGGTCAGAATTTGAAGGCAGGGAAAACGATTGATACTCATCATTAAGGACAAAACGGGCAAAGTTATGAAGGGATTCATGGCCTCCGACCTCAGTCATCATCACCACATCGGCCTGGGATTCCTGAATTGTCTGTGCCAGGATCTGGCATTTTTCCTTGGATTTGTTATTAAACAAACTGGAGCTCATGAGCTGCCATTTGATCTCGGTGAGATCCTCCAGAGAAGTCTGATCATGTTTATCCATGAATAAGAACAGGTCCTGAGCGTTCAAGACCATGACTTTGAGACTGAAGGGATTTTTTACCGACGTTGAATCAAATTCCATACTCATCTTAGAATATCTGTATGAGATCAATCCAACAATTCCTCCTTTTTATCTTCTTTATTGTTTTGAGTTTAGTAGCGGAAGCCGCAGAGTCCAAACTGACTTTTGAGCCGCTCTATGGAGTTGAGACTTCTTTAGTAAGATTTCCGGAACCATCTCGTTATGTGACCCGAGCGACTTACGGGGCGCGAGTTCTTTATGGAACGACTTTACTGTCCGGGGAGCTTGAGTATACGGAAGCCCAATCCCGCAAGGATTACCCCGGCTCGGATGAGAAAGTTTATGATAAATCTCAGCGCGCTTCTTTAGGATTGAGAAGCACCTATGGGATTTCTTCCTACCTTGGTTTTTATCTACGTGCCGGCGGTCGTGCTTCTCAAGGCATCACAGAGGTAACCACAGCTGGAGTCTCTGAAACTCACGATAATCCTCTCAGAATTGATCCTTATGCAGGTGCGGGCCTTCAATTAGCATTTGCCTCTAACCTTGCCTTAAATGGCGGGGTAACGATGATTCGTAACGAGGAAGGTAAATACGACTCTCAGTACACTTTGGGCCTCACAGCACGCTTCGGTAAACCTTAAGCCTATACTTTAACGATCATTAGCTTCGCTTCATCCTATGCCGCATAGAGCATGATGGGCATTGTGTCCTTTCCACTTTCATCAAAATTATTTAAGCTTTTTAAGTCATTCTATTAATTCAAGGAGTTTATGATGAAAAGTATCATTTGCATGGTTCCCTTCCTCTGTTTGGTCCTAATGTCTTGCGCCAGTCGTGATGCTGGATGGGATAAAAAAACGGAGTCAGTTTCACTAAGTGCTGCTGAAGCAACGACTCTTAAAAAAGAAGCAATGGATGCCTGGAAAGGAAGACTTTCTCAGGACAGTTTAAAACTATCTCTCGAAAAATTTGGCAAACTCCACGCTGCAGATCCTGCAAACCTTGAGAATCTGATCTACTTAACTCGTGGTTACTATTTTTTAGCTGATTCTCACATTGATGAAATGGAAGAAAAAAAGAAAACTTATGAGAAGGCTGCAAGCTTTGGTGAAAAGGCTATGGCCACCAATGAGGATTTTAAAAAGAGCGTATCTTCTGGGAAATCGGTAGAAGAATCTCTTGGAACTTTAACCGCGAAAGAAGTTCCTGCTATTTATTGGACTGCTGCCAGTTTAGGGAAATGGGCCAAGGCTTCTGGAATCGCTGCGGCCCTTAAATATAAAACTCGTATCAAAGCGATGATCGAAAGAGTTGAAAAGCTCCAGCCAGATTATTTCTTCGGCGCTCCTTCTCGTTACTGGGGTGGCTTCTTCGCTGTGGCCCCATCCTTTGCCGGTGGAGATCTTAACAAGAGTAAGCAGCAGTTTGAGAAATCTCTGAAAATGGCTCCGGAATATCAGGGGACTAAAGTTTTGATGGCAGATGTTTACTTCACCAAGAAAGGTGATAAGGCTTCATTCGAAAAAGTTCTAAAAGAAGTATTGGCCTCAAAAGATGACAATCATCCGGAAATTGGTCCGGAGAATGCTCTGGAAAAGAAAAAAGCTGAAAAACTATTAAAGAACATGGATGAACTTTTCTAAGGATTAGATATGAAATTAATTGCACTACTTACACTTGTTCTAGGTTTCAGCGCTTTTGCCAAAGACGTTAAGTTTGGGACGATTGCTCCTGCTGCAACCCCATGGGCTGACTCTTTAGAAGAGATCAAGGTCCGTGTAGCCAAAGAGAGTAACAACCAAACCAAAATCAAAGTTTATCTGGGTGGACAGCTTGGTGGTGAGCTTGAAATTATGCAAAAAATCCGCCGTGGAAACATTGAAGGCGGCGGACTAACCTGTGCGGCCATGGCCAGTATCATCCCTGAACTAGATATCCTGGAAGTTCCATTTTTATTTGAATCTTCTGAAGAAGCCGATTTCGTTCTGGATAACTACTTGCTGGAGCCTTTTAAAAAACTATTCTTGGCGAAGGGATTCGTTCTGGTGACGTGGGCAGAGAATGGTTGGAGAAGTATTGGTCATAAAACTAAACTGATCAAAACACCTGCTGACCTCAAAGGAGTAAAGATTCGCTCCCAGGAGTCCAAGGTCCATCTGGCATTCTGGAAACGTATGTCTGCTTCTCCAGTGGCAATTGCCATTCCTGAAGTGCTTCCTGCGCTTCAGACAGGAGTTGTGGAGGCTTTTGACAACACTCCGCTTTTCACTTTGGCAGCTGAGTGGCAAACGGCTATTAAGTTTTACACCGTAACCAATCACATCTACCAGCCAGGCGCGATTATCTATTCCAAAAAATTCTGGGACAAAATTTCTGAGAATGAACGTAAAGTGCTCATGGGACCTGGTAATGCTCAAGCCGCCACAGTTCGTTCTAACGTAAGAAAACTCGGGAGTAGTCTGATCGATGTCTTGAAAGAGTCCGGTATTACTACCTATACGCTTTCAACTTCTGAAAAAGCTGCTTTCCAAAAAGCGTCAGCTGGTCTTGCTGAACAGGCGATCAAAGATATCGGTGGAGAAACAGCTAAAATCTACGCCCTGATTCAAGAGGGTAAAAAAGCTTTCAAGGCCAAGAAATAATGAATAAGTTTTTAGATATCCTCACCAGGATCGAGCGCTTTGCCGCCTCGATCCTGATTTTTGTTTTAACTATTTTCGTCGTGATGGACGTCGGGGTCCGAGAGATATTCAAAGAGGGAATTCCCTGGGCCCAGAAGGGTGCCGTGTACATGATGATCTGGGCGGGCTTCTTAGGTGCCGTGCTTATTACCCACAAGGTGGAGCACCTTAGACCCGAAATAGCTGATAAATTCTGGACCGGGAAGTTGAAATCTTTTTATCTGCGAGCAAATAACCTGCTAGTTTTCATCTTCACCGCAGCTATGGCTTATTATTCTTATAAATATGTCATGGAATCCAGAGAGTTTGCAGATCGTAACGTCATCATCGACATGCCCATGTGGGTACTTCAGGCAGTAATTCCATATTGCTTTATCTCGATGAGTATCCGTTACTTCTATTTCATTCTTTTTCCGCGTGAAAAAGATCCAGAGGCGGTTCACTAATGTCTACCGGAATATTGGTCATATTGGCCTTAATCATCTCAATTGCTTTTGGACTTCCGTTATTTGTTATCATGGGAGCACTCGCCACCATTTGCTATATCAACGTTTCTGGCGAAGATATGATGGTCATCGTGGGGGATATCTTCTATGCAGCAGATAAAGAGATTTTGTTAGCGATCCCACTTTTTGTTCTTGCAGGACAAATCATGACCAAGGGGAGTATTTCCCAGCGTCTGATCAACGTCGCTAAATCTGCTACCGCTGGTATTCCTGGTGGTATGGGAGTCGCTTCAATTTTGTCTTGCTCTGTTTTTGCAGCAATTTCTGGTTCATCTCCGGTGACATTGATCGCCATTGGTTCTCTGATGTTCCCGGCAATGTTACAAGCAGGTTACTCTCGTAAACTCGCCATCGGTGCACTTTCTACCGGTGGGACCTTGGGTATCATTATCCCGCCAAGTATCCCTATGATCATTTTTGCCATTATGGCGGGTGTGAGCGTCGTGGATCTTTTTAAAGCTGGTATTGGACCTGGTATCGTGTTAGTGATCGTTCTGTGTGGATACATGCTGTACGCCAAGCCGAAAGAGCACACCACCAAGTTCTCCATGAGCGACTTTCTCTTGCATTTGAAGAAAGGGATCTTTTCTCTGGCGATGCCGCTCATTATCCTGGGTGGTATTTACACCGGCTTTTTTACCGCTACTGAATCGGCGGCAATTGCCGTGGTGTATGCGGTGATCGTGGAGATTTTTATTCATCGTGAAGTTGGTATAAAAAAACTATCACCCGTTTTTGCAGAAACAGCTGAGATGCTGGGAATGTTGTTTTTGATTCTGATCTTTGCCGTAAGCTTGAATAAGTTCATGACCTTTGAAGAAATGCCACAGATGATGGTTGACTGGATGTCGGCTCAGATTTCTACGAAACTTGGTTTCTTGATTGCAGTGAACATTTTGCTTCTAATTGTTGGATGCTTTATGGACATCATGAGCGCCATCCTGGTACTGGCCCCTATTCTGACCCCCATGGCAGTTCATTATGGGATCGATCCGATTCATTTCGGTATTATCATGATTGTGAACCTTGAGATCGGTTATTTAACGCCACCGATTGGAATTAATCTTTTTGTGGCTTCTGGGATTTTTAAGGAACCACTCACCGAGGTGATTAAATCCGTTCTTCCGTTTCTTTTGGTCATGTTACTGGGACTGGCCATCATTACAGCTTTCCCACAGATATCTCTCTTCTTTGTATGATAAAATGGGGACCCGAAAGGGTCCCTTATTCTGCCTTAAGACAATTAATCCATCAGGCAATTTGACTGCGTTGTGAAAATTTAATCGACCAAGTGTTTCTTGTCAGTATTTCTGAGTTGCGGGATTTTTGGGGTGGCCATGATAGCAAATCATCACCCGGAGCTCTTCATGAAATCCAGTCTGCTGCTGATCTTATCTCTAGTATTCTTTTCGGCCTGTGGAAAAAAAAGTTCTGATAACCAAAAACGCGTCACCAGAATCACAGAAGAGCAGATCCAGGAAGTGCTTGAGAATCAGCAATTCGAGTGCGCTTCCATCAATAACACTGGCTGTCCAAAAGGGGTGGCAAGACTTCTGACTATCAACCGAGCGGATCCGGATAATTCATCCGTGTGTTCAGGTTTCATGGTGGGACCAAATCGTATGGTTACCAATCACCACTGCATTTCTAATCAAAACGAATGCGAAAATACATATGTTGTTATCTACAACGGAACCACACCGGTTATTTCACGCTGTACTAATCTCATTTCCTCAGAGCAAGACTACGCTGACCCCAACGATGATCGTCGGGCGATTGATTATTCCGTCGTGCAAACCGATGGAAACTGGAATGGGAAAACTTTTGAGTTATCGCCCGATCGGGCGGTCGTTGGTGACGGTGTGCGAGTGTGGGTGATTGATCACACTGGCCTGGATGATCCATTTAATCCAAATCTACTAGTTTCACGGGTAACGGAGTTTCGCTGTAACGTCGAAGATCAAGCCAGCAAAGCTTCTCTCATGTTAAGAGATTGTCCTGTGATCGCTGGTAATTCAGGATCTCCGGCGTTTAATCTTGCTGGTCGAGTCGTAGGAGTGGTGTGGGGAGCAACGGCTTCGCAACTCAATGCCAATACGCCGCTGGATTTTCGAAGAAGTCTGGATGAATTTGCGGCGGTAACGGAGATGATTCACTTTCAGCCCTATGTTCAATAGGTGTCACGTACCTATTGGTAACACTCTGTTTCTTCCGGCGCCGGTGTCGCCCAGAGTTAACATGAAATTTAAAATGATGTTCAAAGGTTAATGCTGTCCGCAAGGTACGTGACACCTTTTGGACTCCTTTTGGACTAAGAGGCTTTCTTTTCGAGTTCTTCGTAGGCAGAATTTATTTCTTTGGTTTTCTTTTCGGCCAGAGTCTTCTTATCTTCAGCAACTTTGTCCGGATGATTTTCTCTGAGCAATTTATGATAGCGTTTTTTTAATTCTTTTTTTGTGATCTCTTCACCTAGTTTAAAATCAAATAACTTTGCGGCCGGAGTCAGAGGAGGGGCATTCTTAGCTGCTTCTTTGCGTTTTTTCTCTGCCTCTTCCTGAGCTTTGGCATTGTCGCGTTCAGCTTTTTTCTTTTCTTGTCTTAAGCGTTCTTCTTCACGCTCTTTTTCTTTTCTTTTGATCTGCTCATCGATTTCTTTTGCCCGCTGTTGCATGCGTTCAGTATGAGACATGGAATCAAGCTTGATAGTGGTATCCAGAGGGGATTTAAGGCCAGGCTTGTTTTCAAGTTTTGGTCCTTTGAAATCAGCTTCGACTTTGGGTTTATTCTCTTTATTCACCTTCATCATCAGCATGAACGGTAACTTGATGAAAATGAGATAGCCTGCAATTAAATACAGGATAATCGGTCCAAGATTCTTGGCCGCATTGGTTAAAGTCGTAGCGTAGTAGGTAGCCGGGTCCATGGATGGCTTTTCGACCTTTTGGCCCCGGAAATTAAGAATTACATGATGAAATTAGCAGGCAGACCGATAGCAAAAACAATGGCCAGGATGATAGCTGAGCCCACAAGAATTGAGGCCATGATTTTATAAGGTAGTCCGAACATAGTGTTTCTCCTGAGTTTTATTCTAATAGCGAGGGATGGAGGGGTCAACTTCCAGGGACCATAGGTCAATTCCACCGGCCAAACTGAGGGCATCATAGCCATGATACTTGAGAAACTGAGTCGCATATAGGCTGCGGACTCCATGGTGGCAGTACACGATCAAGGGTTTCTTGTCTCTTGGTAACTCTTCGAAGCGCTTCTCCAGTTCATGCAATGGAATATGAACTCCACCTAACGAAGCGAGCTCGCGTTCTTCATCTCTTCGCACATCCAATAGTGTGAATTCTTTTTTATCTTTGATCCAGTCGGCAACCCGCGAGTGGTGGATTTCCATTACTTTGTCTCCGGTAGTGTGACCACACTTCCAGCAGGTATCGTGTGAGTGAGCCAGGTGTTACCACCGATGATGGAACTTTTACCGATAACTGTCTCTCCACCCAGAATGGTGGCGTTGGCATAGATAACGACATCATCTTCAATGGTCGGGTGACGTTTAATGGATTGCATTTTCTTTTTCACCGAGAGAGCACCAAGAGTTACACCCTGATAAATTTTTACATTCTTTCCGATGATGGAGGTTTCACCAATAACCACACCCGTTCCGTGATCGATGAAAAAGCTCTCATCAATTTTTGCACCTGGATGGATATCGATTCCGGTTTTTTCATGAGCGTACTCACTCATCAGTCGAGGGAGTAAAGGGACATTTAGTTCATAGAGTGCGTGGGCCAGCCGATAAATACAAACAGCATAAAAGCCTGGGTATGTAATAATGATCTCTTCTTTAGAGTAGGCCGCAGGGTCACCTATGAAGGCAGCATTAACATCTGCATCCAGTTTGGTCGCAATTTCCGGGAAGGCATCAAAAAACTTTTCTACCCGATCAGGTCCATCATCTTTAAGGGCAGGGTCGAGTACCACCAGGGACTCAAAATATGAACGAAAACGGCGCTTTAATTCAAGTAGCTGAGCCTCAGTATTCTCCAATCCACCTGCCCCGCGACAGCCTCTTTGAGGAAAAAGCAAACAGATCATCTCATCAACCGAAGAACGGACCTGGGGGACATTCATGACGATGGTGGCGGCCTGGTAACGGTCACGATGTAAAAATTGGGCTAGCTTAGAAGACATTGAAGACCTTTTGGAGTATAAAGGGATCTCATCAAACTACCGCTGACGCAGGGAAAATTCAATGGATCTTCGAAACAAACTCAAATCCACCGGGCTTCTACAAGTTATTGGAAATACTCCGATCTTAAAGGTCCAGAGTTTAAGCACACTGACTGGTTGTGACATATATATGAAATGCGAAAACCTCAACCCGGGTGGAACGATTAAGGATCGTCCGGCCTTGAATATGGTGGTGGAAGCTATTGTTCGTGGTGATTTAAAACCGGGTATGAGCATCGTTGAGGGTACAGCGGGGAACACAGGAATTGGTCTTGCGATGGTAGGCAAGACTCTAGGTTACAAAGTGACAGTGGTGATGCCTAAGGGGATGGCCCCGGAAAAACACAATATTTTGAGGCTCTACGGAGCGGAAGTTGTGGAAACCGAAGCTGTTCCATTTTCAGATGATCGACATTTTTTTAAAGTCGGAAAAAAAATTGGTCTGAGCTCTCCTGATAAATGGTGGGCTAATCAATTCGATAATCTTGATAACTATCTTGCTCACTACAATTCGACTGCTCCGGAAATGTATGCGGACATGAGAGGTGACATCGATGCCGTGGTTGTGGCCTCTGGATCTGGCGGAACGGCTGCCGGAGTTTCAAAATACATGAAAGAAAAAAACAAGACGATTAAAGTGGTTGTTCCTGATCCTCAAGGGTCAGGGATCTCCAATTACTTTAA
>JBEIEO010000021.1:0-20865 GCA_040382895.1 Halobacteriovoraceae bacterium
AGCTGAGCAAAGTTCAGGAGAAAGAAACTTTTGCAGCCAATGTGGATCCTCTCTATGGCTTTATGATCCCACATGGCCAGACTTGATTCATCCTTTCGCTTCAGCAATCGATACGGCCTTACCAAAGCCACCAGTAACAACTCATTTGATGTTGGAATTTAAACCTCAATGGGTTGAGGTCATAAAAAAGAAAGGGGATAGGCACTTTCAGCGATATCCCAAAGAGTCTATCGCTGAATGGCATCAGAAGTTAAAACTTGAAATCAAAGATGATTAATAAAACGAACTGTATCTGATAATTCAGATGGAGATGCGTCGCTTACCTTGCCTGCAAAATCATTCAAAATCTTGTGCTCAAGGCGCTCAATACTTTTAATTAATCCAAGGCCGATGTTGCCTTCCTTGAAATGACCACTCATCAGTTTAATAAGCTCTGCAAGTTCATGTTGATCAATATGAGTCTTTAGCTTCTCATCGATGAGGACCTGAATATTCTTTTCCAGCGTTGAAAGCATGATCATCGCCGTTACTTTATGCGAAACTTTCGAGGTCCCGAGAGTGTGGAAATACTCAATCGCTTTTTCTCTGCATTCACGATCAGTTTCCCAGTCACTCAAAGCAAGCCGTTTCGCCCAGCTGAAATGCCCAACCCAAGTTAGTATCAATGATAGGACGAGAAAGAAAATTGGCCACATCCAGCTATCATGAAATTCCAGGTAATAACTGAAGGCCAGTGAAACAACGAATGCCCCCACAAGACCAAAACGTAAGGAAGCTGCAGGATATGGATCTGAGTAATCGGTAATAACTAATAAGAGGTCACACCCAGTGCGTGACTCAAATTGCTTCAGCCTATCTTCGACTAATTTCAGATCGTCTTGAATTAAAATATTTCTCATTACCAATTCCCTGATGAGCCACCGCCGGAAAAACCTCCGCCGCCACCGCTCCAGCCACCGCCACCACCAAATCCTCCGCCTCCAAAACCACCGCCACGACTTCTACCTCCGCCCGCTGCTAAAGCAAAGAGCAGATTATGCAGACCGATGAGGCCAATCATTAGTCCCACGAAGAATAGCATCCCAATGATAGCAATCCCTGCGCCACCAAAAAGAAAACCAGCACCAGCGAGACTTGTGCCAGTGAACATTCCTCGTGCCACGGGTTTTTTTCTTAGGAACAATTGACCTAGAATGATGAAGATAATGATAAAGGGAAAAGCAGTGATGAGAGCTTTTGGCAATTGTACTGGTTGAGCTGATCTTCTGACGTAACTTCTACCAGATCCCATCTTAACGTTAAATTTTCCAGCAATGTCCTCCATCACCACCCGCAGGCCCGCATGAAACTGGCCTTGCTTGAAAGCCGGCGCTAGAACTTGATTGATGTATTGATTTGATTCATAGTCGGTGATTTCACCTTCTATGCCCTGACCAACTTCAATGCGCATCTTGCGTTCAGCTTTGGCGATAATGATGAGTAGACCATTGCCCTGATCTTTTGTCCCAAGCTGCCATTTTTCAGCAACTCGAATAGAGAAATCTTCGATCTCATTTCCTTGCATGTCTTTGACAGTGAAGATGGTGATCTGTGGACCTTTATTGGTATAGATTTCGTAAGCCAATTGATTAAGATCTTGTTCTTCACGCTCAGAAAGAAACTGAGCTTCATCCATCACCGGTGCACGGAGAGCGGGGATCTGAATCTCCGCTGCCCATACACTCATCCAGGAAAGTAGAACTAAACTTAAAAGGTACTTCACTAGAATTTAACTTCAGGTGTTTTTTGTTCAGCTTCCGTTGCCGTGAACTGAGGTTTCTTATCCAGGTGGTGAATAAGAGAGTTAGTTAAACTCGTTGGGAATACAGTGACAAGGTTGTTGAATTCCTGAACTGTTTCAATGTAGCGACGACGAGCAATCGTAATGCGATTCTCTGTGCCTTCAAGTTGTGCTTGGAGTGCCTGGAAGTTTGTATTTGCCTTCAGGTCTGGATAGCGTTCCGAGACAACCATTAGTTTACCAAGCGCCTGTGAGAGCTGGCCTTGAGCGGCCTGGAACTTTTGAAGGTTTTCTGTGGTCAAATCTTTAACGTCTACATTCATAGAAGTCGCCTTTGCTCGAGCAGCAATGACACTTTCCAGTGTTTCTTTTTCGTGACCAGCATAGCCTTTTACTGTTTCCACCAAATTTGGGATCAGATCAGCACGTCTTTTATATTGGTTCTGAACTTCTGCCCAGCTCGCTTCAACAGCGTTATTGGCCTGAGGAATGGATTGAAGACCACACGAGACTAGGAAAAGTGAAAGGAAGAGAACAACTAACGTAGATTTCATCAACAGCTCCTGATAAATGGCCTTAAATATAAAAAGCCCAAAGTATTATTCATACTTTGGGCTTCATTTTGTTTTAATCAAGTGCCTGATGGCAAATTATTTTAATGATGCAACTTGCTTAGTAAGACGAGAAGTCTTACGAGAAGCAGTTTTCTTTTTCATAGCTGGCGACTTAGCTAGTTTAGCTAGAAGTGACTGAGCTTTTGAAAGAAGAGTTTTTGCAGTGGCTTTATCGCCTTTAGCTACAGCTTCTTTAAGTGCTTTAACGGTTGTACGAGCTTTAGCCGTTTTCATTTTGTTCGTCATGCGACGTTTAGTTTCTTGTTTTGCTCTTTTTTCTGATGATTTGTGATTGGCCACTGTCTTTCTCCTAATGGTCGTTCTTTCAAAAATATTGCGATGTTATAAACTAATTCTAACCTTGATGGCAAGACATACCTTTTGGCAAAAGGCGAGGGATAAGGTAGCTTTTCAGCATTTGAATTCACTACCGTAACAAGGACTCCCTCTCATGAAGAACATTCAAGTAATTGGAATTGTTGGCGCTGGACAAATGGGTCGCGGGATCGCACAGGTTGCAGCCCAGACTGGATACGACGTAATTCTCTTTGATGCATTTAAAAATTCTCTCGATTTTGGTCATAATTTTATTAAGACGCAGCTCGACAAAGGTGCTGAAAAGTCTAAATGGACTGCCGATGATGCTGCTAAGGCCTTTGCCCGTATCAAACCAACTCTGGATATGGTGGATCTTAAAAACTGTGATCTTGTAATCGAAGCTGCCACTGAAAAACGTGATCTTAAATTTGAAATTTTCAAAAAACTAGATGAGATCCTGAAGCCTGACGCTCTTTTGGCCTCAAACACCTCATCGATTTCAATTACTGAAATCGCTGCCAATACCAAACGCGCTGATAAAGTTGCCGGCATGCACTTTATGAATCCAGTACCTGTCATGAAGTTGGTGGAAGGTATCCGCGGATTAGAAACCTCCGATGAAACATTTAACACTGTCGCTGCTGTATCTGAAAAAATGGGAAAAACTTTTGTGCGCGCTCAGGACTATCCAGGGTTCGCTGTGAATAGAATTCTGATGCCCATGATTAACGAAGCTGTTTACGCTCTTTACGAAGGCGTGGCTTCTGCCAAAGATATCGATACAGCGATGAAGCTTGGAACTAACCAGCCGATGGGTCCATTGGAGCTTGCCGACTTTATCGGTCTCGATACTTGTCTTGCAATTATGAACGTGCTTCATGACGGTCTTGCCGATACGAAATATCGACCTTGTCCTCTTCTTCGTCAGTATGTTGCTGCTGGAAGATATGGCCGCAAAAACGGTAAAGGATTCCACTCATATGATAAGTAATTTTGAAACACTAAGTTTTAATCACAACGACGGTGTTGGTACTCTAATCATCAATCGTCCGGATAAATTGAATGCTCTCAATATTCAGGTACTGCGTGAATTGAAAGGAGCGCTGACAGAGCTCAGAACGGCTCCCATTCGTGGCTTGATTGTTACAGGTGAAGGCGAAAAAGCTTTTATCGCAGGTGCTGACATCGCTGAGATGAAACCAATGGACCCAGCTGAAGCGGTAGCGTTTTCTGAACTTGGTCAATTGGTGACACTTGCTTTTGAGGCCCTTCCTTATCCAACGATCGCCTGTGTGAATGGTTTTGCTTTGGGGGGCGGATTTGAAATGGCTTTAAGCACCGATTTTATCTATGCAACGAAGAATGCTGTTTTTGGTTTGCCGGAAGTAAAGCTAGGATTAATTCCAGGGTTCGGCGGAACCCAGAGATTGATGAAAATCGTGGGTGAAAGACGAGCTAAAGAAATCATGTTCTCGGGCCGCAACGTGAATGCAGAGGAAGCAAAGACTTTGGGAATTGCTCTGGAAGTATTTGAAGATAAAAACGCTTTGTTAGAAGGAGCGCAGACCTGGTTTAAAATGGCTCTGAAGAATTCTTCTTATGCGATTTATCAGGCAAAAGCAGTATTAGGTCAGGGCTTGGTGGAAGAGCGTAAAGCCTTCGCCAATATTTTTCAGACCGAAGATATGATTGAAGGAACTTCTGCGTTTATTGAAAAAAGAAAAGCTGCATTTAAAGGAAAAATTTTATGATGCTAGGTGAACAGTACAAAGAAATTCGTGACATGGTTAAAAAGTTTTCTGATTCAGAAGTAGCTCCAGTCGCTGCTAAAATCGATCACGAAGGCCACATGCCAAAAGAAATGATTGCTAAATTAGCTGAGAACGGATTCCTTGGTTCTTATGTGCCTGAAGAGTACGGTGGAGCTGGCATGGATTACATGTCTTACTCTCTAATTGTAGAAGAAATCTCCCGTAACTGTGCTTCAACTGGTGTTTTTGTTTCTGCTCATACATCCCTAGGAATCTGGCCAATTTTAAATTTCGGAACAGAAGCCCAGAAGAAAAAATATCTCCCGAAAATGGCTTCGGGTGAATGGATCGGATGTTTCTGTCTATCAGAGCCAAACGCTGGTTCCGATGCAGGATCTCTGACAACTTTTGCTGAAGATAAAGGTGATCACTGGGAAATCAACGGTGTCAAAAACTGGATCACCAACGGGAAAGAAGCTGGTGTTTGTATCGTTTTTGCAAAGACCAAAAAGACCCCGGACTATAAAGGTATTTCGTGTTTCATCGTAGAAACTACGACCCCAGGTTTTTCGATCATTAAAGAAGAAGACAAGCTCGGGATTCGTGGTTCATCAACCTGTCAGCTAGCCTTCGATAAAGTGAAAGTTCCAAAAGATGCCTTACTGGGTGATTTGGAAAAAGGTTTCCGCGTGGCCATGGCAACTTTAGATGGCGGACGAATTGGTATTGCATCTCAGGCCCTTGGTATTGCTCAAGGTGCTTTTGATTACGCCATTCGTTATACAAAACAGCGTGTCCAGTTCGGGGCACCACTTTCTGACCTTCAAGGGATTCAGTTTATGCTCGCCGATATGAGTACAAAAATTGGCGCATCCCGTCTCTTGATCTACCATGCCTCAGCTTTGAAAGATGCAGAGCTTCCATATTCCAAAGAGTCAGCTCAGGCCAAACTCATGGCCTCAGAATCGGCTATGTGGGTGACTACAAAGGCGATTCAGCTTTGCGGTGGTAACGGTTACACCAAAGAATACCCTGTTGAGCGCTTCTTCCGGGATGCCAAGATCACTGAAATCTATGAAGGAACTTCTGAAGTTCAGCGTATGGTGATCGCCGCTAACGAATTGAAAGCAATCCATTAAATACTCCTCGTCAAGACACTCTGGCTTTGCTAGAGTGTCCATTAAATTTGTTTTGAACGCGTAGTGCACGCGTCGGTTAATTTTTTGAGGAGAAAAGTATGGCGAAAAAGAAGCCTGCTGGTAAAATGCCGGCGAAGAAACCTGTAGCGAAAACGGCGAAAAAGCCCGTGAAAGCTGCTCCCAAAAAAGAAGTTAAAATGCCTAAAAAAGCTCCTGCGAAGAAACCAGCTCCTGCTAAAAAAGTAGCTGCGAAACCAGCGCCGAAAAAAGTTGAAAAGAAGCCGGCCGGTAAATCTCTTAAGGACACTGTTCTTAAGACCGCTGGAAAACTGGTTGCAAAAGTCGTCGCTAAGCCGATGTCTAAAGAGCAACTCAAAAAACTAAAAGAAAAAGAAAAAGCACAGGCCGCTAAAGAAAAAGCTCTCGCTGCTAAAGAAGCTTCAAAGGCCAAAGCTTTAGCTGCTAAAGAAAAAGAAAAAGCTGCTAAAGAAGCTGCAAAAAATAAAGAAGCTGAAAAGAAAGCCAAAGAAGCAGCGAAACTTGCTGAGAAGAAAGCAAAAGAAGACGCGAAAGAAGCTGCGAAGCTTGCAAAATTGGAAGCTAAAAAGCCGAAGGCTGGAAAGAAAGGTAAATTCGCTGACGACGAAGAAGATGATGATGAAGACATCGATCTTGGTCCTGATGATGAACCTGCTTTCGGTGAAGAACGAGTTGCTCGCAAGTCTGAAGAAGATGATGAGGATGAGTTCGAAGAAGAATATAAAAAATCAAAAGCTGCTAAAAAAGGCGGCAAGAAAGCTTACGAAACAGATGAAGTTCAGGTTGATCTCTTCGACGCTAAACCTTCGAAGAAATATCAGAACGCTATCCTGGCCGATCTTGAAAGCAAAATTGCCGATGAGATCGCCGAACTTCGTGAGCACTTCAACTGGAAAGAAATCGCTGAGTCCATCGGGACGATGGATTTCTTCATTGATCCGAAAAACGATGAATGTATTGAGAAAGGTTGCGACAATATTCGCACCACTCAGAGTTACTGTCGTCTGCACTATCTTCGTAACTGGAAAACAGTTCAGAAGAAACGTGATATTCTGAAAGAAGGAAAACTTCAGGAGTACATCGAAGAACTTATCTCGAAGTATCCACCAAAATACATCGAAGCTTTGTTGTCAGATCTTTCTGACGATAAAGAGTTCTACAAAGTGCTTAATGAACTTAACATCACTTCGGAGTTTGACTTCGAAGAAGATGACTTTGAAAACGTGGCGGACGATGATGATGGTGACGATGATATCGGCATCGAGACAATCTCGGGTGCTATGAGATATGAAGACGAATAATTGATATTCAGTGAGCCCCTCGAAAGAGGGGCTTTTTTTCTGCATGACTCCTCGCCCCCTAAAGTCTAAAGTTTTATTACATCCCTAGTTATCACTTGTTCAAAATCACTTAATCTCCTAACATTTTAAGACCAACAATTTTTAGGAGGGATTCTTTGAAAACAGTTTTGTTTCTATGCCTTCTTTTAGCTGGAGCGGCACATGCTCAGCAAAAGAAAAACACAGGTCTTATCGGACACTCTTTGGACAAGTCTAACAATGCTCCATACGGAATGAGCGGATGTGGTCTTGGTTCAGTGCTTTTCGGTGAAACTGAAAACCGCGGCGGCCAGATTCTAGCTGCTACTACTAACGGCGTTTATTCAAACAACACTTTCGGTATGTCTTCAGGTACATCAAACTGCGTTCCTGACGCTGCTAAAACTGCTGAAATGAAAAAGAACATGGAAATGTTTGTTGCTGCAAATAAAGAAGCTCTTGCTAATGACATAGCTAAAAGTAACGGTGAGACGATCGTGACTCTTGGGAACATCATGGGTTGTAAAGACTCTAACTACCTTGGATCAAAACTTCAGTCTCGTTATGAGACCATCTTCGCAACGAAAGAAGAAAAGACTGTAGCTAACAATGTTTATAACACTGTAGCGAATGACCGTTATCTGATCGAAAACTGTAAGCTTTAATTTTAAAGGTAGAAAAACATGAAAGCATTATTTGTAATTGCTGCTCTTTCTCTTAGCTCTCTAGCGTTTGCTTCTAAACCCTACGGTATGGCCGGTTGTGGTATGGGTTCTCAACTTATGGGCAAGGAAGGAAATCAAGTCCTTGCTGCTACAACTAACGGTACTTCTGGTACACAAACTTTCGGTATCTCTTCTGGTACATCAAACTGTGTAACAGCTACGGAGCAGACAGCTCGTATCAAAAACTTCATCGAAGCGAACTACGAATCTCTGATCACTGACATGTCTAAAGGCCAGGGCGATTCTCTGAAGACTCTATCTGGCTTCTACGGCTGTAATGCTGAAACTTTCAGCGCTGAAATGAAGAATAATTACGCAGAAATCACTCCTGCGAAAAATGATGCTACTAAAGTTATGGTTAACATCAATAAAGTTATCGAAGATAACAAAGCGTTGAATACTAACTGTACTCATGCCATCTAATTTGCTTAAACGCATAAAGGTCTCCCTTTGGGGAGGCCTTTTTTTTTGTCTCACAACTTTTGCTTCTGATTGGCGTGATCCTCAGTGGCTTAGGCTCTTGCATTACAATCAATCTCTGACTGGAAATTATCTTTCTGAAACCGATGGGATGGCCTTCTTCCTGCATCCTCGGGGAAAAATTTCTCCGTCGAAAGAACTTAAAACTTTTATTTATAAACTAACTGAGACAACGACTGACCCTAATGATCATGTCTATTGTCGATTCCCGGCGCGCTGGCGCTGGTATAAGGCTCGTTACCCGGAAGCTACCGATCCTAAGCTAGAGTGTCCTAAGCTTAACGCTTTCAGAAAAAGACTGGATGCTCACTCGGTTGCCATGGTTTTTTCTTCTTATTATCTAAATAATCCATCTTCAAGCTTTGGACATACTTTCCTACGTTTTGGCCGCTCACCTGAAAGCGTTCTAAGTGGATCAACTCCGACAGAACTATTGGATACAGGAATTAATTACGGCGCAGTGACCGGAGATGCAGGCCCTTTGATTTATACCATAGGTGGATTAGCGGGCTGGTTTCCTGGGACCTTCAATGCCATCCCTTATTACTACAAAGTCAGGGAGTATAATGACTACGAGACCCGTGATTTGTGGAGCTATCAGCTCAATGTAACCAAGTCAGAGCTAGACTTCATGGTGGATCATATCTGGGAGCTGGGTCACACTCATTTTGATTATTATTTTCTAACTGAGAATTGCTCCTATCACATGCTGACGATTCTTGAAGCTGCGAAGCCTGAGGTTGATCTGCTGAAACATCTTCCATATCTTTATACAATTCCTTCGGATACTTTGAAGGCGCTGGAGAAAGAGGGCTTGGTTGGGAAGGTGAGTTTCCGACCTGCCCCCAGCACGTTATTTGATCATCTCATCAAGCAGACCACTCCTGAAGAGCGAAAAATTGTTAGTAAACTTTTTCATCGGCCTGAGCTGAAAGTGGATTTACCGGATGATCGCAAAGCTCTGGTGTATGATGCCGCAATTTCGTTAGTGGATTTCAAACTCGCAAAAGAAATCATGAAAGAAGAGGAAGGGGCGCAGAAATTAAAGCGTCCCTTACTTCTTGCCCGCTCTAAAATTCCCCAGCGAAGTGAGGAGCCGGATTTCACCTACAAGCTACCTTCAGCACCTCATTACGGACATGGATCAAAGCGACTGATGATTGGTTCGGTAAATGAAAATGATAAATGGGGAACTGATCTCAACTGGCGATTTGCTTTTCATGATCTTCTGGATAATGAAGTGGCGTATCCCCATCGCTCTCGGCTGGAAGTTGGTCATATTGGAATTCGAACTTTTGGAAACAACGTTCAGGTAAGAGATGTTTCCTTTGTGGATATCATGAATCTTGGAAAGCTTGATAGTTTTAACCAGTCTGCATCATGGAAGATACGTCTCGGACATTGGCAAACACGACTGGAGCAGCGCGATTACAGTACTCAAGGCTTCAAAGGTGGTTATGGTTATAGTTATCACTGGGAGAAGGTGACTCCCTACTTGTTAGCGCATGTAGAAGGCTCATATGTTTCAGAAGCGTTTCGAAAGATGAAACTGGCCTATGGAGCCGATGTAGGTTTGTTAGTTGATTTCAATGAGGCCTGGAAGATGAATTCGGTTTTAGAATGCAGGGCGTATCCATGGACCGAAAGCAGAGTGATCAACGAACTTCGATACGCCAATGAAGCGTTTGGTTCTGGTCTTTATTTCAATGATTACCTTGAAAATGGCGACCGGGAATTTGGGTTGAGATTCTACTGGTATCTCTGATTACTCATCAGCATCAAAATCAGGACCCAACAGGCGATTAGCTTCCAAGGTCAGATTAATATTCTCACGAGAAAGTTTGAAGAAGTAGGTTTCGTGTTTGTAATTTACTTCCTGCCAGTTGGGTTCAAATTCATCCCATTCTTCATTTGAAAAGATCTCATCAAAGAAAAGACCAACCACATCTATGAAGTTCTGTTGAGTCTCTTTAACTTTGCTCTCGTTTTGAATATGGGCCGGTTCACATGACAAAAAGCAGGTTATAGGAGCAAGATACTCATCTTTCTCCGAAAGCCAGGAAACAACTAGAAGTAATTCCTCATCATATATTTGACCATAAACATCAAAATAGCGTCCGTGTTGCTTGCATTCATCCTTGTAACCTTCATTCAGAAGGCGAGCGAGGCTTTCTAACCAGTCACTGGGAATACTTGTTCCATTCTTAGAAGTTGGTTTTCTACCTAACATGACGACCTGCCTCAATTTATAAGGTTTTTAGTGGTATTTTATAGGTCCCAGAATTAAAATATTTGGAAAAGAAAGACAATCTTTCATTCTTAAAAAGGAAAAATATATGGCAGTTTATATTCTCGGCGGTGCCCGTACGGCGATTGGCTCTTTCATGGGTACTCTTTCAACGGTACCTGCTCCTAAATTAGGAGCTGTTGCGATCGAAGGTGCTCTTCAAAAAGCTAATATCGAAAAATCAAAAGTCGACGAAGTTTTCATGGGCAATGTGATTACTTCTGGTGTGGGCCAGGCCCCGGCACGACAGGCGCTATTGGGCGCTGGCTTGTCAAACACTGTACCTGCCACCACTGTTGGTAAAGTCTGTGGCTCTGGTCTTCAAGCCGTTATTCTTGGTGCTCGCTCTATCATGACTGGTGATAATCAGGTCGTGGTTGCTGGCGGTATGGAATCTATGTCGCTCGCTCCACATCTTTTGATGAACTCCCGTACCGGGTTCAAATATGGTTCAACAGAAATGAAAGACTCAATGGCATTCGATGGTTTAACGGATGCTTACCAAAATGTGGCCATGGGTGTATGTGCTGAAGAATGTACAAAAAAATACAACATGAGCCGTGAAGAGCAGGACGCTTTTGCGATCGAATCATTTAAGCGCGCTCAAGCTGCCTCAAAAGAGGGAATATTCAAAGACGAAATCGTTGCGGTAAAAGTTCCGGCAAAAGGTGGAACTGTTGATGTGACTGAAGATGAAGGACCGTTCAAGGCCAACTTCGAAAAGATGCCAGGACTAAAACCGGCTTTCGATAAAAACGGAACAATCACAGCTGCCAATGCTTCTACCATCAATGATGGAGCTGCAGCAGTTGTTCTGGCCGGTGATGCTTTCGCTGATAAAGCTGAATTCAAAATCCTCGGTTGGGCCGCAAATGCACACGAGCCGAACTGGTTTACTACCGCTCCAGTTGATGCCATCAACAAGTCTCTTAAAAAAGCCGGCCTTTCTATCGATCAGATTGATCTTTTTGAAATCAATGAAGCCTTCGCAGCTGTGACCATGGCGGCGATTAAAGAATGCAAAATTCCTCACGAAAAAGTGAACGTCTTCGGTGGAGCTGTGGCCATCGGTCACCCGATCGGGGCATCAGGTGCAAGAATTTTAGTTACTCTTATGAATGCAATGAAGAAGAAGAAGGCAAAATATGGATGTACCGCTATTTGTATTGGCGGCGGAGAAGCCTTGAGCCTAATCGTAGAGAGAATAAAATAATGACAACCGGGACTCAATCCACACAAGTTAAATCAGGCCTGCGAGCGCTTAAATCAGGCGAGATCCTGTTTAACGATGGTGATCCAGCTGAGTCCCTCTACATTATTCAGAAAGGTCAGATCCGTCTTTTCAAACCGAAAGGGAAAGGTTTTGTCGAAATCGGTGTTCTTCGCGCAGGTGAAGTCATCGGTGAAATGGCTTACTTTGATGAAGATGGCTCCGGGAAAAAACGCTCCTGTTCAGCCTCGGCAATCACGGGAGTGGAAATCGTCGAGATTTCATTCCTGGCTTTCGGAAAAACCATGCAGTCTCTGAACCCATGGTTTAAAACCATCATCAATACTCTGGTCACTCGGTTAAGAAAGACCAATGGACGCATCAAAGAGTTAGAAGACAATCAGACTGCTTCTTACGGAAAGAATGTTGGAAACTATGAGTTCATGAAACCCATCGAAGTGATGCGTGTTCTGGGAACTCTCTTCCTGGTGTTTAAAGCTCACGGTGAAGTTAAAGGTCAGGCATTGGCGGTCAATCGCAAGATTCTGACTCTCTATACATCTGACATGTATCAGATCATGGAGTCCAAGCTGGAGAATGTACTCAATATTCTTTTCATGCTCAATTTAGTGGAATTTGAGGAAGACGAAGATAAACTTCCGAACCTTATTCTCCTAAAAAATATTGAGCTGATCCGCCAGATCTTTATTTTCTACAATACTGAAAGACATCTACCCGATGATAAGAAAATGCGCATCTCTGATAAATGCGAAATGATTCTAGCAAAGATGCTGGAAACACTTTCTTCTAATCCTGTGATCGATATTCCGAATCTTCGGGTGACTGATGAATATACACCGAAGTTCACAAAATATTATGTTCTTAATCCAGTGATTCAGGATTTTAAGGACAAGAACATAAGCATTAATCCTGACCATCTGGATGACGGAAGAAACGTTGGTTTCTTTGGTGAAGTGATGATGAAGGACGGAAACGTCTTTATCGAAGCGGACATGGGTAAAGTCCAAAAGACCTACCCAGTTATTCGTTTCATGAATGCCATCAGAAAATCCAATCAAGAAAAGGGAGGGGCTTCGTAACCCCTCACTCATTTAGAAATTATTGCTGTGCTGGCACGTAAGCGATTTCTACTGAGTCACCTGACTTATAGTAGTTCGCACTTCCATTCAATTTAATCATGTAACCAGACTGAATGACCGCTGGTGTATCAGGATAGCCGTTATAAGCAACCTTGATGTTCTTGGTCTGCCATCCGACAGTTTCATAAGACCAGCCATTCGTCGTACTTTGTGGAATCACCTGACCCCGAATTTTCAATACGACTGATTCTAGTTTAGGAATCTTAGGAATGACTACGTAGCCAAAGTATTCAAGATTTGAAAGTGTTGTTACGGAAATACAATCCGGATAGGTCGGATAGTTTCCGGAAGTAAATTCGATCAAGTGACGTGCCGTAGTCGGTTCACCTGCAATCGTTACACCAGTGTTTGCATCAACACGTGTTTCAATAGCCCCCGGAAAGTTCGGGTTTTGATAGTATGACCAACCAGAAGTCAGCTCAAGCTGAGAACCATTGGCCTGTTTCTTAAACACTTTAATTCGTCCAGGCTGAGTATCAATCGTTCCGTTAGTGGATGTGATTGGCCAGTACTTATAGGAATGGGGAATAGTAATCTGATCAATAGCCGAGTTCACAGAAGCAAAGACTTGTCCAACTCCGCTACAAAGGTTGTAGCTATCCGCTGGCATACCTTGACCAGTTCTGCTTGATTGATCTGAAGGAAAAGGTGGCTGGTAGTAAAGATCCTGCGACATCTGAATATAAGATCGAGTAGGTGTTCTCCAGCATGCCTGACAATTAGAATGCGGAACAATCGAGAATAGTCTCAGCTGCTGCGAATTAAAGTACTGTTTGAATTGCAGAAGGCTATTTTTTCTTTGAGTAAAGATAGATGAACCATTAGTGGTAAAACCTGTCTGACCATTAGCATTCACGATCGTTTCAATCTCAGTATCAAATCCATTGGAAACGATCACAATAAATAGATAAGCATTCTGTCTGAAGAGTCCATCAGTTTGATGGGCCCCCAGAAATTCTGTGATTCTTCGCAGACCTGGCTCATTACTGCCTGGGACCTGGTTGGAGAAGAATGTGAACTCTGAAACGCTCGCTACTTCTTTTGGATGACTGAAAGAAGGGTCTTTCGCATAAACCTGAAAGTCACCATTCCCGCCGGTAGTTTGAATCAGGGGAGTTCCAATGACCCGATAATCAAACTTATCTGAGATACTGCTGATAGTGTTTTGTATTTCAGCTTTAATAGAACTTGAAATGTAGTTGTTACTAGTAGAGTTATCAACGACATAAAGGAAATCGATTTGAGGTTTAATGAGCGTGCGGCTGGCACAGGAAGCCTGATCGTAAACGGAGACAGCATTCGGCGTACTGGCCGTGGATTGGGGAGTCGTACCGAATTGTTCACTCCCACAACTGGCCATAAAGAGCAGTAGGGTGAGAGAGAAAAAAGCTGACCAATAGATTTTCATAATTACACCTTAATCGTTTCCAGTTTACCCATCGGAGAAAAAGTCCCGAAACTTTAGCGAAACATGAGACCGCAAAAGTCGGGCATTACCGGAAGGAGGGGGAAAATATTGCCTCATTTCTAGGAATGCTAAGTAGCTGAGGTAAGATATCATTAACAATTATTTCAATAGGTTGAGGAAGTTATGGCTGAAAACTGGTATTACGTTCAAAAAGGCAATCGTCAGGGTCCGGTAGGACAAGATGTGATTGTCTCAATGATCGCAAAACAAGAACTTAAAGGTGAGGACTTCGTTTGGAAAAAAGGCTTCGATAATTGGAAGAAGATTAAAGAAGTTAGCGAACTACAGAGTTCTCCAGAACCTGTCGCTCCGGTTATACCAGCAGCACCAATCGTTCCTGTTGTAGCAGAAAAACCTTTCAGCTTTGCCGATCTTAATGAAGATGATCGAGTGATTTATATCCGCATCGGAAACGATCGTGGAGCAGCACCTACAGATTACGGTCCTTTTTCAATTAAACAGATTAAACAACTCTTTAAAGAAAACCGGATCAACGGGAAGAGCTTTGTCTACACCAGTGGCATGAAAGAATGGAAAGTTCTGGCAGATCTTCCAGAGTATCAGGAAGTTTTCGAGGAACTACCTCCGGTTATCAAAGAGGCTGATCGCAGAACATCTGCCCGAAAGCCTTTTATCGCACGTCTTTTTATTCAAAATAACAAAAAACTTTTCGAAGGAATCTGTCGAGATATCTCTATTGGAGGTATGCAGGTTCTGGTGGATCAGTTCAATGGTAATGCCGGTGATAAAATTACAATCAATGTGCATCCAGAGAATTCGGAGTATCATTTCGCAGCCTCCGGAGTCGTAGTAAGAATCCTTGAAGGTAATTCGGGTTTCTCTTTTCGCTTCCAGGGCTTAAGTGAAGAGGCCCGTCGTGCTATTGAAAAGTACGTGCAAGAAAATTAATGGCCAAAAATCAGCTCCGTCAATTTCCTTCTCATGATTACTCCATCCCTTCCAGCGATGGAATTTCTCAGTTGTTTATCCGCCAGTATGGTGCTGAGAAAGCGAAGATTCATTTTATTCTGGTTCATGGGGCTCTAGAACATTCCGGACGTCACATGGATCTGGTGGAGTTCCTTTTAAAAAATTTCGGTCACGATGTTACTGTGACTGTTTACGATCATCTTGGGCATGGCCGCAGTGGCGGAATCAGGGCCTGGATCCAAAGTTTTCAAAATTATGTGGATGATCTGGGAGTGGTTGGAGAATTTGTTCAAAAATGTAATGATTCTCAAACTAAGACAGTAATGCTTGCCCATAGTTTGGGAGGACTTATATCTCTCACCCGTATTCTTGATCCGGCTTATGGATGGAATCATCCTTTAAATGCAATTGTTTTTTCCAGCCCCTGTATACGACCGAAAATGGTTTTAGGATCATATTCTGAAACGTTTTTGGAGAAGATAGCAAAGCTCTCAACCAAGATTCACATGCCAATGATTTACAAAGGCTCTGATCTTACCAGGGACCCTGAGAGGGCCAATGACTTTCAGATCGACACACTTATCCCCCGATTCATCACCGTAGGCATGGCCAAAGAGATTATTGAAGCTTCCCATAAGGTGAGGGGGTATTCCTATTACCTGCGAATTCCTAGTCTATTTTTAGTCGCTGGGGACGATCGCATCGTAGATGCCGAGAGCACCATGATCTTCGCTCATGGAATTGATAAACGTCTGACCCAGGTGATCCACTATCCGGAACATCGTCATGAACTATGGAATGAGGTTGACCGGCTTGAAATTTTTGAAACAATGAAGAAGTGGATTGAAAAGACTCTTAAGGAGATTCCATGAAGTTCCTCGTCCTTCTACTCTTAGGTTTGATTGGTTGTGCTAGCTACAAAAGCTATAACCAGACCACCACTGGAAAGGTACTTTTACGAGGTGGAATTTATCAAAAAGAAAGCTGGGATGATTCTCTGATATTCAAGCGTATGAGCTGGTATCACGGGATGACCCTTTATTTCGATGCCATGATTTACCGGGCGGATCCTGAGTCACCTTTCGCCAAATGGTTTTCAGCTTCGGAAAAAGAATTCTTCACCAAATGCGAAAAGTTGCTCGTTACAGTCGCCTATAGTGCTGATCCTAGTAAGATCTCTCACGTTAGTTTCCGGGAACAGATGAAGCTAAACGGGTACGATGATGTGGTCATCAATAATTTTTCTTCCTTCCTGAAAAGTCATCCGTCTTCAACCGAATGGCGTATGTTAAATTACAAAGTTATGGGTTATTGTAAGCGGGCCCCAAGTCGACTGGGTACCACTAATCTTGCTATTAATTTCCCTAGTTTTAAACACTTAGAACTTAAGTTATAAAATTAGTCTGAAATTACGAGAAAACGCCAAAATCACTTAAGAATATTTCATGCGTGCCGATAGGTACTTGAGGCACTATGAGCGAACAAAAGAAATTTCAACGATTCGGTAAGTATCTTATCTTAGACCACCTGGTTGACGGGGGAATGGCTAAGATCTGTCGCGCCCGATATCTGGGTGAGCAGGCCAACAAGGTCGTTGCCATCAAGATGGTTCAGCCTCAATTCTCTAATGATGAAGCTTTCGTACGCATGTTCCAGGATGAGCTGAATATCACCTTTGGTATGTTACATCCCAACATCATGCAGGTGTATGACTATGGTAAAACCAATGGTCAGCTCTACACCGCTATGGAGTACATCCATGGTGCAAATTTAAAGCAATATCTTGATCGCTTGAAAGAGCGCAAGGTTGTGTTTCCCGTTGAGATCTCTTGTTACATCATCTCTCAGGTTTGTCTGGGACTTCACTATGCTCATACATTTACTGATAAGTTGACTGGTAAACCATATAACATCGTTCACCGTGATATCTCTCCACACAACATCATGTTGACCTATGATGGAGCTGTGAAGGTTATCGACTTTGGTATTGCCAAAGCAAATACCAACTCGGAAGCAACTCAGGCAGGGACCATCAAGGGTAAGCTTTCTTACCTAGCGCCGGAATATCTGGAGGGCCTTGAACTAGATGCTCGTTACGATGAGTTCGCCGTTGGTATTACTCTTTGGGAGCTTTTGTGTTCTCGAAAACTATTCCAGGCCAACAACGATCTAGCCGTTCTTAAGCAAATCCAAGCCTGTAAGATTGTTCCACCGTCAACGATCAATCCATCAGTTCCAAAAGAACTTGATACGATTGTGATGAAAGCACTTTCGAAAGACCGTGCTCATCGTTACGATAACCTTGATCAGATGAACCGCGCATTGGTGAAGTTCCTCTACTCGCAGTATCCGGATTTCAACGCTTCTGACTTAAATACATTTGCTGAAGATCTTTTCAAAAAAGAGATCGAAACAGATCGTGAGAAGTTTGTGACCTACGGTCAGATCGATGTTCAGGCCTACATCGAAGACATGAAGAACGAAGAAAGCCGAACCGGTAAAATTTCGAAAAAAGAAGCTGGCATCAAAGCTGGCATTCAGGAAAGGATTAAGGTTCGTGAAATTGAATTATCAGTAGACTCAAGCCAGATTCAGGGCATTGAGATCGAGAAGAAAGCTGATGAAAAAACTGGAACACGCAAGCTCCAGAAGCAAGCGGTTCAGGTTGGTGCAAAGTCCTCATCAAAGAATACCAAGGCTGGAGTGAATCCAATCTCAGGTAAAAAGAACGCTACAACTAGCCGTATCTTAAATAAGCGTGAGATTGAAGCTGCCGAAGAGAAAGCCTCATCACCATCAATTATTATTCTGATCATAGCAGCGTCGTTTGCCGGATTTGCCTATTTTCAGGCAGAGTTGGTTGAAGGGATCATTGGGATAAACCTGAAGACTATCATCCATGGTGAAGCTCCAGCGCGGACTATTTCTTCCATTGAAAATCCCAAACACAATCGCGGTTTAACTAAGCCAGCGGATAATCAATCAGTGGCCGATACGAATGGTAAAGTGGTGCTGAGTGGAGTGGACATCAGCATGGAAGTCTACGTTGATGGCTCAAAAGTAAACTACGTCGGAACTCCGCTAGTTGTGCCTCTGGATCAGGAAGTTACTGTTCTGGTTAAAAAGACTGGTTTCATGCCGCACATCCAGAAAGTGACTCTGACTAAAGATCAGAACTCTTTCATTGTGAACGTGCCTGAGCTCCAGCGTGCGAGGATGGGTCTTCTGACAACTTCGCAGAACTATACTGCGGGTTCTAAGTTGATCTACGAAGAAGCCGGTCAGGTAATTGAAAAAGATCTTCCGTTTAGAGATTTGCAATTTCCTGAAGGAAGTTATCAGGCCAAGATCGTAAATCCGATCCTGGGAACTGAGAAGAAAGTCGAATTCAACATCGAAGAAAATAAAAAACATTTCCTAGAATAAAAGAAAGCCGCTTGAAGCGGCTTTTTTTTATTCTTCTTTTTTCTCTTCAGCAGGTTCGAAGCGCTTGGATTGTTTGAACCGGTTTACTTTGCGCATATTGAGAAGTTTGATGATCTCAGCAGCGGTTTCTTCCAGAGCTTTCCCAGTTACATTGAACACGGGCCAGCGTTTATTCTCAGCGAAGACTTTATTGGCCCATTCAATCTCTTCTGTGACTTTAGACATATCAGCATAGTCGCCTTCATCGTTGGATAGTCCAAGTCGGGTCAGTCGATTTTTACGGATCTGAAAGAGTGCATCAGGATCGATAGTGAGACCGAAGATTTTTCTTTGATCCACCTGGAAAAGTTTTTCCGGAACTGGTACACCCATTACGATAGGTACGTTTACTGTTTTTATTCCTTCCAATGAAAGATACATGGAAAGAGGAGTCTTGGATGTTCGGGAAATTCCCACCAGGACTACATCTGCTTCTTCCAAAGAATTGATGTTTCTTCCATCATCGTGGTTGAGAGTAAACTCAATCGCCGCGACTCTTTTGAAATACTGATCATTCACAGCGTGAAGAAGTCCTGGCTGATAGTTTGGTTCTGATTCAAAGAAATTGGAAAAGGCCGTAAGTAGGGGACCCATGACATCCACTGAGCGAACATGATCACGTTTGGACAGTTCAGCGATGTAGGCCCGAAGTTCAACCGAAACGATGGTATAAACCACGATATCGTGATGGATAGCTGCTTCCTGGAAGATGGCATCGATCTGTTCACGAGTTCTAATGTTTTTATAACGCGTAAAGAAAATCTCTTTATCCTGGAATTGGGTCATGGCCGCCCGGGTAATAGCTGAGGCTGTCTCTCCGGTACCATCTGAAATTACGATTACTTTTAATTTATCGTGCGGTTGTATCATATATGTTTATTGTTGCTGTTATAATTGGCTTTAAAATATTCTTATCTTTATTTTAACTGACCTGGAGGCCAAATGCATCTGAGAAAAACGTTCTTGGTTCTTGCCTCGTTCATGAGCATGAACGTTTGGGCAACCAAAGCACTTCCTAATAAGGCACCTGTTCCTGCAGATAACCCTATGACTCAGCCGAAAATTGAGTTGGGTAAAATGCTTTATTTTGACCCCCGTCTTTCGATGGATGGAACAGTTTCCTGTAATTCCTGTCACAATGTTATGTCTCACGGTGGTGATGGCCGCCCGGTGGGAGTGGGGATTCATGGACAGCGTGGTGGACGAGGTTCACCTACAGTGTGGAATTCAGCTTTCATGACGGTGCAATTCTGGGACGGTCGAGCTGCTAGTCTGGAGGATCAGGCCAAAGGCCCTCTGACGAATTCTATCGAGATGGGTATGACTTCGCATGACTTGGTAATCGAACGCATCCGCCAGATTCCCGGATACATTTCTGCTTTCAAGAAAGCCTTCCCGAAAGATAAAGATCCTGTGAGTACCGATAACCTTGCTAAGGCGATTGCGACATATGAGCGCACCCTGATCACTCCAAACGCTCCGTTTGATAAGTTCATCAAAGGTAATAAGAAAGCCATGAATGCTCAGCAAATACGTGGTTGGAAGCTGGTTCAGGAAATTGGTTGTACCTCATGCCACGTTGGTGAAAACTTCGCAGGCGAGGGTTTCAAAATGGGTGAAGGTAACTATCAGCCATTCCCGCAGGTTCCTGGCTCAAAGTACGACAAAATGTATGACCTGACTGCTGATCTTGGCCGCTATGAAGTTACTAAGAAAGCTGAAGATAAAAACCATTGGCGTGTTCCGACCTGGAGAAACGTGGCCCTAACAGCTCCGTATTTCCACAATGGGAAAGTGAAGACGCTTGATGAAGCTGTTCGAGTTATGGGGAAAACTCAGTTAGATATGGATCTGAATGATGCACAGGTTGCTGACATCGTGGCGTTCCTGAACGCCTTGACTGGAGAGTTTCCGAAGCAGACGATGCCAATTTTACCACCGACAGAAAACTTCTCACTCACACCAGATCCTTAAATCAAAAAGGACCCGAAAGGGTCCTTTTTGTAAACTGCAAGCCGTTCCTTGCGTGATCTCTGTTCGATGAATTAGGCTTGATTGTAGTTCAGGGTATAAGCTTTGATGCGACTCAAACTGCCCCCTTTGAATGGTGTTGAACTCTCAAATCAATCTGTAAAGTCAAAGACTTAATTTGACTAGCCAGTGCTGCTCTCTCACCAAGG
>JBEIEO010000022.1:0-20643 GCA_040382895.1 Halobacteriovoraceae bacterium
CTTCCTGGGCCGTATCATTGGCCCTGGCCACTGCATCAGGATTTATTTCAATACCTAGAGCTTCCTTAACGTGAGCGGAGGCAAAAAAACTAAAGGCACCTTGTCCGCAGAAGAGTTCTGCGAATCGATGTATTTTAAGTTCCTTCATCCAATCTGCGGCTGTGGCATAAAGCTTCGTCGCCACTTCCTGATTGGTTTGCACAAATCCTTGCGGTTGAAGTTTCATGTGAATTTGGCTGAGCTGATGATGAATGTAATTTTTCTCGGTGAAGAAAATTTCTTCCGGACCTTCAAGAATTGCATGGGGAATCGGTTGAATGTTGGCCGATACACATTCAAGTTCAGGAAACTTAGAGGTGAGTGAACCTAAATTTTTCTTGATCCGGTCAAGGCTCTCTTTTGAACGCAGAACAAAACGTAGGTACATTACTGAAGTCTCATTTGAATAATAAATGATCAAACCTTTCAGTTCACCGGTTTTTAGTTCAATACTATATGGCACTAGCTTCGCTAGTTGAATGAATTCTGGCAGAGCGTTTAGAAGGTGAGTGATTGGCGCAGAATGAAGCGTGCAGTTCCTGATATCTTTGCCTGCATCCAGTTTTTCTTCACCTGCCAATCCGATGATAGGTTCGAGCAGTGTGCCAGTGATAACCATTTTTGCTTTATTTCGAAAAAACTGTTCCCGGGAAGCAATCGTCGGCCGATAGTCAATTTCTGTCCAGTTTTTGAGTCTGCCTTTGAGACGAGTCTCTTTGTTCCGAAGCTGTTCCGGATACGCGACAGGTAGCTGAGAACAAGAGCGGCAGACACCTTGATTAAAATAACTGCAAAAAGTATTCATGTTGTATAATCATAACTGAAGTAGAGAAACATGAAAGGCCCATGGAATAAACGTCCGATAAAATATCTAGCCCTTCTGGGCCTTTTACTGGTGCTAATCAGCCCACTTTATATGTATTTCTCCCGAGATGTCCTGGGGCTTAAAACTGAATACCCACATATTCAGATCAAAGATAAAGACGTACGTGAAATATCGTTTTCTAGTAGAAGACCAAAGAGTTGGGTTTCTCTGAACCAGATTTCCAGCTACGGACGTTGGGCGATTATTTTATCTGAGGACTGGGCTTTTTATCAGCACGATGGGGTGGATGTTGAGCAGATGAAAGTAGCTTTCTCCGAGATGCTGGATGGAAGTCGCTTTCGTGGGGCAAGCACTATCACCCAGCAAATGGTTAAGAATGTTTATCTCTCCGAGTCCCGGACTGTTTGGCGTAAGCTCCATGAGATTATTCTTGCGTTCAAAGTAGAAGAAGTTTTAAGTAAGGCCCGCATCCTTGAGATCTACTTCAATTGTATCGAATATGGACCAGGAATTTACGGGATCAAGAATGCTGCTTATCACTACTTCAAAAAGCATCCCTCGGCCCTTTCTCCCCGTGAAGCAGCTTTCCTGGCAATGCTTCTGCCGAGTCCCAAACGTTACTATGTCTCGTTTAAGAAAAAACGACTTACAAAATTTGCGAAGATCCGAATCATAGCGGTATTGACTAAAATGCGAATCGGAAAAATTATCACCCCTGAGCAGTTTCAGGCTGAGTTGAACAGCAAGTTTAGCTGGGAGAATTGAGCTCTTGCTTCATCTGCTTTTTTAGCTCAATAGCCGCCATGGCGTAACCGCCATTCTCACCATCCATGAAATGGATATGCTCGCCCTGGTTGAGACCTTCCACAAAACAGGTCATCAGAGAATTATCTGATTCGAAGGTGCCATAGTAAACTGTTCCTTCGCGGTGAAGATTCGTCAGAAGAACCTTCACTTTTTGAATCTGATCAAGCTCGCAGTCAAGTACCATCCGTAGAGCATTATCAAACTTTCTAAAATCAGAATGACTTGCCATGGAGGTCGCATATCGACGAAGAAAAGGTATCGGTAGCTTGTACTTAAAAATGATCACGGCCGGGATGATTTCTAGGAAGCGTTTGAGATATGCCAGAGTAAATATGGTGGAATGATATTTGTGCTCATCCTTCAAACATTGCCAGATCGACTTATAGGTTTGGCCGGGACTAGTGGCAGGGTTAAGTGAGTCAAAACCAGCTGGGAATATTTTTTTCAACTGATTCAGGATTTCTTCATAAGCCTTTGCCCCTCTACGTGACAAAATGATGAGGTTGAGGATCTTACCATTCTTACTCGGGAATGGTTGCCAGCGACAAGAAAGGCCTGTCAGGTCTGTAACGATATTCTTCGTCTCATTAGCATGATAACGATGACCTTTGTTTTTGATCCATTCCTCGGCTTGGCCGAGACCATCACCCCGCAAAACGGCGATTGATCGACCTCGGGTCATCTCATATTTGGCCACATGAATTTCGAGGCCTGCATCGTAGAGTTCACTCATGCTCACCATTCCGATTCTTAGATCCAGGGAAAAGTTCTCCTTGGCCAATCGTTTGAGCGCGCACAGTTCATTCGCTACAGCTTGTCCAAAATTTTCTGGAACCAGTAGCGTGGCACCGTCACCCCCAAAAATGAAAGGGAAGTCCTGGCGTTTCATCGCTTTGCGGGCCACCACGATGGATGCTGCCCCAACAGTATTAACTTCTTTGTAACGACCTTCTTTGATAGCACTGGTGCTGCCATTAACGTCAGTAATAAAAAGTATCCAGTCTCGAGGAATTGGTTTGAAGTGATCAGTGTTTGTGAAGTGTTCGAATTCAGTGAATACCGGCAGCTGTTCATAGAAGTTCATACGAACTTTCTCAGTGCCTCATACGCAACGGTAGTCGCAACATTAGAAAGGTTCAGTGAGCGAATATGTTCTGAGAACATAGGAAGTTTATAAAATTGGCTTTTATATTCATCTTCTACTGAATACGGAAAACCACGGGTTTCACCGCCAAATAGCAAATAACAATCCTGTGAGTATGGGGCTTCGTAGTGAAGCTTTTCTCCATTGTTCTCAAAGAAAAGAAGTTTCTCTTTTGGTGGTCTCTCTCTCAGGAGGAAATCTTCCCAGGATTCAAACTCACGGATCTTTACATGTTTCCAGTAGTCGAGTCCTGCTCGACGAACTGCTTTTTCATCGATTTCAAATCCGTAAGGTTTGATCAATAACAATTCAAGATTGAGGGCAACGCAAGTGCGCCCGATACTCCCGGTGTTACCGGGAATCTCAGGCGCAAATAAAACGATTTTAAAGAAGGGTTTATTTTGCATTAACAAGAAGATGAGTCAATGAGCGAACGATCAGTCCTGAAGCTCCATGACCTGAGCAGTATGGCAGATGAGACTGAGAATCAACGACACCTGCAACATCCAAATGCGCCCACTTAATGTCGTTCTTAATGAACTCTTCCAGGAAAGCTGCACCGATGGCGGTTCCAGCTCTCATCGGTGTTCCGATGTTTTTAATGTCGGCGACTTTGGATTTAATATCCTGGCGCCATTCATTAATGATCGGTAGCTGCCACATGTATTCATCCTGAGCCTTCGCTGCACCCAGAACTTCATTGATCCATTTCTGATCGTTACCCAGAATCGCACACACCTGGTTACCCAAAGCGACGAGACACGCACCGGTCAGAGTTGCAGCGTCGATGATATAATGAGGATTTTGATCACAAGCATAGTCCAGAGCATCTCCCAGAATTAATCGTCCTTCAGCATCGGTATTGAGAATTTCGACTGTCTTCCCATTGCGGGCCGTCACCACAGCATCCGGGAATGTCGCATTCGAATTTACTGCGTTGTCAGTCATGACCAGAATACAAGTGATTTTGACTGGTGCTTTTTCTAAAACCGCTGCACGGAATGCGCCGTAAACAGTGGCCGATCCACCCATGTCGTTTTTCATGCCGGCCATGTTCGCACCTGGCTTCAGAGAGTATCCGCCGGTATCGAAGGTAATCCCTTTACCAACGAGGGCGATATGTTTAGTTTTTGAATTTGAACGAGCTGGTTCGTAAGTCAGATGAACCAGACGAGGCTCATGAGCTGATCCAGAATTCACTGAAAGGAACATTCCCATCTTTTCTTTCTGAATAGCCGCTTTGTTGAGGATCTTAACTTTAACCCCTTTAAGATTCTTTTTAACATCAGCCTCAATACGATTAGCGTATTCAACGGAATGAAGAACGTTCGGAACTTCATTTATGAAGTCTTTCATAACGTTGATCGATTCGCAGATGTTCTTGGTCGAAGAAAGAGCTTTTTCCAGCTTAACAGAGTTTTTCTTTTCTACGTGACCTAGGATAATGGTGTAGTTATGAGGGTCTGATTTTTTAGACTTGTACTTATCAAAAGAATAATCCGTCAGGTAAGCCGACTCAATAATGAGTTGAGCTGCTTTAACTTCATCACGGAGAGAGTTGAAGCCAGGGACATCAAAAGCGATAGTTGCATACTTACTGCTTTTAGTGCCTTTAATAATTTTAGCGATGCTCTTACGAAGATCTTCGGCTTCATATTTGGCCTTATCCCCGAGACCTACTACGATGACGGATTCGCCCATCGCACCTGTGAACGAAATCGTTTCATCTTTTCCGGCCTTGAAATTCTTGGCAGCTTTGAGATTGTTAAACTCCTCACGCAAACCTTTATCGCTCCAGTGATCAACTGAAACTGTCGTCTCAGATTTTCCACCTTTGGCTTTTGCTGGTTGTGACTTTTGGAAAGCGGTAAATACTTTTAACTCAGCGGCAAGAAATTGGTCGCCGACAACGTCGAACTTAACTAGCATGGGAACTCCTTTTAACTAGACCACCATATTTTGCCTTTTCTTGTATGAAAGGGGAACACTTGGTATCTTCTACCTATGAGACTTTTGCTTCAAAGATACCTGGCGGCCCAATTCATCCTGCCTTTAATGGTAAGCACGGTATTCTTCATTTGTTTTTTACTAACGTTTGAGTTGTTTCGACTTACGGAACTTTTAGTCACCCGCGACATTTCTTTCTGGTTTACCCTGGGATTAATTGGAAATATCGCATTAACTTTTATTCCGCTTTCACTGCCTATCGCAGTATTCTTCTCAACTATTTACTGCCTCAACCGCCTATCTTCTGACTCTGAATATATTGCTATGCGAGCAGGCGGCCTCACTAAAGAGCGCATCATGTTGCCGATGCTCCTGGTTGCGGCCATGCTGTCTGTTAGTGTCTATCATCTCAATCAGAATTTAATTCCTCATTCTAATAAAGAGTTCAAGCGCAAGGTGAACTATCTGACTTCCAGCGGACTCCTGGCAGGGATCAAGCCGGGCCAGTTTTTTACCCTCATTCCGGGTCTGACACTTTTTTCTACTTCTGCCACTAAGTATGGACGTAATCTGGAAGAAGTCTTTTTACATTTACAGGATAAAAAAGCGGGCAGTGAACGGGTGATCTTCGCATCCCGAGGTGAATTACTATTTGAAAGGGACGCCACTTCTCTGACTGAAAAGCTGACCCTCACCCTCTTTGATGGCAACATCACCGGTCAGAATGCTCAAAATGAGATTGAGAAAATTATTTTTTCAAAATACATTTTTCCTGTTTCCCAGTCCCAGTTTAAAGATCGTTTTTCTGTTAAGGAGACGATGCTTTCATCGGCTGAACTTGAGACATTGCTGGACATGAGTTTTGAAGACGCCAAAGCGAAATATAACTTCAATAAGAAAGAATTCTTCAATGCTCGCTACGAGTATTGGAACCGTAAGAATGGTGCCTTCATTGTCTTTGTATTTTGTTTCCTAGGTTTCACCTTAGGTATTACAGGGACACGAGGAAAGAGTAAAAATGCCGGTTTAATCGGTATCACTTGCTTAATCATCTACTACGGACTTTTCTTCTCTCTCGTGAGTCTGGCCAATAAACAGCAAATACCAATCCAGCTGGCGGTATTTACACCAGCTGTGATTATGGGTCTGATTGGTATGAATTTTTATCGAAAATTAGACTGGCAGTCCTGAAACTAAAGCAGGCTTTTTACTGAGCCTGCTGTCTTTTCTTAAGCTCTTCTTCTTCCAGATTCATGCGCTTGATGTAATCTTCCGCAGTGTAGAGGATATCATCCTTAGCTTTAGGAAAGAGCGGAAGCATGTATTTTGAGTTGCTTTCTTCAGGGAAGATTAAACTCTTCACACCGCTCTTAGTAGGTGTCTCAATAAGGTAGTTGTTGTAGAAAATTTTAGTCACGTTTACGTTACCCAGAAATAGTCTGATCTCTGAGCCCTGAAGGAACAAATCACTGTCTTTATTGATGATCACACTCTCAATGGGATTACTGTCAATTTTGTAACTAACCCAAGTATTTCCATCTGAAGCGCGGATATAGACGTTTTGAATGTTACTATTGTTGGCATCTTTGATCGTCTGGGGAAGCAAAGAAGTATCATCATTTTCAGGAGCGTCAGTTCTGACCGAAAAAAGCTTGCCACGAACTTTTTTGAAATCAACGGTAGGAAAATTTCTTTCAAACTCTAATGTTTTAACTTCTTCTTTTTTCTCTTCTGTCGCTGTCGTTTGAGCGGTACCGGAATTTGCATTGTCTGTTGTCGCAGCTGTCTGATCAGCGGGTTTTTCCGACGGCGTAGCCTGAACTGGCTGTTTTACCAGAGCTGAACTTGATTCAATTTTAGGTCCAAGGTCAGCAGGTTTTTGACCATTCACTTCGTTTTCTACAATGGAAGAAACTAATTTGTAGCCTCCGACGAAAAGAAGAATGACTGAAGCAAAAATCACCAATGGAAGAGCTGACTTGGTATTTTCAATGATGGAATCACTGCTTTCGATGACTTCATGCGGAGACTGCTCTTCTGTTGGAGCAGTCTTGGCAGAACTTTGAATTCCTGCTGGCATGCTTTTAGTATGGTTCAAGGCAGGAAATGGTTTCCCTAGAATACTTAGGTAAGTGTATTCCATTTTAGAGATGGCTTCATCTAACGGAAGTCCCAAGACTTTCACGTAACTGGTTACAAAGCCTTTAATGTATGCAGCACTTGGAAGATGGTCATAGTCATTAGCTTCCAAACTTTTAAGAATATTGACGCTGATTTTTGTTTTCTGAGACAACTTCTCCAGAGAAAAGTTTTTATCAAGCCGTTTTTGCTTAAGATAGTCTCCTAAGAGTCCCATACCTGGGGTTGAGCCGGAATTAGAGGTCGATTCTTCGTTTACCATTGGTCCATCCTTGGTGCTTTAGAATTCCGGAGCTTCATGTACCTTCCGTGATGCAGGAGCTTCTTCTTGAATTGTAGTTGTTGTATCTATGCCTTGAATTATCTGCAATTGCTTTCTGGCCTTCACAGCGTATTCTGAGCTTTTAAAACGAGCATCAATTTCATCAAATTTCATCATGGCTTCGTGATAACGTTTCAAAGCATTCAGACTAAGTCCCTGATAAAAATGTGCTGCCGGTTGATCATAGCAGGTTCCGATAGTGGCTTCTCTAAAATTTTTCAGGGCTTTCTCAAAATGTTGGCGCTTATAGTTGAGTAGACCTAACTGGAAAGACGTAGGGCAGTAGCTGGAATCTTCTTTGGCTGATTTTTTGAAGTAATTTTCCGCATTCACGATTTTTCCGCGATTGAGTTCAATCAGACCAAGATTGTAGAGTGTTCGTGCCTGCTTTTCATAAGTCAGATCTTTTAACACTGATTTATAAATTTTTTCAGCGGAAGTCAGATCACCATTTTCAAAATAAATCGAAGCCAGGTTTACTTTCGCGTCAGAAGTTTCTTTGATATCCAAAGATTTTTTCAGAGTTTTTATAGCCAGATCTTTTTCGCCTTTAAAGTAATAGGCCATGGCCAGATTGTTGATGATATCAGGATTTCCAGGATCAAGCTCATTGGCCTTAAGTAAGTTGGCCAGTGCGTCCGTGTATTCCTGGCTCATCAAAGATTGTGTACCTGCTCCAAAATAAAGCTCGGCTTTTTCCTGCTGTTTTTTCTTGGCACTTGAGCAGGAAACCAATGTGGCTAGAATGCAAAGAGTAATCATGATTCTGGCAAGAATTGGTTGCATATGAAAGTTCTCCATCCGTGTTGAAAGATCTATAGATTTTATTTTAAGGAAGGGGGGCGTTTTTGTAAAAAGAAAAGCTTACTTTTCCTCGAGAAAAACCATGGATTCGTAATGGAAGGTTCCTGGGAAAAAATCTATCAAATGAAGCTCAGTGACCTTATAATTTTCGATTCCCATCAAATCCCGAACCAGGGTGTGTGGATCACAGCTCACATACGCCACAAAACGAGGACGAAATTCGTTAAGCCAATCTTGAAGATTCTTTAATCCTGATCGGGGCGGGTCCAGGATGAGGAGGGTTGAAAGTTCGTTTTGGGGTGACCATTTCTTTTTCACCTGACCCAAAGCTTGAGATGAATAAAGGTCTTGGGAAAAGAAGTCAGCGCCTTTTTGAGAAGAGTAGTAATCAACACATAAGCGTTTAGAATAGTTCAGCTTTTCACTGAGATTGCCATTACCACCAAACAGATCTAATACCTGCAATTGCCCCAGAGATTTTGCCCAATTTTCCAGTTTTTCTTTTAAAGCCTGATTCATTTCTTCAAATACTTGGGTAAAGCCTCCATCGGCGTAGGGGCGGTTAACGCTGACCTGCACATGATGACCTTGTTCATACAATTCAATGTGGCCTTGATTAGGTTCATGTTTTACCAAAGGTAGCCAGGAGTCGTTTTGATAAAACTTTTCGATTTGGGCCGCGATCAGGGGGCGGGCTATCTGGCAATAAGGTATAGGGGCAATAGACTGGTTCTTTGCATCCAGCATTCCCAGTTCACGGCGAGCCTTGTTGTAATGCAACTGGATACGATTTCTGTAATGAGTCCGACGGATTGCAGGTGTGACGATAACTTCCGGATGCGCTATCTTATGGAACAATTTTTCCATCGCTGATTGTTTAAACTTCAGCTCTTCTTCATAGGAAGTATGAAGGTAGTGGCAGGAAGGACAATTTTGAAAATGAGGGCAGACAGGATCGATACGGTGCGGAGATCGGCTCTGCAGTTGGTGAAGATTGGCAAAGCAGACACCTTTACGTTGGCCGGTGATTTTAGCTTCGCCCGTCTCACCCGGTAGAACCTTGGATATGAAAGTGATTTTATCAGTCTCTTTGCTGACACCCTGCCCGAGGCTATCCATGGTGCTTATTTTAAAGGGAATGAATGTTGAATCGGGCATGAACTATTCCTAGGAATATTTCCAAAAGAAAGTAGAATTTATACTATGAATTATTTAATAGGAAGATTGCCACTCTTGCTCGAGATTGTCATCAATGGCTTCTTCGTTTTGCTCTATACGTTGCAGAAAGCCAAGCAAATGCCCCAGGTTCTGAAGCAACTTCCTCTGGAAATGATTTTTCAATATGCCATCTGGGCGATTCCGGTGGTGTTATTTACCTCTTTATTGGCCAATTTTCTGAAAAGCGATGGGTTTGAAGATTTCATCCGTCGTTATATTTTCTCACTCATTATCTTCATCCCAGTGCTTATTACCTGGGGAGATATTGAGTTTGTGTATTGGCTTTCTGCCGTTCATCTTTTTTCAACCATCATCTCTTTCTATGAAAAAGAACCTGAATCACGGGTTGTGGTTCAATCTTCATCCACCTCAAGCTTTTTATTTCGATTAAAGCTTCAGCCAGCTCAGGTGGTACTGCTTTCCTTTGCCGGTTGGATTCTCTTGGGTGCACTGGTTCTTATGCTGCCGGTATCAGCAAATCCCGGTCGTTCTATTAGTTTTATTGATGCTCTTTTCATGTCTACTTCGGCTACGTGTGTGACGGGGCTAGCCTCGGTTTCATTGGTTGATGACCTGAGTGTGTTTGGTCAGATGGTTCTGCTAGTGCTCCTCCAAGTGGGCGGACTGGGAATCATGACGCTCTCGAGTTCCATGGCGGTGATCATGGGGAAAAACCTGCAAATGCGCGAGCAAGTGATCATGCAAGACGTTCTCGATACGTCAAGTTCGGAAGAACTGCTTGGATTGGTGGTGGATGTTATTCGCTTCACTTTCACCATTGAGTTTATCGGCGCACTGATTCTGACCATCGGATTTTATCAGGAAGGTTTTGAGATTGGGCAGAGTATGTACTATGGCTTCTACCATGCCATTTCGGCTTTTTGTAATGCCGGTTTCGCACTTTGGAACAATAATCTGGAAGACTTCAAATTTGTTCCGATCATCCATTTCACCATTGCTTTTCTGATCATTCTCGGAGGGATTGGCTTTTCAGTGCTCAAAGATGTCCTGGAGATGTTTAAGCACAAAAGAAAAATTCGCTCACTCTCTGTGCATACTAAAATCGTGCTTGTCACAAACACACTGCTGTTAGTCTTTGGCACGGTTTATCTATTCTTCGGAGAGTTTTTGCATTCCTTTCAGGACTTTTCGGCCTGGGAGAAATTCCAGGTAGCTTTTTTTCAATCTACGACGACCAGGACTGCGGGCTTTAACACACTTAACCTCATGACCTTGCAACCACACTGTATTTATCTCATGATCCTCCTCATGTTCATTGGTGCTTCTCCCGGCTCCACCGGAGGTGGCGTTAAGACAACGACTTTTGCTGTGCTTCTGCAGTCAGTGACCACAACCTTGAAAGGAAAGCGGGATGTGGAATTTTTTGAACGAACGATCCCGGCACAGACGGTGGTGAAATCCATTGCCATTTTCATTATCTGTCTGATCGTGGTGTCGGTGGGTGTGCTTATTCTGGTTAGAGTCGAACCCGATAAAAGTTTTCTCTCGCTCCTCTTTGAAGTTGTGAGTGCCTTTGGTACTGTGGGCTTAAGTTTGGGCGTTACTCCATTTCTAAGCATTATGGGCAAACTGTGTTTGATTGTTATGATGTATCTCGGTCGAGTGGGACCACTTACACTAGTTCTGGCAGTAGGCAGCCGAGCTGTTTTACCAAGTAAAGTAGAATACCCTGAAGGGAAGATTTTAATAGGATAATTTATGATTGTAGCAGTGATTGGATTAGGAACCTTTGGAGCGAAAACCGCCGTCAGACTCTTTGAAAAAGGTGCTGAAGTATTGGCCATCGACTCACGACCTGAGTTAGTGGACCGGATTAAGGATAAGGTTTCGCATGCGATTTGTATCGACGTGACTCAGGAAAAATCCCTGCGTGCGGTGAATATCTCTGACGTTGATACAGCGGTCGTGGCCATCGGTGATAATATCGAGATGAGTATCATGGCGGTAGCGATGCTGAGAAAACTGGGGGTCGGACGAGTGATTGCCCGAGCCACAACTCAGTTGCATGAGCACGTTCTGCGCGAGATCGGAGCTTCTGAAATTATTAAAGTCGAAGAAGAAATGGGTGAGATCGTTGCCAGTAAGATCGCAGCACCTCACGTTCTTCAGCGATATAACTTCGCCGCTGGTTACTCCATCGTCGAAATTAAATTAGGAAAAGCTTTCGAAGGTAAAACCCTGGTGGAATCTCAGATCAGACAAAATTATTCACTTAACATCGTGGCCTTGCAGAAACGTGTGCCTTACATCAGCGAAGAGGGCAAGGCCTCTTACCGGATTGTCATTAACGATTCACCACTTCCCATGGATGTCATCGAAGCCGATGACATCGTGGTACTCGTGGGCAGTGAGAAAAACCTGGACCGATTGTTCCAGGACCTAGAAGAAGTTTAAAGGGAATAGACTATGCAGTTATCGTTAAAAAGAAGAGTTGCTACCAGTTTTATTGTGGCCAACATTGTCGTTCTGGTGATGGGGTTTACGGTATTCTTCTTTCTGGATTCTTTGAATACACAAATTTCTACCATCACGGTGAATTCCAATAAAATTTCACTCCTGACAGATGAAGTCAGAATCTCTGCTGTATCGATTTTAAAGATGCAGAAAAAGATTCTGACCACCAAACCCACCACTGAAGATCTCAAGCGCCTGGAAAATTTGTGCGAAGGCTTTCAGTCCCAGCTGCAGCGTCTGGATAGTTTTTACTCAGAGGTTGAGGCAAAAAAAATCATCTCTCGTATGCAGGGTTACGTAGAATCTCTGAAAACGATTGTAAGTAAATCATCTCTTTTTTATCGGGATGAAGAGGGTCTTTCTACCATCAATGAATTGACCGATAAAATTCTGGAAGCTTTCTCCGAGTTTCAGGACATTCAGTATTTTCAGAATGAACAGCGTGACAAGCAGGTGAAGTCGATCATCGGTGAGACTCGCCGAAACATGTTGATAACCCTTATCATTACTTTTCTGGGGACCATCCTCTTGTCCCTTGTGGTTCCGGGAAAGATTGCCATGCCTTTCAAAAAAATTAACGATGCCGTTCGCGAGCTCCAGGACTGTAACTTCGACGTATCCATCTATTACGATCAGGATGATGAGATCGGAGAACTGGCGCGCGAATTGAACAAGATGATTATCAACATGAAAAAATTCGAGCAGCTAAGAACGGATCGAATCTCTGTTGAACATCGAAAGTTTGATACCCTGGCCAACATGGTGAAAAAGAATATCATGATTTCTAATGCCAAGGGCGAATTGATCTACATGAACAATCCGATGTATGCGTTACTTGAAATGCAGTCCGATGACGTTATTAACAAGAACATCACTGACACAATTATGCCGGATTCCATTGTGGAGACCTTTGAAATTGCCATTAAGCGTCGCTCAAAAATTGAGAATGCTGAAATCACCGTTCCGAAGCGGAATAAGGTTTTAAACCCGGAAACTGGCGAATACATGTATGAGGAAACCGACGAAGCCTATCATGGGTATGCCAACGTTATTCCTATCCGCGCTAAAGAATCGAATTTAGACTACTATATGATGATTATCTCTAAGGAAGTTTTTGTTTAATGCGATGAAATAGTGTATGCTTGACCCCTATATAATTCACAGGGTCAAGCTAACACTATGGATACTTCTCTCATCCGTAACTTCTCAATTATTGCTCACATCGATCACGGGAAATCCACGCTGGCCGATCGTATTATCGAAATGACAAAAGCGATCACTGATCGTGAAAAGACAGATCGATTGCTGGATAACATGGATCTTGAAAAAGAACGTGGCATCACGATTAAGGCCCAGACCGTTCGTCTGGAATACAAAGCTCAGGATGGGAAGACTTACTTTTTTAACCTCATCGATACTCCGGGCCACGTGGACTTTACCTATGAAGTTTCCCGTTCATTGGCTTCTTGTGAAGGAGCTCTGTTAATTGTTGATGCCTCTCAGGGAATTGAAGCTCAGACTCTGGCCAACGTCTATATGGCGCTGGAAAATAATCTGGAAATTGTGCCTGTCATTAATAAGATCGATCTTCCTCACGCTGATCCTGAAAAAGTTAAAAAAGAAATTGAAGATGTCATCGGTCTCGATGCTTCAGAAGCACCTCTGGTGTCTGGAAAATCCGGTCTTGGTGTCGATGTTCTTCTCGAAGAGATCGTTAAAAAAATTCCACCTCCGACAGGCAAAGCTTCCAATCCACTCCAGGCCTTGATTTTTGACTCCTGGTTTGACTCTTACCGTGGTGTGGTCGTGCTGGCGAGAATCATGGAAGGAAACCTTAAAGTAAAAGATAAAATTAACTTTCGTTTCTCGGGTATGGATTACGAAGTTATCAAACTGGCCGTTCATAAACCGTTTTACCAGGAAGTAACTGAACTCGGTGCCGGCGAAGTCGGTATGATCATTTGCGGGATTAAAACCGTGCGTGATGTAAAAATCGGTGACACCATTGTTCACACTGATAAAAAAGATACCACTCCGACTCTGGCCGGTTATAAAGAAATTAAACCCATGGTTTTCTGCGGTATCTTCCCGGTGGATTCAGAAGAATATGAAATCCTGAAAGAAGCCTTGGAAAAACTTGCTCTCAACGATTCATCCTTCACTTACGAACCAGAAGTTTCACAGGCTTTAGGTTTTGGGTTCCGTTGTGGATTCTTAGGCCTTTTACACATGGATATTATCCAGACCCGACTAGAGCGGGAGTTTAATCTGGCGCTGATTTCGACTGCTCCATCTTGTAGTTATGAAGTGATCACCAACTCCGGTGAAAAAATCATCGTGGATAATCCATCCAAGCTTCCGGACCCGGGCATGATCGATCAGATCCTTGAGCCGACAGTAAAACTATCGATCCATCTTCCAAATGAATACGTAGGAAAAATCATCAAGCTTTGTGAAGATCGTCGTGGACGTCAGCAGGCCATTAACTACATCACTGAAGATCGCGTGCAATTGATCTATATTCTTCCCCTTTCTGAAATGATGTTTGATTTCTACGATCAGCTCAAATCATTATCGAAAGGTTATGCTTCCATGGATTACGAACTCCACGAGTACCAGGAGTCCGACATGGTGAAGCTCGATGTGCTTCTCAACGGCGATAAAGTAGATGCACTTTCCGTCATCACTCATAGAACGACATCTCATCAAAAAGGTAAGGATCTAACTCACCGTCTGATGAAGGTGATTGATCGTCAGCAATTTGATATTGCGATCCAGGCCGCCATCGGGGCAAAAGTTATTGCCCGGGAAACCGTCAAGGCCCTCCGTAAAAACGTACTCGCCAAGTGTTATGGTGGTGACGTTTCTCGTAAACGTAAGCTGTTAGAGAAACAGAAAGAGGGTAAAAAGCGGATGAAAATGGTCGGGAATGTTGAAATTCCTCAAGAAGCCTTCTTGGCAGTTCTAAAGACGGAAGAGTAGAATACCGTATGCTCGATATCGTTCATGAACATTTAGACAAAGTACTAAGCCTTTATACTCAAGGCTCACATTTCGATGACTTGAAAGAAGCCAAGGAGAAGTATTTCTCCATTACTGGAAAGTTAGACGAAGATAAAGATGAGTTCGAATCTCGCATGAACTGCTTTAACGACTGGTACATTTTTCAGTATCGACATAAAGATGGTTCAAAAGTTATCGAAGATTACATTCGTACCAATCAATTGGATGTAGAGCTTTCCCAGGCCTTGCTCAATATAAATCATTCACTATTTGAATTTTCTAAGATCAACTTCCGAAAGCAAGTTGTTCTTCATGATATTCTTCACGACGAAAAAATCGTTCTGGTAAAAAATCATCCCACCATTTCTTTAATGGAAGGTGATGTGTTTACTGGACGAGTGATCAAGTACAAAGGTGATTATTACCTTCTGCGAGGAGTTTGCATCCTTCCACAAGGTGTAAAATCAATTTTGAAAAAGCAGTCCAAGAAAGTGCGCAAGCTCAACAGCTTTGAAGAAGAATTAAACTATCTTCTGCAGCTTGAGTGTCTGAAAACGAAAGCGATGCATTACTCGCATATTGACCCAACCAAAATCTTCATTTTTTAAATCATTATTGCGGCTTATTTCTGCGTCAGCTTTACACTCATAACCTGCGACGTACTTAGACGTACGTCTCGCTCCTTCGTATTTCGCTTCCTTGAACTAAGCTCGAACTAATGATTTAAACTTTCTGCAAAGTTTGGTGGAAGGCCATTTCATTGCCGTAGCTTGTTCGAATAAATCCATAAATTGAAGTCATCTTGATTTGTAATCGCCTAGATTAGGCGAGTCTTGCATGACTCCCCACTGAAGGAGAGCCTTTGAAAAAGGGCTTTGTTATGGAAGACATGATCAGGATACTGATTCTTTGTTAACTGATTGAGATTTAGTTTTGCTTAAGAGATAGGGAACAACTCCCATTACGTTTATCACCAAAGTCACTACAAAGTAGAGATTAAAAAGCGAAGCTCCGTTCGGGATACCAGAGAACTCAAATAACTTTTGAAAAATAGCGTGCCCTACACCGAGACCGGAAGGTGCAACCGGTAAAGCCAGAGTCATAAGTCCCAGTGGAATGAAGGCCAGTGCCTGGACAAAATCCATCTTGTCACCAACGAAAGAATAGATCAGTGACCAGAAAATCACTACTCCAATAAATTGCACTAATACAGAGAGGGCCACAGCTTTGAGCATGCGATGGCGAATCGAAACCAGGTCATCCCAGAGACCGATGATCTTTTCAAAAAGACCCGATAGAAACATGGATTGCAGTTTTACCAGTAAGGCGCGCTTCCAGTGGTGTAAAAAAGTAAACACGGTGAGGGCGACGATCACCAGCACTGCTAGTAAGTAATTCACGTTCAATAGTGGCTTCATGGCCGGTGCATTTTCTAAAATATGATCTGAGAAAAAAACAGAACTCAAGCCTACCAAGAGAATTAACCCGGAGAGTCCCATCAAGCGATCAATAAAGATCGATGCCAGAAGAAATTTTTTAGAGAAGTTACTTTCATATTTTTGCACATAAAGAATTTTGACCAAGTCACCACTGACACTTCCAGGAAGGACACTGCTGAAGAACTGTCCGATCCAGGTAATTTTAACCAGACCTAGTAGTGGCAGGTTGATGGTGCTGCGTGCTTTGAGAATGCTTTTCCAACGAAAAGAAATCAGCCAAAAGTTCAGGACACTCAATCCAAAAGCAATAAGAAGAGAAAGTGGGTAATCTTTTAGACGAGCTAAGAGCTTGAAATCCAGTTTTCCGGAAGTCAAAAGCCAGCCAATTAAAGCGGCAGCGATAGCAAGTTTAAGGAGATTAATCAAAATAGTTTTCAGCATGCGTTGTTGATCTTATAACTTGTAGTCACAATGGTAAACGCTAAAAGGGTATAGCTATGAAGGTCGGAGTCGTTCAATTGCAATCAGTTCTGGATCCAGTAAGTAATCTTGTTACTATCCGGAAATTTTTGGAAGAGGCTAAAAAAGAGAAGGCCAGCGCCGTTTTCTTACCAGAAGTTTTCTACTCCATGTCAGATGGCACCAAGCCAACTCCTTACTTAGTTGATGGTCAAAATGAGCACTATGAAGCGATATGTTCTCTGGCAAAAGATTCAGGCCTTTATATTCTTGGGGGCTCCGCTGCGACATTAGTCGATGGCAAGGTTTTGAATCGCTCTTATAACTTTGATCCGCAAGGAAAAGAAATCGCTCTCTATGATAAAATGAATCTTTTTGCCGTTGATCTCTCAAAGCATCCAAGCAACACAGTCGTTGACGAGGCCCGTGTATACACTGCTGGTAAAACGCCAAAGATGATTGACCTTGATGACTTTAAGATCGGGCTCGCGATTTGTTTTGATCTGCGATTCCCGGAGCTTTTCCGCTCGTATTCTTATATTGGGGCGAACGTTCTTTCAGTTTCCTCAGCTTTCACCGTTCCTACCGGCAAAGCCCATTGGCACACACTGCTGCGTGCTCGGGCCATCGAGAATCAATCTTATGTGATTGCTTCAGCTCAGTGGGGTCAACACAATGACAAACTCAGTACTTTTGGGCACTCACTTGTGATTGATCCCTGGGGAGAAGTATTGGTTGATGCTGGCGAGGGTGAGAAAATTGTTTTTGCTGAATTGAGTTTGGAAAAACTACAAGCCGTAAGAGCACGGCTCAATGTTCTCAGAAATCCGAAAGCCTGAAAGCTTCCTACATGTAGGGATTGGTTCCGCTTTGATGATCAGTCACGTCCACCACTTCAGTGATGTCGGGGAAGTTTTGCTTTATGAGCTGCTCGATTCCACCTTTCAAGGTGGCTTTTGAACTGGAGCAGCCCTGGCATCCACCAAAAAATTTCACGAATAGTACATTGTTATCCACATCTACCACTTCAACATTGCCACCATGCTGGGCAAGTGCCGGTCGGATTTGTTGATCAAAGAGTTTTTCAATTTGAGTAATCATGGGGCAATTCTATCACAGATTTGATACTTGCTGGCTCTTAAAATCCCGCAGTAATGCTGAGAGATGCTTTGCCTGATAGCTTCCGTATGTGAAAGGAGGGACCCAGGTCAAGCTCTCTACTTCGCCGTTTTTGGTGACTTTGTAGATCAGGCCTTCCTCAGGTTTTCCAGCAAAGAACCAACTCGGATCTGAATCTTGAAGATTTCCTGGGTTCATTTGAACCAGTGTTAACTTGCGCAGTTGAGGATCTTGTATCTTGAGTGGTTGATGGTACTTCACCATAGCACTTGTAACTTTATCGTCACGCAAAGTGATGAATAACTGAGACGCATCTTCAAGAACGTAAGTTAGCATGTTGCGATCCTGTGAATAAGGAGCGCCAAAAGCTTCGCGCAGCTCCACTTCACTCATCTGAAGACGCAGTGCTTTTAAATTAGTATGGGTTTGAAGAGAGGACTCTGCACTAAAATAGGCAGATGCGATGATTCCTAAAATCACGGTGAAAATGACACCTAATTTCATTGATACCCCGCTTAAAAGTTCGTTGGATAATTTAACCATTAAGCTCGGTTTTTGGCCATCATTTTGGGGAGTGAATAATCTCTATTTAATATGCTTGTGCATTTTGTTTAGGTCTTGAGGCTTAAACAACACTCTGGCCATGCCATGATCAAGTAAACTTTGTCAGTGCGTATAAATAATTGACCCTGATATGCATTTTTTAAAACTATTTAAACAAGCTTAAGCCTCTCATCTGAGGCATTGGAAAATCACAAGTCCCATGATGTCCCAGGAATTTCAGTTCCATCCCTAAGATGAAGCCGGTATCTGACTCATTATCAATGATCATGACGTTTATGCGATTTCGTCATAATTGTGAAACTCGGGCCACAAAAACTTTTCCAAATGGGAAAGAACTTAATCCATCCAGCAGATTGATAGATTGGCAAATCGGTAGCTGTTAAGAGGTTTTATGCAAAATGAACTGCTGCTTCTGACCGCACCTCCTGCCTCCGGAAAGACTTTTTTGCTGAATCAATTCATGCAAGATTTGAACCAGAAAGTTCTGGTAATCGTCCCCTTGCGGGCCCTGGCCAATGAGCTGATTGCCCTATGGGGAGATCGATGTTGGGTAATGACTCCTGAAGAGTGGATAGTCAAAAAGCCGAGGGCACAAATTCTTATCTTTGATGAGTTTCATCTTTTTTTTTACTGGGGCGATACATTTCGGGAAAGGATGTGGGAATGCTTTTATGAAGCAACCTTGGAATCTCGATTTTGTCTACTGTTGACGGCCACCATGACAATGGACATGCTCGAGGTTTTTAAAACCTACCACTGCAACTTTTCGAGGATTAGTTGGGTGGATGTAGGAAATCAGCAATTAAAAAATGCTCCCTTTCGTTACTATAAGTATCCCTCGAAAAATTGGCTAACGAATTACTTTGATCAACTGATTCCCGCCTCTGGAACAGGATTGATCTTCTGTCAGTATCGCCATGAAGTCAGATCTTGGGAGGAAAAATTAAAGCAGAAAAATTTCAAATGCTGGAGTTGTGTAGGAGGAGAGGCTGCAGAATTTTCAAAACTTGTCCGGACTGGAGTTGTTCCGGATTTCATTGTGGCCACGACGGTTTTATCCCATGGAGTGAATCTACCGGTCATCTCCCGGATCTATTTCACGTATCAAGTTCGTAATCTTGATTTCTGGATTCAAATGGTTGCACGAGGGGGAAGGCGAGGCGAAGCTTTCGATGTGTTTGCTCTGGAAAATCCAAATGGTCTTGAATGGAACGGCCTCAAGAATTACTTGGCTATACGTCTTTTAACTATGAAAATGTCAGTCTACAACTTCATCCTGGCAATTCAAGAATGGTTTTTGAAGGCATAGTCATCCACAAAGTTTCCTATAAAGAACGCGATCTCATCGTGAAACTCATCATGCGTAACGGAACGGTTGGAAGTTTTTATATCTATGGCGGTCAGGGTGGAGGAAAACATCATAAACCCACCATTTTTGAGCTCGGTTCCATGGTTCGCATTCAGATAAAAGCGCAGCGTGGAAATAAAATTGAAGGAAATGAATTGATGGTCGCCGCTGAATCACAGCGGTTGTGGGAGCCGCAAAATATTCGACATAATATTCAGGCGTTTTATCTGATCTGTTTGTACTTTGAGATTTTGCAGAAATTCTCGATGAATTTTCAGATTGATCAGAGTGATTATTCCAATAACGAGCATGAAGGTATTTTTTCCGTTATCAGTAATGCCCTTTTTCATCTCAATGATTCACTAATTAAGAATAACTTTCAGGCCCATCAACATCTGTCTCTTTTTATGATCAAGTTGCTCTTTCACATCGGAATCATGCCGGACACTGATTACTGTTCTTATTGTGGGGATTCTTTGATGGACACCGCTGGGGTGACGTTTCTTCCGGCCGATGGAAACTTTGCTTGCACACAATGCGTATCAGCAGAGAATGAAAAGGGGTTTCTTTTGAGGATGAAAAAGGGCTACCAGACCAAATATCAAGACTATGCAGAACTGGTTGGAACAAACTTTCAGGAAGCAGATAAGCTTATCAACTTTTTTTGCCATCATTTTCATCTTCGACCAGTAGAGTTGAAAGCCTATGGTTTGCTCATGCGCTAAGCTTTTTGCTATTATGAATGCATGAAAACTTTTATTTCTTTGTTTCTTCTGCTGCCAACTTTTGCTTGGTCTTTTCCGGCCCTAAACGATTACGTTCGACACGAAGCTGATTACGGCGGCGAAAAAGTCATCATGGAAAAATCTTTGATTAATTATAACGCCGAAGCCGATGCTTATCTTCAGCTCACAAAGATCACATTCAAAGGCGAGGTTATCTCCGAACAGGAGCACGTTCTTCAGAGTTTATGGTTTTATACTCCGTCCA
>JBEIEO010000023.1:0-20020 GCA_040382895.1 Halobacteriovoraceae bacterium
GGATCAATGAAAATAACCTCACTGCCTCTTATCTTTTTAATGTTGTTCACAGCTTGCGCCAGTCCCAAAATTGTCAGGACCATTTCATCTGAAGAGAAGATGGCAGAAGTTAAATGTGAGGAAAAACGAAGTTACGGAAAATCAGAAGTTCAAAAATGTTACCTCGATGCAGGATCAGCTCATAAATCATTTTTTATTTTTAAAGGAGCAGGAACTCCTGAAGAAATTCAATACGCTCATGGTTTCCTTATGCCCCAAGAAATCGACTCAGGTTCCATAGAGGAAATGCTGGGATACTTTGCCCGAGAAGAGGCTGCCATGGGTAAAAGTAAATGGATCTTCACGGCATTAAAAGATTGTCAGATGAAACGTTTAAAAAATAGCGTTTCTAAAGAGTTTCTTTCAAATATTTCAGCCCTGGCCCGGGGATATCAGGATGGAATGAAGGCCAGAGGTCTTGAACCAAGGTATCAGGAAGAAGATTTCATTTTCACCTTACTGGGTATCGAAGTCGGAAATGTTTTGGGTGGAATTGCTCAGGAGCAAAGCACCAATCAACTTAGAGTGATCAGTAAAGTTCTCGGTCAATGTGGAATCAGAGTGGCCAGAGAGGGCGTAACGAAATTATTGAAGCGCTATAATAAACAACCTGCTCATGATCGAAAAATGGGTTGTGTTGGATTGGTGGCACCTGATTCTGCTACCGGTCAGGGAATTATTCATGGACGCAATTTGGATCAGACCCCACTCATGAAATCCTGGGCAAAAGCTCCGGTAGTTTATCTCATTCAAGAGAATGAAAAGATTCCATATGTGGCGGCCGGCACTGCTGGGCTGATTTACCCGGGTGGCATCTCAGGATTCAATCAACATGGGATTGCGGTTTCTTTGCATCAGATGAATACCACTCGTTGGGATACATCTCATAAAGATGGCACAGCGGAAGTTGTTCCCAATTTGCAACAACGAATTTTAAGAGAAGCACGCACTATTGATGAAGCCTTCGCACTTGTTAAGAAGACCAATGTTTTTTCATCCTGGACCATTTTTATTTCGGATTCCAAAAATCAGGAAGTCGCATCTATTGAAATTTCTGCCAAAAGAAAAATCATAGCTCGTAGAAAGAAAAATGCGGTTATGGGCCAGAGTAACCATTATCTTGATCCATCCATGCAAGCCGAGCACTTTCATTCAAACTTCGCAGCTTATCTTGAAACTCAATCACGTCTATATCAGATGGAGAAGATGCTAAATGAAGGTGAGGGACGAATTGATATTCCTTGGTCTATGAATGCCTTGTCCTCACACATCGATTACTTTGAAGGTAAGCGAAGTTTTGGACGAGTTGCTGTTAAATTATCCAATATTATGACTTCGATTGCTCACCCGGCGAGGGGAGAATTCTGGATGACCATAGGAGATAGAAAGCCCGCTGCTCATAGCTGGTATGTGGGAACAAAGGTTAACTTTGAATCTGGATCACTTGAAATAATCACTATGGATAAAGCTCAATCTGATGAAAAGAATGTTGGTCTAGAGGATTCATTTGGTTATGCGGTCTCATCTTTCATCGCCTATAAAAATAATGACAATAAGGCAGCAATCAAAGATCTGGAGAAGGCGCTTGAGTTAAGTGGACGCGAGGATACATCCTATATTTATAATCTATCACGTTTGTATATGCTTGAAGGGGATCTTAAAAAATCGAAGAGCTACATGGATCGACTATTAAATATCAAGGGAGAGTTCCATCCTTACCATCGTGCCCTTATCGACATGTATTCTGCGCGACTCCGCCAGTTACTTAAAATTGAGGAAGATAAAGTCTCACCGCTATTTCAGGAAGCTGAAGCTGTCTTCAAAAGCATTCTTCGGGATTCTCTTTCCAATAAGCATTTTTTGGCACCAAGCCCTACAACTAAACAATTCGAAGAAGCGCGCTATAGTCATGGAGCACCTAATCTAGAAAAGAAAATTAAACTCATTGCACGCTGGAAAGCCGGAGAGGAAGTTAAAATTCCTTCTCTGGATTTTAGCGTTAGTGATTAGCACTTTTGCTTAAGCAGCCTTAATAAAGTATTGCGGCTCTTCTTCCACTTTTTGATTCTGATTTTGAGAATGTTCTACCAGGTTAATCGGTGAAAATTCTTTTTCCTGTATCAGACCGATATAGAGATGATCGTGTCCCTCGAAAGTTCCCCAACCTTTGTTTTCAAAGTACTCACGTGCCCAGAAAAAAGATAATCCGAAAGTCATGATGGTTGAAGAAGCAAAGATCGCCCACAGAATTGATGTTCTGAAATTCTGCTCTGGCATCTGAATTCTGGTCTTCATGACATGCATGCCCCAGCTTTGTCCGTGATTGAAAAAGTTGCTGAAGAAAAAATAGCTCATGAACATGAGCGGTAGAGAGCTAACAGAAAGCTCGTAAAAACTCATTTTGCTCATTGCTGTTTGTAGGTGATCGGAAATCATAAAAGAACCAAAATAAAGTTTAAAGATAGTAGAAAGCATGACCGTTGTCCCAAGGATAGCCGCAAAGTCCAGCATCAGAGCGGCAATTGCCCTACGATCTGAGATGACTGCTTTTTCAGGACTTCTGTGTTTTAAAAAATATGAAGGGATTTTTTTCTTTGAATGTGTGAAGTCTATCAGGTCAATGGGAGTCATAGGCACCTCTAGTTTCTTATCGGTGCCTATGAGTAAAAAATTGAATTAAACGTTCGGAATAATGGATTTTAAGTCCTGTAATTTTAAAAGTGCCTGCATAGGAGTCAGGTTCATGATGTCTAAGTTCTTTAAATCCTGTTCTACAGTGCTTAAGTGCTCCGGTACCAAGGTCACTGGTTGAAAAAGACTTAGTTGATCATTTCCAAAAGAAATCCGATCCACTAGCTCCATAGATGAGTGGTTCTGATGTTTTTCCAACTCTTTGAGAATCTCTTTCGAGCGACGAAGTACATCTTTAGGAAGACCTGCTAGTTCAGCCACATGAATCCCGAAGCTTTGAGTGGCTCCCTGCTCAATCAATTCATAAAGAAACTGGACTTTGCCGTTCTTTTGTTCAGTTCGCACGGTGAAGTTTTTTGCCTCAGGTAGACTTTCCACTAGTTCGATCAATTCATGATAGTGAGTTGCAAAAAGAGTAATAGCTTTGAGCTTTTTTACAAAGTGTTCCACCAAAGCCCAGGCAATCGAAAGACCGTCATAGGTAGAAGTTCCTCGGCCAATTTCATCCAGGATAATGAGTGAACGGGAAGAGGCATGTCGCAGTATTTCTGCGGTTTCGGCCATTTCTACCATGAAGGTAGATTGACCGCGGATGATGTCATCCGATGCACCCAAACGGGAGAAGAGGTAGTCACAGATTCCAATTTCTGCACTCTGTGCCGGAACGAAACAACCTAGCTGTGCCAGGTACTGAATGATGGCCGTTTCTCTCATAACGGTCGTTTTACCGGCCATGTTTGGACCAGTGATGAGACCGAAGAAGCAGCGATCATCGAGCTTCAGGTTATGGGTGACGAAACTATCACGTATATTGTTTTTAATTAACGGATGCCAGGCCCCATGAATCGACACGATCTTCTTTTCTTTGTGTAGAGTCGGTCGGACAAAGTTCTCCTGAAAACACACCCAGGCCAATGACTGAAAAACATCGATCTGAGCAAAACGTTTTGCCACATCGAGGATCAATGCTCCCTGGTCTGCCATTTTGCCAGTAATGGATGAGAAGATTTCCTTTTCGAGCTTGATCAGCTTATCCATCGCCGAAGTTATTTCTTTTTCGAAAGTTTCCAGCTCAGCTGTGACATAACGTTCGTTATTCACCAAAGTTTGACGACGCTGAAATGCCTTCGGCACTTTTGTCAGATGGGAATTGGATACTTCAATGAAATAACCTGAAATATTATTGTGTTTGATTTTCAGGTTACCGATACCAGTACTGTTGCGGTAATTCGTTTCAAGCTTCAGAAGTTCGTCGGCTGCTGAAGTTGAGAGTGAAGCCAGACGATCTCTTTCCTTTGAAGCTCCCGGACGAATGAGGTTACCCTTTTCGGCATTGGCACCCATTTCATCATTAATGGTATCGCGGATTTCTTTTGCCAGTTTAGAAAGAAATTCAATGTCTTTTTTAGGAAGCTTACTAAAGAAGCTGAAATCCTGAGACTCCATGTCTTTTTCAGTTTCAAAAAAAATCTCTATAGCAGCGGCAAGATTGATGACATCTCCAGCAGTTACTTTTTGAGTGGAGACTTTCGCCATGATGCGATCGATGTCCCGAACATCATCGAGCCTAGTACGTAGATTTTTCATGAACGCATTTTTTTCGATCAAGCGCTCAATCAGATCCAGTCGTTTATTGATGACATTCAGATCACAGGATGGATTTTGAAAGTAATGACGAAGGTAGCGAGATCCCATGGAAGTCTTGGTTTTATCCATGTAACCCAGAAGAGAATTGCCTTCTGTTTCTCGGCTACGAGGGAAAATCTCAAGGCCTGCCAGTGTCGAGAAGGTGACCTTCATGTTTTCATCATTGTTGATGATTCTGAAAGGTCGCAGATGGGAAATTTTCTCGATTGTCTGAGTAGAGGAGACGTAGTAGCTCAGGGCACCCAATGGGGCCAGCACACCTGCATTCTGAGCGATGATCCCATCACGCTGATAGGTAGGGATGAGCTTTTGAATATAAAAGCCAGTGTGCTTTTCTTCAAAGTATTCCTGGCTCAGATGAGTCTTGAGAACATCCATGCTCTGAAGATAGTTTTCCAGCATGGGAAATTTATCCCATTGCCCAAGATAAGATATAAATTCTTTGGGACGAATCATCATGAGTCGCTCGCAAAGTTCTTCGATGTTTCTGAAGGTCAAACCGAAGAAATCACCGGTGGTAAAATCCAACAGCACCAAAGTGAAGAGTGAATTTTCATAGAAGGCAGAAGCGAGAAACTTATTTTCCAGTGCTGAGGTTTTGTCCAGATCATAAGGCATTCCTGGTGAAACGATCTGACTGACTCCACGTTTAACAATTCCCTTAGCAAGCTTTGGATCTTCCATCTGCTCGCAGATCACTACTTTTTTTCCCTGCTGAGAAATACGGTCAACGTAAGCAGGGGCTGCATGGTGTGGGATACCGGCCATAGGGATAGGCACATCACCCAGTTTTCCGCGATTGGTAAGTGAGATATTTAAAATCCTGGCAGCTTCCCGGGCATCTTCAAAAAACATCTCGTAAAAGTCTCCCATTCGAAACATCAGGAGAATATCGGGATACTGTTTTTTAACCTGGTAGTACTGCTCCATCATGGGAGTGAGCTTTACGCCCTTGTCCACCAAGTCCTGAAGGGTCTGTGATTCTGGAAGTGATTGATTTTGCATAGGAAATGAGAGTACAGAAACCGACAAAATTCGTCACCTGAATTCCCCTTACATTACAGAGGAAAATGCTACTTAAGTGCCGGAAATACCAGAAATTGTTATACTGGTAGAATGAAACTGCGTAACCCTCGATCAATAATAATTATTTTATTTTACCTTGGTGTAAATGTCTTCATTATCACTGCAGCTTTGCAGTTGAAAAGTGATGAAGCCAAGAAGACCCAAGTCGCCGCAAGTCTTGCGCCGGAATTCACCGAAATTGAAAATCTTGATTACTTCCATCTCAAGGCAGGTGTTCCGCAAATGTCTCTTTCAGCAATCAAGATGAGATCACAGGGAGAAGAGCTGGCAGAGTTTGATGAACCGAGAGGTGTTTATAATTATCAGCAAAAAAATCAGACCATCCGCTATCAGGCAGAATTTGGAAATTATAAAAAGGCCAAGGATCTTTTAGTCCTCGAGAGAAATGTTCGGGTGGTGTCAGACGAAGCGGAGTATCTGGCCGCACGAGTAAAATATTTTTTTAAGAAAGATCTCATCGTTGGTTCGGGCGGTGTCACATTCAAGGGACAAGACTTGAAGTCTAAAGATGAACTGGAGATCAATGCCGAGACTATGCGAGCTAACCCGCAAAATCAATTTTCGCGCTTCAAAGGCAACGTGCAAGGAAGCATGCAAAGAAAGAAAAAGTATGAGGGCAAAACGACATTTTCGTCTCAACAACTTGAACTGAAAGGCCTAGAATCACTCGCCCACCTGGAGGGTGATGTAAAAATGAATCGGCAAAGCTACGTGATAACTGCCGGAAAAGCCGATATCTACCTCGAAAACTATAATAAAAGTCTCAAGTATTTTGTCCTGAATGACGATGTGAAGGTGACGGAAACTTTGAAGACTCCGGAAGGGATAACTCAGCGTAAAGCTTATGCTGAGAGACTGGAAGGATTCGGTAGAGAACAAAAAATGGTTCTCTCCGGTGCGCCCAAAGTTGAACACGGATCGGATGTGGTGAAAGGTTACCGCATTACTATCCGGGAGAATATGGATCTGATTGAAGTTGATGATGCCATGTCGGATGTTCAGGTGAAGCGCGAGAAAGATAGAGATAAAAAAGCACAGAACTAAAGGAATAGTGATGAGCGCGAGTTTCCACGCCAGGGATTTAAAGAAGGCTTACAACGGCCGGCAAGTTGTGAAGAACGTAAGTATCGATGTTGAAAGAGGTGAAGTTGTAGGACTCCTTGGTCCTAACGGAGCTGGAAAAACAACATCCTTTTATATGATGGTGGGTTTAGTGAAGGCAGATGAGGGAACCATCAACCTCGACAGTGAAAACGTCACGTCTCAGCCTTTACACGTACGAGCTCGAAAGGGCATTGGCTATCTTCCTCAAGAAGCGTCGGTGTTCAGAGAGCTTACAGTTGAAGAAAATATTTTTTCTGTCCTCGAAATCAGGGATATCCCGGATAAAGAGAAACAGAATGCTCTGGATGACCTGATACGCGACTTTGGATTGGATCACATCCGTAAATCCAAAGGAAGAGAGCTCTCAGGTGGTGAAAGGAGAAGGGTAGAGATCGCGCGCTCCCTGGCCCTGGATCCAAAGTTTGTCCTCTTGGATGAACCATTCGCCGGAGTCGATCCGCTGGCCGTGAGTGATATCCAGCAGATCATTAAGCGCTTGAAACAGAAGAACATCGGAGTGTTGATCACTGACCATAACGTAAGAGAAACTCTGGGCATCGTGGACCGAGCGTACATCATGAGCAGAGGAGAATTACTGGTAAGTGGCACACCCGACGAGATCATTAATAATGAAATCGCCCGTAAGTTTTACTTAGGGGAAGAATTTAAGATGTAGTAGGGGATAAACTATGGCGATTAAAATGCATCAAGGGCTCAAGCAGACGCAAAGCCTAATGATCACGCCTCAACTTCAGCAAGCGATCAAGCTACTGACGTTAACTCACCTGGAAATGACGACACTTATTTCGCAGGAGATGGTTGAAAACCCAATGCTAGAAGAAATCGACGGCGAAATGGAACGCGGAGAAGTGGAAGACAATTCCACTCGCGAAGAAATGGACGCCCAGGAAGCAACAGCTGAAAACTTTTCAGGTCCGGAATTGATCGAAGGATCAAAAGATACTTTTGACTGGGATTCCTATTCCGAATCATTCAATTCAACCTCTTCTTCTTCACCCAACATGAAAGAAGCAGGTTCTCCCGACGACCTTCCCAGCTACGAGAACATGGTTTCCAAAAGCCAGAGTCTTCAGGAGCACCTGGAATGGCAGCTGCGGATGGAAAGCCTGACAAGTGACGAGCTTAATTATGCATTAGAAATCATCGGTAATATTGATGACGATGGATATCTGGAAGTTCCGATCGATGACATTATCGGACGCTCAAGTCTGGAAAAAGATCAGGCCATCGGTATTCTTGGTCTCGTTCAACATTTAGATCCGGTTGGTTGTGGTTCTTCATCATTGGAAGAGTGTCTGGGGATTCAGGCGCGTTTGCTTCCTGAACGATGCCCTCTGGTGGAGCTGATCATTGAGCGCAACATGCATGATCTGGAAAAGAAGGATTATGCCAAGATCGCTAAGGATTTCGGAGTATCAAAAGATAAAGTTAAAGAAGCTGAACTTATTATCATGGGGCTTAACCCAAAACCAGGTCGACTGGTTTCGGCAGAAGAAACTCAGTATGTAGTTCCGGATATCTTCGTTGCTGAAGTGGGTGGAGAGTTCGTGGTGCAGATCAACGATGAGGGTGTTCCTCGCCTGCGTATATCAAACCTCTATAAGTCTTTGATCAAGAGTGGTCAGAATGATACGGAAGCAAAAGAGTTTGTGCAGGATAAACTACGCTCGGCTATGTGGCTGATCAAATCTATAGAAAATCGTCAGAAGACTATTTATAAAGTGGCCAATTCCATTGTGCGGACTCAGCAGGAATTCTTCAAGAAAGGTCCGGCTTTCCTTAAACCAATGATTCTGAAAGACATCGCCAACGAGATCGGCATGCACGAATCAACGGTTTCTCGAGTTACGACGAATAAATTTATGCACACACCGATCGGTACTTTTGAATTGAAGTACTTTTTCAACGCCGGAATCGGCGGAAAGAACGGCGGTATTGATATTGCTGGTGAGAGTTTGAAACTCAAGATTAAAGAAATGATCAATCACGAAGATCCCAAAAGGCCGTTATCTGATCAAAAAATTTCTGAGTTACTCAGTACCAAAGATATCGTAGTTGCCCGTCGTACGGTGGCAAAGTATCGTGAGATGATGGGGATTGCTCCATCGTCAAAACGAAAAAAATAATCTACAGGAGGTGAATGAATGAGGTAAAGGTATTCTTGAATTTTCAGTGTGCGATTATAAATTATTTTGAGGCACGTTTTATGAAACTAAAAATTTCTTTCAAGCATCTGAAACACACACCCGCTCTTGATGAACGCATCAAAGAAAAATCCGAAAAACTAGACAAGTATTTTGAAGGCAACACCAACGTTTCGTGGGTTTGCTGGGTACACGGCGACGAACACTGGGCCGAAATCAAAGTCCATGGTCCGAAATTTGATTTCTTCGCCAAAGCTTATGCAGACAACATGTACAAATCCTTGGACCTTTGCATAGAGAAAATGGAAAGACAATTCGAGAAGAAAAAAGACATCTACAAGAATAAGATTCATGGTGCTCCGACTCCGAAATACCGCGAGATTGAAGCCCTTGTTTCTGATGAAACTGAATATCAAGAAAAACTAATGGAGGAGAAATCCGCTTAATTCAGAAGGCCCCGGAAACGGGGCCTTCTTCTATTTAGATTTTTAAACTTTCGCCAGAAACTCAACTCCCACTTTATAATCCACTCCAAACTCATCCAAAAGCTTCACGTAACGAACAACCGCTTTGATGGGATCATCTAGTACCTCAGCTTCAACTTCTAAAATATAAAATTTATCACCACGTTTAAATTCTTTCGCGGCATGGGATTTAAAGCTGATTCCACCTTGAGAAAGATCTATCAACTGGTACATTTTAAAGTCAGATATCCGCTGATTTTCTCTGACCACTTTCACCCACATTCCTGGTTGGAACGGAAATCGATCGTATTGACGGTTATTGATGTCATCCATATTAAAATTATAGCCAGAAACCCTCTCGAAATGTAGTTTTAGTTTAACTCTTCTTGTAACCGGAAGTTGGTGAAAGTCCAACGCTGTCCCGCAACTGTAACCTTTAAAGGAAGCCAGATACGACCAGGAAGTCAACTGACATCCCGCGGAGGATCCATGTCGTTAGTCTCGCTTTTGATCTTTCTATTTTGCTTCCCGGTCCATGCCGCGTCTGTTTCTCTGGAACAAATTGAAGTCGTAGCCGAAAAAGAAGTTAGTGATTTTTCTTTCACCCGCTCCCGAAAAATTCCCGTACACAAACTTGAAGCTGAAACTATTGGCACCTTATCCCAAGTTCTCGACGATGAACCAAGCCTCATTCTTAACCAAAATGGTGGTCCAGGTAGCAGAGTGTCTTTCTTCCTTAGAGGAACCGAGAGTCGTCACGTGGCCTTTACCTTGGATGGGATGAAAATTAACGATCCTTCAAATACCGACCGACAGTTCGATGCTGCTTTTTTCACTCTGCCATTCTTAAAAGAAGTACAAGTGCACAAGGGACCTCAAGCGGTTTTATATGGTTCAGATGCAATGGGTGGATTGATAGAACTTAAATCCCGGAAAGGCGAAAACGCTCCGGAAACAAGATTCGGCATCAGGGGAGGGAGTTTTAATACCACCGAAACTTATCTTTCTAGTGACTGGAAAATCTCCAAGCATGAAGGAACTTTTACGGCCAATCGGTTTTTAACTGAAGGCATTTCTCGTTTGAACGAGAAAAGGTTTCAGTCCAAAGAAAAAGACGCTTCTGAAATCTCTCAGTTCACTTCCTCATCTTCACACGCCTGGAGCGGTCAAGTCTCAACTGAACTTCTGGGCTCCTATTTGCGAGGAAAAAACGAGTTGGACGGTGGGACTGATGATAATGCACATGATGAGAGCACCAATGATCAGTATGTTTTACAGCAAAAAACGGAGTTAAGACTAAGTGAACGGAATGCTGTTTCACTTCGTAACGGTTTTAATCGCCACCAGCGCTATATCGATATTCTTTCTCGTGGTGTTGAAACTTTCGATGGAAATCTCATGCAAAATGAGATCCTGCATAAATTTCAGGAAGAAAAAATCCAATTACTATCAGGTCTATCGACGGAGCATGAGGATTTTAGAACAACTCAAGCCGAAGTTCGAAGTTTTGATCTCCACTCACTCTTCCTTCAGTCGGCCCTAACCTCAGGGGATTTCAAATTCCAGGCCGGGGGACGTGCTGAAACACATACTCGTTATGGAGAATTCTTTACCGGTAGTGCGGGTCTGGCCTACGAGCTGGAGCAATCAATCATCACGCTTCAGTATTCTCAGGGGTTCAAGGCCCCTTCGCTTTATCAACTCCATGGACCCTTTGGAAATGATGCTCTTATTCCGGAGGTTAACCACTCTTGGGAAGCTTCGTGGACCATCTTTAATGAACAAAGTCAGTTGGAAGCAACTTTGTTCCAAAATCGCCTTTCAAACCTGATCACCTATAGCTTCACGGAAGCTCGTTATTTCAATCAAGGCAGATTTATTGCTGAAGGCCTGGAAATCAGTAACAAATATCGCCAGGACTCAGTTGAGATTCAAGCGGGATATACTTACCAGCAGTTTAGAAAAGAGGAAGAAACCGTATTGAGAAGACCGCAGAATAGCTTGCAGGGTGGGATTGCTTTTTTTCCGACCGAAGCCAGCGAAGTTAGTCTGAAAGGACGCTGGTTCAGCTCCCGTAAAGATTTCAATTCAGTTGGTGGTGTTGCAAAACTAAATGGATTTGAGACCTTCGATTTAGGAGCGAGGTACTACTTTGCTTCCCGGGACATGGATGCTGGTTTGCAGTTACTGAATTTACTGGATAGAGAATACGAAGAACTCTTCGGTTACAGTGTTATGCCGAGATCCCTTTTTGCACACGTAGGTATCACCTTCTAGATTTTTATGGAATATATTCTCCGAAAGGGTCATTCTCTTCCGTAAGGGAATCACTGTTTTCACTTTTAATTTCCTCTTCAAAACTACCATCTTCTTCCATTTCAATGGCTTCTTCCTCCTGGCGCTCTAACTTATTGAGTTCCTCTTCCGTGGCTTCATCACCTCCATAGGCAGGCACCTCTTGGAAATCGGAATCTGAGCCGCGATTGATGTCTTTCATGGTATCGGCATGGGTGGTGAAAGATAGGCAAAAAAATAAGAGGAGCGAAGACGAAAAAAGTTTCATACGGACCTCCGGACGCCATCATAGCCCTGAGAGGAGTTATCGAAACTTTAAGTTCACCGGAATTTTGATTTAATGTTTTAGTTGGTCTGGCTTTGATTCTTCGAAGCAACATGACCCTTCATGTTGGTCAATTTCTTCTTCCAGGCTATCTCGGTAAGCCTGCTGTTCTTCGTTGTTAAGACCCAGGGATTGAGAAAGTGTATCCCCTAACGTTGGAGCAATAACCTTAATGTCCAATCCCATCTCTTCCATTTGAGCTGCGAATTGATAGGCCTTTTCGCTTTCATCGAGGGCACACTCAAATAATGTTTGTCCGGTATGTTGATCAACGACCCGAATTTTAGATTTGGAAGGCATTTCTTTTTCCATGTCTAGATGGTAGGTATTCAGGGGCTATATTGTCAAAGGTAATGAGTCATGGGTTTGGTATTGTGGATCGATCAAAATACATTTTCGGCTTCATTGGTCGAGAGAGTGTTTAAGAAAAAGGGCCTAGGTTTTTATTCTTTAAGCCAAGTTCATGATTTTTCTTATCTCGTTGACGACCTTAAACCGGCCGTCATTGTGCTGGATGGAGCGACCTTCGAGGCTCATTCCCATTCTTTCCTGGAGCAATTTCAGAAGTCTGCCACGATGCAGGCCACGCCTTTCATCTTTTTAGACCCCAAAGGCGACCTGAGCTTTATCACATCTCAAATAGGTATGATTCCAAAACCATTTGATCCTTTTTCAATTCCGGCGTTGATTGAGCAGTTTCAAAAAGTTAACTGATATTCTATAATGGTAGGATGAGCAATAGAGACAAGATCATTCTGACAGTAGGTATAGGTCTAAGCTTACTCGTCTTCGGTTTGACGCTTTACTTCCGAAGTGGTGCTTTCCGTTAAGGATGCGCCCATCGTATCCATTATCTTTGCAGCGGAGTGTCGCTCTGATTGTGAAATAAAAAAGCTCGAAAGTCTTTTATCCATGGCTGATAACAATGCATCCACCAATTCATGATAGTGAGTATGAATCCATTGCGCTGAAAAGTGGTTTGGAACTTCCAGTAATAAAACGTTATGGGAAATCACAAGTGGTTTTACCTGTTTGAACCACTGATGATGAATTTCTGGACCTAATACATCTGATAGTTGATCCGACAAAACGCTCCACACATAAGAAGCTTTAACGACAGGATGTGCAAGGGTAAGACTTTTTTCTTTCAGTCGGGTTTGGCGATCTGTCCAACGTGATTTTAGGCAGTTTTTTCGATTGAGCACACGGGTCTTCTTCATAAGGATGAAGAGGTTAAGAGTTTTTTACCGCTAGGACAAGTGAAATCCTAAGTTGTCGGTCGATTTTGTTCCCATTCTTTTGCTTCAGCAGGGGCCAGTACGTAATTATTTAAGCCCAACTGCTGAAAAATGAAATCAGGAATACGTATACGATAAAAAATTCCTTGCTCATGTGAAACGGTATTTAGAATGTTGGCGTTCCCACGAATTCTCGAATGAGCTTCTCCGGCTTCATACGGAATAAACAAGTCATAGTGATCCTGTTTAGAAAGAAAATAGTCAATCACATGATTACGAAGATTTTTCATATCTTCTTCATCGTAAGAAGAAACCAGAAAAGAATTCGGATAATTTCTCATGATGATACGGGCCCTGACTGGGTCATTTAATAAGTCTTTTTTATTAAACACCACGATCTGATTTTTATCTTCAATCTTAAGTTCTCTCAGGACTTCCTGGGTGACTCGGAGATGTTTTTGATAATTAGGATCTGAAATATCACAAACGATCAAAAGCAGGTCGGCTTCCAGTGCGGATTCAAGAGTGGTCTTAAAGCCCTGAATAAGTGTGTTAGGAAGGTTTGAGATAAATCCCACCGTGTCGATCATGATCATGGGTGGTTTAGAGTCTGGGTTAAGGGTACGAAAAGTAGAATCCAAAGTAGCGAACAACTTATTTTCTTCCAGAACATTCACCCGACACAAGCGATTCATCAAAGATGATTTACCGGCGTTGGTGTAACCCACTAAAGCAGCTGTTACGGCTTGATTCTGACGTTTCTTACGTTGCTGCTCGCGAGATTTCTGGACTTCATCCAACTGCTTTTTAAAAAACTCAATTCGCTCGCGCACCATACGTCGGTCAAGTTCCAGCTGCTGTTCACCTTCACCACCCAGAGCGGCTCCTGCCGCACGTTGCTTGGAAAAGTGACCCCACATACTGGTCAGACGAGGCAAAAGATATTTTAAGCGGGAGATTTCAATCTGGATCTTAGCTTCTTTAGTCCGGGCGTGGTGAGCGAAAATTTCTAAAATAACTGTGTTGCGGTCAACCACTTCCAGTTTTGTTATTTCTTTGATGTTCCTCACCTGAGAAGCTGTCAGCTCAAAATCAAAAACTAAAAGACTGGAGCCTTCATCGCGGGCAGCATCAGCGATTTCCTGAAGTTTGCCTTCCCCCAGCATGGTGGCCGGATCAATTTGCTTGCGGTTCTGAACATACTCTTCTCCCGCATTGATACCCAACGTTCGCAGGAGCTCACGAAGTTCACGAAGAGAATTATTTGTCTCAAGCACGGTTGAGTGACTTTCAAATTTGTCACAAACAATCGATACCAAAGAAGCTTTCTGCCCCAGGGGCATTTTAAATTCTTCGTAATTCATTCAATCTCCACCTGTATGTTATCCAGGAGTCTTGTGGAACCCAGCTGATATACCCCTAGCAGGGTAACTTTACGGGAATTGGTGAGATCCTCTGACAAGGTCTCTGCGTCCCGAATTTCAAGGTAATTCCAATTTTTATTCATCAAAGTAATATCAATCTCACGGCGTGCCACGGGGAGATGAGTTTTTTTATTCTCCACGAGAGAGGCTATTTTTTTTAGAGCACGGGACAATTCAAGAGCCTCCTGGCGCTGGGATTCCGTCAGATATTGATTCCGGCTGGAAAGAGCAAGGCCTGAATGATCACGAATAATCGGCATGCCGATTATCTCGACCGGAAGATTAAGATCTTTCACCATCTGATGAATCACCAGATACTGCTGATAATCTTTAAGTCCAAAATAAGCTTTTTGAGGTTTGATTAAATCAAAGAGGCGATAGACGACAGTTGCGACACCTTCAAAATGTCCCGGGCGAAAAGCACCTTCGATGATTGTGCTCAGACCAATTACTGAAATCGTCTGATCATCGCCGGCAGGATAGATTTCCGTCTGTTCGATGGGGGCGAAAACCACAACCTCTTTTCCAGGAAATCCACTCAGACAATCCTGGATTTGTTTTAGATCAAAATCCAGCGTGCGAGGATAGCGATTAAAATCTTCCTGTGGTCCAAATTGTTTGGGATTAACAAAAATAGAAAAATATACCACGCTGTTTTCTTCCAGAGCTTTCTGCAGCAGCGATATGTGACCCTGATGAAGATTGCCCATGGTAGGAACATATCCAATCTGTCGTGTTTCAGATGCCCGGATAGTTTTGAGTTCCTGTGCTCTGGTGATGACCTTTACCATGCAGTTTGTCCCTGAAACCATTTGACCAGAGTTGTGCCGACTTCCTGCTTCTTCAATGGAAATGGTCCGGAAACCTTGTCTGATTGAACAAAATAATAAGTGCCATCGTTGGTTTGAAACCCTTCAACTGTAGGAGAACCGATCAGGCCATTGGCCACTTTATTGCCAACCATGAGATCTACCGGCTTTCTTTTCATCTTTTCCTGAAACACTTCCTTGGTGGTTTCTGTTTCGGCAGCAAAACTCACAACTTTTTGTTGTGGTTTTTTGAGTTTCAAAATTTCCTGCAAGATATCAGCTGCCTGATGGAAAGAGAGGCTTGAACCCATCTTTTCTTTTTTGATTTTTTCAGGAGCGACGTCGAACTCAATGTCAGCGATAGCTCCGGTAGAAACATAAAGATCTGCTTTAGGAAAATGAGCAACGGCTGCTTCTTTCATGAGAGCAGTTGTTGGCGTTCTGATTAAGTTAAATTTCGGATGACCAGCGAGGTAATTGACTTCATCGGTGCATGCATGACCGGCAAGAATTGTAACCTGATACCCTTCTTTCAAAAAGGCTTTGGCTACCGCCAATCCCATTTTTCCACTGGATGGATTTGTGAGATAGCGAACGGGATCCAAAGGAGCAGCCGTGGCACCGGCCGTGACAATAATGTGCTGGTTATTATTTTTAGTTGGATCTAATGTCTCAATCAAATCAATCACAGCATTCACATCCGGAAATTTTCCGGCCCCAATGTCTCCGCAGGCAAGCAATCCGGAGACCGGATTAATGACTTGCACATGCTGCAGCTTTGATAGGGAAGTTATGTGTTCCTGAACCCGTGCTTGATTCCACATCTGTGTATTCATGGCCGGAAACATCAAGATTGGTTTGGCACCGAAGGCCAGATAGAGGCTGCCTAAGAGATCATTATTCAAACCTAGACTTAAGCGTCCCAGCGTATTTGCACTCAAAGGAGCGATGATGAGTTTATCCGCCCATTTTGCCAGTTCAATATGTAAGACAGTTTGATGTTTATTTAATAGGGAAGGTTGAAAATCATCGGTGGGAAGATAAGTGGCTTCAACACCCAGATAACGAAAAGTTTCAGGTTTGATAAATTCCAGGGCGCCACTCGTCATCACCACTTTCACCTGGTGCCCATTTTTGACTAATCCACGGGCAACATCATAAGCCTTATAGCTGGCGATGGATCCTGTGATGGCTAAGACATAATTCATAGAGTTTCAATCTGGGTTGTCATCCAATAGTGGAGGGCCCAGTGTATCAAAGTCGCTTCTTCCTGGACAATGACACTTACTTTAAGATGATCAAAAATCTGCTTCCAGAGAGAGATTTGGCCTCCGGTAAGGACAATTTTATCAATCTGACACTCAATAATGAGTTTTTGAGCTAATGCAGCAAAAGCCAGATAGCTGTCACGCATAGCTTCAGCCGTAGCTTTGGGAAGCTCAAGGGAGAGGTTTTTTGAAAGAGAAACGGTCTTTAACAGTTCTCCATTTTGAAAACTTGCCTGGTAAGTAGGAAGTCCGGGAAAGATATAGCCGCCCTGAAAGCCAGCATTGGTGATGACATCCATCGTGACAAAAGTTCCTGCATCAATGAGCAACACATTCGTTTTCATTTTTTTAAAGACATAATAGGCTTGAATCAACCGATCCTCGCCTAAGGTCTGTGCATAATTTACAGGCATGCCCGCGAACTTAGTTCCTCGCCAATAGTCTTTCACTCGCGTCAGTAAAAATCCTTGTTCCAGCAAAGGCTGCAGTTCTTCTTCCCGAGCTTTGACCTCGCTTAACACCAGCTGACTATTATCCGGAGTCATTTGCAATTGATTGAGATACAGAGAGAGTTCCGAGAATGGACACACCTTGATCAAGTTCCATTCACCCTTATGTTTTTGAAAAAGTCCCGCGTGCGGATTGGTGTTTCCAAAATCAATTGTGACCAGTCCTTGCATTATTTCCTCTGATTACGTAGATACTGCTCAATGAGTGTTTTTTTGGTCTGGTAAAGGTCAGCAATGGGCTGACAAAATTTCGGCGGCGTGTTCGGACCAAGTTTCAGAAGATCATTGATCACCAGTACCTGACCGTCAGTATTTTTGCCTGAACCGATTCCGATAGTTGGGATGGAAAGATTCTTGGTAATTTCAATCGCGACTTTTTCGTCAACCATTTCCAGAACAATCGAAAAACATCCTGCCGCTTCCAGTGCCTTAGCTTCTTTCATTAATCGATCAGCTGAAGTTTCATTTTTGCCATGAGTGTAATAACCACCCAGTTGATGAACCGATTGAGGTGTCAATCCGATATGACCCATGACCGGAATTCCAGTTTGAGTGAGACGTTCGATGAGTTTGAGCTGGTAAGGGAAAGCTCCTTCAAGTTTAATCGCCTCGGCTTTGGTTGTTTGAAAAAGTTTCGTGGCCGAATGAACTCCCTGAATGACAGTGGAGTAGGTGCCAAAAGGCAGATCCATGATCAGGAATTTGTCAGGAGCTCCACGGCGAACGGCTTTACCGAATGTTTCCATATCATTGAGGGTAACTTCTACCGTGGTTTCATAACCCAGCATCACATTTCCTACGCTGTCTCCTACCAGGATCATGTCTAGGTCGGTTTGATTGAGTAGGGTAGCCGTTTGGAAATCATAGCAAGTCAGCACCTGAAGATGTTGTTGTTTCGCCTTGCGAATATCACGGAGATTAAGCTTTTTCATCTGGGTACCTTGCATGAATATCTCTGAAGGTCTTCATCAGAGGACTCTTATTCCAACGGGCGCGAATTGTTTTACGTAATTCTTCAACGTCAGTATTTTCGAGTTCGTCGTTAAATTTGCCTGTTTTAATGTCACTCATCAAGCTTTTTAAATTTTGTCTGAAATCAGCGTTGAAAAGTTTTTGGTAACCCTTCTCAGAACCAACCAGAGCATTAGGGCTAATGAGGTCAAAGAAGCCTTCGGGTCCCTTGTCGACCATGGCGTTGGCAATTAATTTCAGTTCATGCCAGACTTCAAAAAAAGCTAATTCAGGTTCAATACCATTTTCCATCAGCTGGGAAAACAGTTCTCCTGCAGTGTAAGGAAGGATTGAGCAAAGTAGCCCTTGCTCAGAGAAAAGGTCGGCTTGAGTCTCGTGTTCAAAAGTTGTGGGATATAGACCGAAATTGATACCAAGAGAGTGAGCTAGTTTTTCCAGCCAAAGCCTTAATTCTGTCGTATCACTTTTCACATGTTCAAGAGAGTAGACGGCACCCAGTTTACCTCTGACAAGATACTGTTTGCGAATCTCAGATCCGATTGCCTTCACCGCAAACAATACATGCTTCATGTGAGGAAAATGAGTCTGGAACTGATTTTTCGTGAGAGAAAAGCCATGATTATATAGCATCATGGTGTCTGCGGCGAACAAATGACCATAGTTGGTCATAAAATCGTGATGAGTGTGATCAGGAGTCAGCAAAACAAACGCACGATCCTTAAAAAAATCGGCTGAACCGATTTCTACAGTCTCTATTCCCAAAGCGATAGCTTTTTCAAACGAAGGAGAGTCTGGCTTCAAGGCCACTCGAAAGGGGAATCCGGAATCTTGAAGGTTTTGCGCCCAGGCTTTCGCTTGATTACCAAAACCTATGATGGTTAGTCGCATCATAAAAAGTACTAGTTTGAAACTCCTGATCAAAGTTATCATGATCGGGAAAGACAAGCCAAGTTTTAAGGGGTCAAAATGTCTGAAAGCATTAATCGCGCCTTCTTCTATGGTGAATCTGTTTTCACTACCATGCGATTGGTAAATGGTCATATCTCTGACTGGGAATACCACTTCGATCGACTGAAGAGAGGCGCTGAGTTTCTTTATGGCCCTTTTAATGATGGTGAAGATTGGGCCATGGTCCTGCGAGGACGCTTAGAGGATAGAGCTTTTCTAGAAGGTGGCGATAAGGTCATACGACTGACTATTTACCGGGAGCAGGCCAGAGGTTTGCTTCGTACGGGAATAAGCTCAGTAAATGATCTCAAAATTCACGTTAACAGCTCACCTTATGATCCGAATCGTTCTGAAGGTAAAATGCTGAAGCTTCGGACCTGTTCTCATTCCAAGCGTCCCCATTGGTGGCCAAGTTATCTCAAAGCAGGAAGTTATCTGGAAACCATCCTTGCCCAAAAGATGTTTATGAAACCAGGTGATGATGACGTTTTATTTTTGAGCCCACAAGATACTGTGTGGGAATCCTCGGTCGCTAATATCTTTGTCGTTCGCCATAATAAACTCTATACAGCACCAACTGGACCTAATGTACTGGATGGAATTATGCGACGGAAGGTGATCGAAAGTTATGGTTATTTCTTTGATGCTTTCGAAGAGTCTGAAACAAGTTTTGAGCAGCTCTTTAAAGCAGATGCTATTTTTGGTACAAATTCTATCCGAGGTCCATTTCTGATCGATCGTATCGACGATCATGATTTCATTTACGACCAGGAAATGCTTAATAAGTTTGAATTGATGCGTAAGCGAGTGTTTGGATGAAAGTGCTGAATGTAGATTGTCCTCGTTGTAAAAAGAAGTTTAATTACTACTCTTCTGGCTTCAGGCCCTTTTGCTCTGAGAAATGCCGGCTGATAGATCTTGGACAATGGTTAAATGAGTCTTATACTGTACCTGCGCACAAACTGACGCAAGAAGAGCAAGATCAACTAGAGCAACTAATTCATGAAAAAAACGAAAGCTACCTCACCGAAGATGA